>CAYZEI010000025.1:0-7784 GCA_964477745.1 uncultured Candidatus Saccharibacteria bacterium | reverse complement strand
CCAATCCTTTCCCCTGTTGTAGAAAAATTTCATAACCCAAACCACTTAACAATTCTTGCGTAGCAAAAAAATTGTCGTTGGTATAATTATTTTGCTTCACTGTTAAAGCAGACTCATACCACACTACCGGTTTGGCCGATTCAAGAGTCAGTTTAGCTCCCAACAAAACTTCGTATTCCAAACTTTCAACATCAATTTTAAGAAAATCCGGCGCCGGAAGTCTGTCTTGCTCAATCAGGTCATCCAAACGTCTGACATGAATAACTCTTTCCGGAACCGGCTTGGCCGATTGAAATTGTTTATTTAAACTGGTTCCACTGCCGGAAATAAATATGCTCTGTTGGCTGTCCGTATTACCCAAAGCACAATTAAAAATTGTAACATTTTTTTCTAAATGGTTACATTTTATTGATTCCTGTTCAATAGCGCTAAATTCCTGAATTGGTTCAAAAGCAAAGGTGTTAATTTTACCTTTGCCCAAAAAAGCTGCCATAATTCCATAATATCCGGTATTGGCACCAATGTCATAAAAAGACAGGATTTTCTGAGGTTTAAGCATCAGGGTTAAAATTTTAGACACCAATTGTGTCCCGGCTTTTTCCACCACCCCTTTATACAAAACCCCGTAAGCAATATCCGCGGAATTCTGAATATCTCCCGCATACCAAAAACCCACGGAAGATTTAACCAAAGCTAAATTCCCGCCTGAAATAAATTTTATTTTTCCGCTTAAAAGTTTAAAAAAATAAATTAACTTCTTTAGTACGACTTTCATTAAAATTATTTTACGGTGGACTCCCACTTAGTTTGATTAATTTTCAGTCTTGGGTCAGATACTAATAAATGCCAAATAACGGCTTGAAAACTTTCTGAATGCGGAGTTATCCGGTCCGGATGACCCTCCGGAATAATTACGCAGGCATCTGACTCTTGGGCAGTATATCCGCCTTTTGGACCCACAATTCCGCCAATTTTACAACCTAAACTTTTAGCATATCCAATAGCATTAACCAAATTAGCGCTGATATTCTTTTCTAAATTTCCACCGCCAACCGAAAAAATTAAAAGAGCGTCTGCAGAAGTAAGCCGGCTAACTTTAAGCCATTCCGCAAACACACTTTCCCAACCTTCGTCATTGGTACGTGCGGTTAACTCCGAAACATTATCGGTTGGAGCATAGGATTCAATACCGGTAATCTTACGAAAATCATTAACCGCATGAGAAGCGTTGCCGGCACTCCCCCCTACTCCCAAAATAAATAGTCGGCCTTTTTGCTCTCTGACTTTAACCAAAAGCTCTACCAATTTATCTACGGAGGACACATCTATCTTTGAAATAATCTCCGAGGCTTCTTGTAAATAAATTTTAATAAATTCCATAATTATAATTTAATAATCTTTTGCTTACTTGCCGATGCATATAAAGCATCTAAATTGGCCATGACTTTGGCATTTTCCCCGGCCGAACTCATAACCGGTTTTTTGGGATCAAGCACACAAGCCCGAAAATGCTTCCATTCTTCCGCCCAAGAATTGTCCGGGCCGGGAAATTCCCAAACTTTTTCGCTGGGGACTTTTCCTTGCCCGACATTGGTGCCCAAAACTAAAGTCTCCAGCCCATAGCTTCTCCCCAAGCCGGAAACCAATAAATACCCTTTAGTACCAAAAATTTCAAATGAAAATTTATTTTTCCATTGAGTAAGACTGACATGAAAATCCATCATTTTGCCTGTTTTATAAAACAACTGGCAAAAAGCATTGTCTTCCAATTGCGATTTTTTCCAGTACAGATTTCTATTTGTGGCAAAAACTTTTTCTGCGTCCCCGGCAAACCATTGAGCCAAATCTAAAATATGCACACCTTGATCGTAAAGTTCCCCACCCCGGCTAAATTTTTTCTGCATTCGCCATTCCAAATCATATCCCGGGCGGGCACCATGTCCATAAATAGAGCGAATGCACATAAGTTCACCAATAGACCCTTGGCTAAATTGTTTATAAGCTTCCAAAAGCGCCGGATGAAAGCGATGATTAAACCCGACTTTCACCACACGTTTTGCTTTTTTTGCGGCTTTATCAATAACAACAGCCTCAGCCTTAGTACTACCCAAAGGTTTTTCCACCAACACATGTTTTTTTGCTTGCAAGGCTTCCTGAACTAACTTTAAGTTAGCCTTAGGTATGGCGGAAATAATTACCGCGTCTATTTCCGGATTGCTTAATAACTGCTGGGCGGAACTATACTGGTGTGAAGCGGTTAGACTTACCAAGGTTTGCATTTTTTCCCGGTCGGTGTCAAAAATTCCCACTATTTTATCCTGCCCCAAATCTAAAATAGCATGAGCCCTTTTTGTACCAATGTTTCCCGCCCCGATTATTCCTACCTTTAATGACTTTTTTATACTCATAGAATTAGATTGCTTTAAAATATTTATTGTCGATTCGGCGCAAAGTGTACTGAGAGCTGTGCTTAATATCATTTAATTGTTTCAGGTTCCATTTTTGCCACAAGTCCCACTTGGCGGAAATCAGCTTTCCCGTAATGTATTTAGCTGCCGGGGAGCATAAAAACAATATCAGTTCCGCTGCGACTTCCGGAGAATCACCTCCACTTTTATTTTGTACCACAGATTTATTATAAAAATCTTTTCCCGCTTTGGCAGACCCGGCTTTTAATACTTGTTTTAAAAATGTTGTATTAATCGCCCCGGGGGCGATGGCATTTATTTGAATATTTTTGTCTTTGTATTCTTCGGCAATATTTTCGGTAAACCTCACAACCGCCGCTTTGGAGGTGGCATAAGCACTAAAATTCGGGAAAGGTTGCACCGCTCCCCCACCGGATAAATTAATTATCTTCCCTTTCTTCTGTTTTAGCATTAACGGCAACGCGGTGTGGATACAATTAACTGTGCCAAATAAATTTATTTTCAAAGCCTCCTGCCAAAACGAAAGATCATTTTCATGCAGTCTACCGATTGGACCGTAAACCCCTGCGCAATTTACCAGTATATCCAGACTGGCATAGTCTTTATTAATGCCCAGGAAAACCTTTTGGACTTGTTTTATATTTGAAACATCCAAAAGCCGAAAATCACAAAAGCCCACAGCTTGGATTTTTTTCTGAGCGATTTTTAATTTCTTTTTATCCCGACCCAAAATAATTACTTTTGCTCCCGCTTGGGCAAAAGCCAACCCCACCACTAAACCAATTCCGCTACCACCACCGGTTATGACAACAACTTTATTTGAGAAATTATATTTCATTGGAAATCCCAGTGCCAAAATATTTAAACCCTTCCGTCTTTAATTCGACAGGGTTTAAAATATTTTTAGTATCAAAAATTAAATTACCTTTCATACCGATTTTTATTTTATGGAAATCCAAGCTTTTAAATTCCGGCCACTCGGTAATAAGAATTAAAACATCCGCTTCACTACTGGCCTGGTAAGGATCTATGGCTAATTTTATGGGCAAAACATCTGTCGGATTACTCAAGGCAGGGTCAAAACCGGCCACTTCTGCTCCTTGGCTTACCAGCCACTTCCCTATTTCCAAAGACAATGACCGACGTAAAGTGTTGGTGCCGGGCTTATAAACCAATCCCAAAATACAAATCTTCTTGCCTTTAAGCTCCGGCAGAACTTGAGTTAATTTTTTATAAAAAATTTCTTTTCTGTTTTGATTCACGGCATAAACATCGGCAACCAACGACAACTCAACTTTTTTTTCTTTTCCCAAATCTTCCAAAACTCGCAAATCCCGTCCCAAAGTTCCCCCGGCAAAACCCAAACCCGGAGACAAAAAAGCCTTCTGCCCAATCCTGGTATCGCTTTTTAAACCTTTAATTACTTCCATAATATTTCCGCCCACGGCTTCGGACAAATCCGCCAGTTGGTTAATAAAACTAACTGACATAGCCAAAAAACTATTTACACCATGCTTGACTAATTCCGCACTTTCCAGGGACATAAACATTAACGAATTTTTATAAAAACCGTAAAATTCCCGCATCCGGGCTTCCGCCTCCGGCGAACTTACGCCGATTATCTGACGGTCTGCATTAACGTATGTTTCTATGGCCTGAGACAGTCGTAAATTTTCCGGATTGTACACAACTTCTATTTTGGAATGTTTAGTGCGCAATTGTTGAAATATTTTTCTGGAGGTGCCCGCAGGTATTTGACTCATTAAAATTACCGTACAATTTTCCCCGGCGAACTTTTGTATTTCTGCCACGGCTCGATTAACAATCTCCAGGTCCGGCTGGTCTTGGTCGTTAACCGGAGTATCATAACCAATCACAACAAACGGAAAATTTTTCAGTATGGAAAAATCCGAAGAAAAATTTAAATTTTTGCTTTTGAGCATTTCGGCGGCGAGTTCGGATAAACCCGGTTCCGCAATGGGTAAAACTGCCTGGTTTAAATTGGCAATCAGTTTTTCGTCAAAATCTAAACCCATTACCTCATAACCCTGCTTGGCTAGACTAGCGGAAACCGTACAACCCAAATGCCACAAGCCAATTACCGCAACTTTTTGTCGATTTAACATGAATAAATATTACTAATATCTATTATATTACCATATAAAAACCTCCGGACCAAGCCAAATTTTTTAACAAAAACCCAATATACAAAATCCAGATAAACGAAAAAAGCATTGACAAATAGGGCAAACTTTCGTATACTTAATGGTCGCACTGATACTGTTGGAAGAAAAAAGCGAGGTACTTTTACAGTGGCAACGGAGGATAACGTTACCAAAAGAATCAGAATCAAGGGTGATGAAGAGTACGTTACTCTAATCTACCCAGGAAACTTTTCCATGATGTTCGGGGGAACCCGGACATTCAACCCTGCTACCCACCTTAATCGGTGGTGGCAGTACGCCACGCGCATTGAAGAAGGCCGGAAACATTTTCCGTGCCAGCTCCACTCTCGCGCGCAGAACGTGATATTCCCGGAAATTCCAGTGGGTGATGGTTTTACTCTCATCCGCAACAGCAATACGCCCCACCACGACCACCGGCTATATTTTCCTTTTCTGTCCTGTTGGCCGGAGTACAAAATCCGCAAGCTAGGCGGAATAAGTAACCTGGCCGGCCTGCTTGGCCACGCCATGCAGATGATGCGTGACGAACACCACGAGTACGTCCGAATGATCTGTTACGTGGGCCAGTTGTCGGGAATGAACCAGCAGGACTTCCATGCCCATTACCTGGTCAATCCCGACAACTGCGACCCGGAACTACCGATCGGAAAGCTGTTTGATCTGGACGCGGAACGCGCCCTACACAGCTACTGGCGGAACAAGTCAGAGATGGTCATTTTGGACGGCGATGTGCGCGTTGTTTGCGACAGCATCTTTCGAGCCGGCCAGTGTTTTCTGGTCAGCAAGAAAGACGTCAGCAGTGACTGTTTGGCCGCCGCAATCAACGAACTACTACTGATGTTTGAGAACGGTTTTACCAGCCTGCAAGGGCTGGCGCCTGACTTCAAACTCATGCTGGAATTCCAAAACGGAAGATTTGACTGGGGGTATTATTCCCCGTGTCTTAACCCTCACGGCGTGGAAGAAGAAGCACCCCGCACCGGGGTGCATGTTCACCCATGGGGACCTGCTGAAACACTCAAGATTCTTCGAGGATCCAAATGAACAAAGAATCGTTCTTAAGCCTCATTGGCGAGAGCAATCTTGCCCAGCTTCACCCGGATGTCCGCTCTGCGGTTCTCGCTGTTGTTGAAGCCGGCTACGCCATTAAAGGCAAGGCCAGCGAGGCAACAGTTAAAGATGGCGACGGGCATCGCGCCATTGTCACAGCAGAAGATATGAGCAGCCAAACACTGGTTATTGATCTTCTGCTCAAAGACAACCCGAGGACACGCGTTCTGTGTGAAGAACACTCTCAACACCCCGCGGTGTTGGATAAAACCAACCCGCGCGGAATTCTGGACTTTCCCATTGTCCAGATTGTCGACCCGATTGACGGCAGTACAGCCAAACACAAACGGCTGGGACTTTACTGCGTCAGCGCTGCAACCATGCATAAGGGAATCTTTGTTGGCTCTGCCGTGTTTGCCCCGTCCCTGTACGGTGGCTACCTGGTTGTGACTTACAAAGACTTCGCCCTAGAAGTGGAAGCAGAAGCCAGAAGCGTTAAGGTCTTACGGCCGACAGCAACACCAGCCAACAAAGCCGTACTGCTCACCGGCGTGGACACACAGTTATTCACCCCGGTCGTATCCATTCTCCCCCGCATCGTGCCCAACTTCCTGGCTAAACACGATGCCCCAAGTGGCGATTTGGCCTTGACTTGGCTTGCTGCAGGCCGGGTCGATGTGGTCATTCAAGCACCACAAAAATCCTGGGACTGGGCGGGAGCTTTCGCCGCCTGCCAGGCAACCAAAAAAGCCTTCCACTTCTTCCGACTCAAAGCGGGGAAGGTCGTCCCGGTGCCGACTTACGACTACAAGGCATTCTGCTCGGCATCCGAGCACCGCCTGGGATTCGTCGCCGGCCAACCCGACTTGGCGCAAAAGGTCTACGACCTCCTGCCAAGAAGCGGTTGGGAAAAAATCGACCCCGACACTGCATCGGGATCTTGGTAACGTTTGTTCTCTTTTGGACCTAAGTGTTCGCTCATGCGCTCGCCTAGGTCCAATTTTTTTATATTAAATTTAGGATATCCGATATATTTTTTATTTCCCAATCAAAACCTCTAACATTGATATTGTAATGTGTGTTTACTAAAATACTTTTTGCTCCGGCGTTATGACCCGCATCAATATCACTCTGGCTGTCACCAACCATATAACACTGTGCTAAATCTAAATGGTAATCTTTAGCCGCATCAAACAATAACCCGGGCAGGGGCTTGCGACACTGACAATTATCTTTTTTGTCATGTGGGCAAACGTAAATCGCATCAATAGTCGGTACATGGTTTTTCAAAAAATCATGCATTTTATTTAATTCATCCCAAGACATTTTGTTTCGGGCAATGTCCGGCTGTTTGGTAGCGATTATGTTTAAATAACCTTTTTGCCTAGTTTGCATTAAAACTTCAGCCACTCCTTCAACCAATTTAAAATCGGCAAATACTTGCGGGGAAACATTTTGTTCGCCGTCTGCCCGTTGACTAAGTACATGGTTTAACACGCCGTCCCGATCCCAAAATATTGCTTTATTTTTATTCATAAATTTTTTAATAACCCCGCAGGCCAATATGACGTGCGGGGTTCGGTTATTTTAAATTAAGAATGCTGTGAAGACAACATGCCGACTACTTTTTTCTGCATGGAATCTTCATACCGCTTGGCAAATTCATCTATACTGCCTTGGGTCTTGGGGTGCGTAAATGATTGTTCAATTAACTCAGGATTTATGGTTATGATATGACCCCGAGTTAGAAGAACCGTGCCAACGTCATCCACTGTCCGAATACTGCCGATAATTATTTTGGTGGGTAGATTACTCTGATCAATAAATTCTCTGGCCATATTTATTTCCCGCACCGAATTTATCCCCGCGTCTTTTGCTCGGCAATAAAATTGGCTGACATAGTCCGCACCTTGTTGAGCTGCTAAGGCCAACTGCTTAAATGTCATAAGCGCGGTTACATTTAACTTTAACCCTTCGTCTTTTAAAATTTTAATACAAGACAGGCCTATCATATTGCCTGGAATTTTTATAACAATGTTCGGGGCAATTGAAGCAATCTTTCGGGCATCAGCGCAAACCTGTTCAATGGAATGGGCATAAACCACTTCCCCACTAAGTG
>CAYZEI010000024.1:0-12615 GCA_964477745.1 uncultured Candidatus Saccharibacteria bacterium | reverse complement strand
TTCTGGTAATAACTTCCGGCGCTTTAATTTCCAATAATTTCTTTAAGCGATTATTACGGTTAATGACCCGGCGATACAAATCGTTTAAATCGGAGGCCGCAAACCGGCCACCGTCAAGCTGAACCATTGGACGTAAGTCCGGAGGGATAACCGGCAAGGTGGTAATTAACATCCACTCCGGGCGAAGTCCGGAATTAATTAAAGATTTAATTAATTTTAAGCGCTTTAACGCTTTTCTTTGTGCTTGGCCTTCCAGGCCGACTAATTGTGTATTTAAATCTTGGACCAACTGTTCCAAGTTAACTTCCTCGAGCAAGCCTTTTAAGGCTTCGGCGCCAATAGAGGCGCTGAACACCGGACCGTACTTCATAGACAAGTCACGGTATTGCAATTCGGAAATAATCTGATATTTTTTTATAGACTTAAGCTCACTGCGGGCTTGGTCGCGAATGCTTTCTAGGGCATCCAGTTCTTTGGCCCACGCATCTTTAAACCGGGTAACTTCGGCGTCAATTTCCGCCTGAGCAAGTTCTGAATCTTTACCGGAAGCCTTTTGACCCATAGCAGACTTGGCTTTACCGATTATAGTCTCATACTTTTCTTCAATCGTTTTTTTCTTGGCTTTGAATTCGTGTTCAATTTGTTCGAGCGTGGAAATACGGGATTCTTCGTCCACATTAGTAATAATGTAGGCGGCAAAGTAAACCACTTTTTCCAATTCCATCACACCTAAATCCAGTACCAATCCTAAACGAGACGGCACGCCGCGCAAAAACCAAATGTGAGCAACAGGCACACAAAGTTTAATGTGTCCCATGCGTTCTCTACGAACGGAAGACTTGGTAACTTCCACACCACACTTGTCACAAACAATTCCTTTGTAACGAATTCTCTTATACTTACCACAATAACATTCCCAGTCCTTAATTGGACCGAAAATCTTTTCGTCGAATAAACCGTCTTTTTCCGGACGTTGAGTACGATAGTTAATGGTTTCCGGCTTGGTTACTTCGCCGTGCGACCAATCTAACATGGTTTCCGGGGAAGCCAGCTTTAAGCGGACACCTTTGAAATCTTCTGTAAGAGTTAACATAAAAATTTATGATTTAAGATTTATGATTTAAGAAAGAAACCTTTCTGACCGTGAGCTATTTTTTCTTTTCTTTCTTCGGTTTCTTTTTTATCTCATCTGCAAACAGAGACATGTCCGGCACGGCCGGCGGTTGGCTCATGGATACCGGCACGACGACCTCCGGTTCTTCAGCGGCCGAAGCCACCTGCCCATCTTTGCCTAACAACTCCACATCTAAACACAAACTTTGTAATTCTTTAACCAACACACGGAAACTTTCCGGCACGTTTGGTTTTTTAATCGGTTCACCTTTGACAATGGCTTCGTAAGTTTTGCTTCTGCCGACCACGTCGTCGGATTTTATGGTTAACATTTCTTGCAGAGTATGAGCTGCTCCGTAACCTTCCAAGGCCCAGACTTCCATTTCTCCGAATCTCTGACCACCGAACTGGGCTTTACCACCAAGCGGTTGCTGGGTAATTAAGCTGTACGGTCCGGTTGAACGAGCGTGGACTTTATCGTCGACAAGGTGGTGCAGTTTCAACATATACATAACCCCAACCGTGACTTTTTCGTCAAACGCCTCACCGGTCTTACCATCGTAAAGTACCATTTTCCCGTCTTGCGGTACGCCGGCTTTTTCCAATTCTTCTTTAATTTGGAATTCTTTAACTCCGTCTAATACCGGGGTGGCAATTTTATAACCGAGTTTATAAGCAGCCATACCAAGGTGGGTTTCTAAAATTTGTCCCAAGTTCATACGAGACACCACACCAAGGGGGTTTAAAATAATATCTACCGGGCGACCGTCGGCCATAAACGGCAAATCTTCCACCGGAATAATTTTGGAAATAACACCTTTGTTTCCGTGACGGCCGGCCATTTTGTCACCGACTTGAATTTTACGTAACACAGCCACAGAAATTTGAATACTGCGAATTACTCCGGAAGGCAATTTGTCGCCGGCTTCGCGAGAGAATTCGCGGATGTTCACAACTTTTCCGTACTCGCCGTGAGGCAAGGTAAGGGATGTGTCTTTGACATCGCGGGATTTTTCTCCGAAAATAACACGCAACAATTTTTCTTCCGCAGTTAAATCGGTCTCCCCTTTTGGGGTAATCTTTCCGACTAAAATATCGCCGGCTTTAACTTTGGCCCCAATACGGATAACTCCGTTTTCGTCTAAATCTTTTAACTTTTCTTCTCCGACATTAGGAATGTCACGGGTAACTTGTTCAGGACCCAATTTGGTGTCACGAACATCAATTTTAAAATCATCAATGTGAATGGAAGAAAAACGGTCAGCCTGAACAACGCGCTCGGAAACCAAAATAGCGTCTTCATAGTTACCGCCTTCCCAAGACAAGAAAGCCAACAAAATATTTTGTCCCAAAGCCAGTTCCCCGTGCTCAGTGGAAGCCCCGTCAGCAAGCAAGTCTCCTTTTTTGACTTCTTGACCTTTGGTCACGCGAGCAATTTGGTTAATGGAAGTACCGGAGTTGGTACGTAAAAATTTCAGCAATGGGTATTCACGTTTTTTTCCTTTTTCGCCGACTACGACAATTTTGTCGCCGGCCACGGAAGTCACAGTGCCTTCTTCTTCCGCCAGCACTACAGTTCCTGAATCGCGGGCAGCCTTGCCTTCCATACCGGTACCAACTAATGGAGCGTCCGGTTTAATACAAGAGACAGCCTGACGTTGCATGTTGCTACCCATCAACGCACGGTTCGCGTCGTCGTGTTCCAAAAACGGAATTAAGGAAGTAGTAACGGAAATAATTTGTTTTGGAGAGACATCCAACGCATCTATATCATCGGTAGAAGTAATAGACGGTACGTTGTGTACACGCACGCTGGAACGAGCCGCGGTAAAGTGACCTTCCGAATCTATTTCTATATTGCTTTGTCCAATAACCAAGGCTTCTTCTTCAAAAGCATCCATATACTTGGTTTTATCGGTTACTCTCGGTTTTATGCGGATTTCCAAAAGCTGTTCCTGCTTGGCCAATTCCTTGGCTTGAGAGGAAGTAATAGTGTCGCCTGAGGAAACAATCGTGTGGCCCTTTTCATCTTTTACATCATAAAGAGAAATTTCATCAACTGCATCCTTGCCGTCGTTCTTTGCATTCTTTTTTACCAAACGATACGGGGTTTCAATAAATCCAAAATCATTTACTTTGGCATAAGTAGCTAAGTGCGCCACCAAACCAATGTTAGGACCTTCGGGAGTGGTAATCGGACACAAGCGACCATAATGACTACGATGTACGTCACGAACTTCAAACCCGGCACGTTCACGGGAAAGCCCCCCGGGTCCCATAGCGGACAAACGGCGTTTGTGTTCCAACTCGGCTAGCGGGTTGGTCTGGTCCATAAATTGGGACAACTGAGAAGAAGAGAAAAATTCTTGCATGGTGGCAACCACCGGACGGACATGAATTAACTGAGCCGGGGTAACAGTTTCCAAATCGGCCAAGGACATTCTGTCTTTCGCGATTCTGGCCATACGAGCAAGACCAACACGAAAACGAGTTTGAATCAGTTCACCAATAGCACGAACACGGCGGTTGGCTAAGTGGTCAATATCATCGGCCGGTTCTTGAGTGTTATTTAAACGAATAACCTCGCGCACTACTTTGATTAAATCTTCCAAAGTTAGTAACGGGTCACTGCTGTTTTCCACATGCAAACGCTGGTTAAATTTGTAACGTCCGACATCGGAAAAATCGTAACGTTCAATATTGAAAAACATTCCGGAAATTAAAGACTTGGCGTTATCTACTGTGGCCAAATCACCGGGGCGAATTCTTTTATAAACTTCTTTAAATCCTTCGTCGGCATTGGTGGAAGCATCTTTGTCTAAAGTATTTTGAATATACTTGGTGTCAGGATCGGTATCAATATCCTTAAAGCTTTCCAAAATTTGTTCGTTGGAAGAAAGTCCAAACACGCGCAAAAGTGCGGTAATCGGAATTCTGCGCTTGCGGTCAATTTTTACGCCAATTACTCCGGCCGCATCGGTATCTAATTCCAACCACGCTCCGCGATTAGGAATAATTTTTGCGCCGTAATATTGTTTACCGCGAATATTTTCCACAGTAAAAAATACACCCGGAGATTTAATCAACTGGTTTACAACTACACGTTCCACACCGTTGATAATACAAGTTCCGCGGGGAGTCATTAACGGAAAATCACCAAAGTACACGTCTTGGGTTTTGGTTTTACCGCTAACTTTGTTTATTAACTTGGCGGATACATATAGAGGAGCTTCGTAAGTGGTGTTTCGTTCGCGGGAAGTAAATTCGTCGTACTTCGGCTTGTCAAAAAAGTAGTCACCAAATACCAACTCTAAATTTTTTCCGGTAAAATCCCGGATTGGGTTAACTTCACCCAATAAATCTTTTAATCCTTTTTCCACAAACCACTTGTAGGAATTTAATTGAACTTCAATTAAATTCGGCACTAATGCGGTTTCGTGGCTCGCGGTAAAAAACTTGCGCGCAGAAACCTTCTCCTTGTGTGGCTTTGTGGCCACAGCAGAGGAGCTGACTTTGGATTTATTTGCCATTAAATTAGGCTTTCGGCCAAAAAAACGCACTTTTTTGGCTTATTTAAGATATTAGACGACTAGCAATTTATAGATAATGATGAGGGTTTTAGGATTTGAGACAAGTCCGAGGCATCCCGATGGACATCGGGATAACGAAGGAATTGGCCAAATCCTTAAACTCCACCAAAAATGAATATTTTATGCTCTCTATCTGCCCAAAATCATGTGATGAAGAGCGCAAAACATTGCCTTTTTCCATTTACCCCAGCTATTGTAGTTATTACGCGTTTTTTAGTAAATATTTTTGGCTTATTTAAAAGGAAAAATATTTTATAGACGCAAAAACTTTTTGTGGGATATGCAAAAAAGGCCGATCCACAAATGGCTATTGGCTTATGTAATTGTGCGTATTTGGATTGTACCAGTCAAGCAGAATTTGTCAAGTCTCTGGCGTTATCCCCAATTGAGGATAGCTATATATACCTATATTAGCACAAATTATCGGTTTTTACCAGAGAATCCCCTATTAAATGCAAAAATGCTATAATGCTGTATATGGAAAAGGTTATTGAAATTCACAATTTGACAAAGGTTTACCCTAAAAAGGGCAAATCCAAAGATGGAGTTACTGCCGTAGGCGGTATTTCTTTTGCCGTGCAGAAAGGTGAAATTTTTGGGCTATTAGGCCCGAATGGCGCCGGAAAAACCACCACTTTGGAAATAATAGAGGGGTTAAACGCTCAAACATCCGGCACGGTTAAGGTTTTGGGCTTGGATAACATAACTCAAACCGAAGAGGTTAAACGACGCATTGGCATTCAACTGCAATCTAGCCAATATTTGCACCATTTAACTTTGGGTGAGCTGTTGGATTTATTTACCTCCCTCTACGAGGGAAAACAGATGAACACGAATGGGAAAACAGATGAACACGGGAAAAAACAATTATTGGAATTGGTAAACTTAAGCGACAAAGAAAATGCAGAGGTAAAAGATTTGTCCGGCGGTCAAAAACAACGCTTTACCATTGCCACTTCTTTAGTACATAACCCGGAAATATTATTTTTGGACGAGCCTACCACCGGCCTAGACCCCAAAGCCCGTCGGGATATGTGGCAATTAATTAAAACTTTAAACCGGGCAGGGATAACCATTGTACTTACCACTCACTTTATGGAAGAAGCGGAATTTTTATGTCACCGCGTCGGGATAATGGACAGCGGAAAACTTTTAGAAATAGACGAACCGAAAAAACTTATTGACCGACTCTCTGACACCACCCAAGTTTCATTTTTTACCGAAGACAAAATTAACGCTGGTTTATTCTCCAGCTTGCCGGAAGTAAAAAAAGTTCATGCCGATTATCCTAAGGTGATTTTAGAAATTACCTCCTTGGATAAAATTTCCGCCATTGTCACCTTACTTAAAACTCATAATATTGTATTTTACGGCTTTACAGTTAAAACCGCTTCCCTGGAAGATGTCTACTTACAATTAACCGGCAAGGACTACGACAATGAATAGTTTTCTTGAACTCTTCAAAGCCAATTTCAAAATGTTCTTTCGCGAGAAAGAAGGTTTTTACTGGACAGTGCTAATGCCCGCGTTTATATACGTGGCTCTTTCTGTGCTACCGATTGGTAAAAATATGGAAACCGGGATTAAATATTCCAATTATGTGCTTCCAGGGATTATTGCAATGACTATTATGCAAGGTGGAATTTACGGCCTGGCTTATTGGATGGTGGATTTAAAATCCCGCGGAATTATTAAACGCCTTATGGCTACGCCAATTAAATCTTGGCAATTGGCCACCAGCTTAGTTGGCGCCAGATTGGTTGTAGTTTTGGCGCAAACTATTATTTTAACCCTGCTGGGAATTTTTGCATTTGGCGCGAGCTTTACCGGCAACATTTTTTCCACCATTATTTTAGTACTCTTAGGTGGGGCGATATTTTTAGCTTTGGGTTTAATTATTTCCAGCTTTGCCAAAAGTTACGACACTGCCGCGCCAATTACTTCGGCTGTGGGACTACCTTTAACTTTTTTGGGTGACATTTTTTACCCCATTTCTTCCCTGCCCCATGGCTTACAATTGTTTGCCAAACTCCTGCCTATTACTTATTTAGCCGATGGACTCCGCCAAGCCTACCTTTACCCGTTTGATTTTAATAAAATTGGCTTTGATATTTTAATTCTCACGATATGGTTGATTGTGATTTTGTTGATTACAGTAAAAGTATTTAAACTCAAAGAATAAAAAATACCCCACTAAATGTGGGGTATTTTTTATTTAATTTCGAATTTGTCTTTGGCTATAAATTTTACCGGAACATCCCAAGCCATTCCTAATGCCTGACCAATCGTTACCCCAATCCTAGTGCCGGTATAACTCCCCGGGCCTTTGTTCACATAGATCTTCTTTATGGTCTCTCTCCCCAAAGCATGGGGAGAGCCGGAGAGAGGTTTGATGTTTAGATTTACGATTTTGGATTTAAGTAAAAACTCCTCGAGTTTTTCTAAGGTCTCGTGACTTTTATGCGGATCTACAACAAAAGACTTTTGCCTAACTTTCTTTTCATCAGAAATTGCAAATATAATTTTACTAAAATCTGTTGTATCGATAAATAAAATCATAAAAAACTCTTGCTTATAATGGTTCTAATTGGAAATTGGAAATTTGGTATTTGAAATTTTTTAGAGCCTTAGGTCAATTAGAATAATTAGGTAAATTACTTTCCCATATTTTTAAATTCTTGTCTGACGACATCCCTGTCGTCCCAAGTAATTCTTTTGTTTTCGGGTAAAACCAAAAACTGTTCGCTGCCTTTTCCGGTAATTAAAACCAGATCTCCGTCCTTTGCTATAGATAAAGCATATTTAATAGCTTCTTTTCTGTCTAAAATCTTGTGATAGCTTTTAGCTTTTAGCTTATGGCTTATAGCTTCCTTTACTCCTTCTTCAATATCAAATGCAATTTTTTTCGGGTCACTGTCGTACACGTCATCGTTAGTAATAATGATTTGATCCGCTACCCTCGCACTAGTCTGGCCAAATAAAAACCTCTTTTGACTGTCACGATGTCCGCCGGTGGAACCGAATACATGAATTAATTTTTGGTGCGGAATATCAAAAGCGGCTTTTAGTGCTGAAGTAAAACTTACCGGCTCACAACCATAATCCACAAACACCCGAAAGCCCCGATTGTTTTGAATTTCTTCCATCCGACCAGGAATGCTTTTAAACTCCATTAAAGCCTTTTGACAATCCGCCACACTTACGCCCAAACTTTCCGCAGTCACAACGGCCAAAGCGCCATTGAACTTATTAAATTCTCCCAAAAGGTGAACTGTAAAATCTGCCTGACTTAAAGTAAAACCTTGTTCTGTCTTTCCGGCATTATAAACAGTACTACAAATTTTAGAAGTTTTACCGGTAAAACTCAAGCCCAATTTTTGAGTGGCGGGAAAAGTCAAAAAATATTCCGTGGAGTCGTCATCCAAATTAGCCACAATAGTTTTTTTTGCCACTCCGGTTTGGGAAGTTCCCACAGCAGCAAATAATTTACCTTTAGCCTTTTTGTAATTTTCCCAACCACCGTGCGCCTCAATATGCGCGGGACTTAAATTGGTAAACACAGCATAATCAAAATCTATTCCTGCATGGCGATTTTGTACCAACCCTTCGGAAGTACATTCCACCACCGCAAACTTACAACCGTTTTTTTTCATTGCCAACAATTGTTTTTGCAATAACCAACCGCCGGGCATGCTCAGGCCGTGCTTATTAATTGTTTCGCTTCCCCCGTCAAAAAAACTGACTGTGGTTATAAACCCGCACTTTTTGCCGGCTGTGTTTAATATTTTTGCCAGCATTTGTGTGGTGGTAGACTTGCCGGCTGTGCCGGTTATCCCAATTACCGTCAGTTCTTTACTGGGCTCGTCAAAATAGTAATCCGCCACTAAAGCCACCGCCCCGTGATACCAGGGGCGGATAATCTTTAATATAGCGGAAGGGATTAAGGCTTTAATGAATTTCATAGGTGGAATCTGTTACCAAATGGGCTTTTTGATGCAAAATGAGGTGGTTTGAGGAAAATTTTCAAAACAAATTTTGATGTTTACCTAAAAGGTAAGCAGATAAATTTTTTTGGGAATTTTACCAAATAAGCTCGTTTTGGGCAAAAATGACATTTGGTAACAGACCCAAGTATCTACATTATACTGCAAATAGCCAAAAAATAAAAAATCTCTTATACTATATTATATAGTTAGACAAAAGTCGTTTTTGATACCAAAAGCATAAATAAAATGGCGGGCTTAAATCAAAGCTTAAAATACCAACCAACCAATACAAACCCTTGGGGTCTGACGGCTCTTTACGAAGGTTACTTGCTGGAATTTTCCGGTGCGCCGAACAAAACCAGAATTGGCAAAGAAAAGCTATACGAATTTTTGCCGTTTTTAAAAAAACCCACCCCTGCAATTAAACAAAAAATAATTAAGTCGGTAGATATCTATTCCCTATTCAGCCCCAGCGCAAAAACGGCCTGGAACCGGGCCTGCTTAATTGCTCTCAAGCATAAACGCGAAATGGCCATGGAAGATTTATTTTTAACTCTACTTAACGCTCCGTCGGTCATTGAACTTTTTGCTAAATTAAAAATTGACACTTCAACCGCGAAAATCTTTTTAACCAACTACATAAAACTGTCCAAGCTGACCGAGTCTAAAAATGTTACCCAGGTTCCGTTTGAAGCTTTCCTACTGGCAATAAAACTCCATAACCATAAAATCGGTTCGCTTATGCTTTTAGGCGGACTGCTTCGGCTAGCTCCGCAAAATAATGTTCTCCAAGCCATTTTTTCCAATATTGGATTGACCGTAGAGAAACTGGAAATTTTAACTGTTTGGATTCTAAATTTAGATTATGAATTCCCGAGCAATACATCGGCGGGACAAACCGCTTACTGTTGCAGACAAGCGCAAAGTTTAGAAAATCATTTTGGTTATTTCTTTGAGTTTCCGGCCATAGATACAGCGGTAAAATATTCTCAAGATTATTTCCAAGACATGCGCCACCAAAAAGCTTTACAATTTTTAGTTCGAGCCGGTAATCTCGCCAGAGCCGAGGGCAGTAAAATTATTACCGAAAAACTGGTTCGCCAAGCCGTGGGTAAATAACACCTTTTGAGATTAAAAAAATAACGTAATTTAACATCCGTTAAATTACGTTATTTTTTTAATCTGGCTAACTTTCTGCTTAAACGATAAATTTTATACCACAGCGGATTTATAACTAAGTCATGCGCTCCGGCGTACTCTTTAATACCGCTCAAAGACCCTGAGCTAACCGAATGGACAAACCCCAACTTAAAACGCACAAACCCGGCGGACTTGCCGGATGAGGTTTCCGTACCCCAAAAATCGTAATATTTTAATCCGGCTAATTTTGCGTCCTTAATGGCTTGCCAATGCATTAAATATGGGGCCATAACATTTTTATTCTCCTCTGCGGAACCGCCGAATAAAAATGTTCGCGTTGCACCGTAATCCACCATAATTGCAGAACATAAAAGCTTGTTTTGATATATGGCTTTATATATCCGCAACTGCACATCCCCACGATTTTGCACGGCTAAAAAATCTATTAGTTGCTGATAGTAATTATTTCCATAACCTTTATATCCTTGCCTGGTCGCTGTCTCCACAATTAGTGCGGTAGCCTCTTGAGCAAACAAACCATGGCCAATGGTAATATCAAATTCATCTTTAATTTCCACGCCGTGTTTTTCCGCCAACCGAATGTTATACCGGGTCTTCGGATGCATTTGCTTTAACAACTCCTCTTCGGTTTGGGAAATGTCTATTATTAAAGTTTTCCCGGGCTGAATGTTGGGAGATTTTATACATGTATCCTTGTATCCTTGGATACTTGTTGATTCTTTTGGCTCGATCCGAATAAAAATTGCCTCAGGAAATTTTTCTTTGATGCCCTGTTCCAAAAATCTTAAATCTTCAATCTTCAATCCTAAATCTGTAACCGGTCCATACGGCGCATACAAATAAAATTTTCCCAACGGCAAGGGCATCTTAATTAACTGAACGGCGCTTATCCGCTTTTGATTTTCATCTGTTATCCAATATCTATAAACTTCCCGTCCCAAACTAATCTGCCATTGTCCCCAATCATAGCTTTGTAAAAAACTGCCGCTATCTGATGCGGCAATAAATTGATTATATTCCTGATGGTCTTTATCGACTAACTCTATTAAACGCATAAGTACCAAATTTACTTTTAGGCTTTGCCCAAAAATTTTAACGCTTGTTTTATCTGCTCGCCTTGGCCGGCAGTGGAATCTATTTTGCCGATTACATCCCGAACTTCCCGCTGGTTATAGCCCAAAGCCAACAGCGCATCAAACACTTCACTACTACTTACTGAGCCCTGACCGCTTACCGCTAGTACCTTATCTTTTAGCTCCACGATAATTTTTTCCGCAGTCTTGGTTCCCACACCGGAAATTCTTTTAAACATTCCCGCATCCTGCCCGGCAATGGCTTGCTTGACCGCATCTACCCGCGCGGAAGACAAAATTGCTAAAGCCACTTTGGGTCCTACTCCGGAAACAGTAATTAGCAATTCAAAAAATTGTAGGGTGTTAAAATCCGGTAGGCCATACAGCGATTGTCCATCATCAGAAATTTTATGATAGGTATAAAATTTTACGGCACTTCCAATCCCATTCTCCAGCGCCTCCGGCGTGACAAAAACTTTATAACCCAAACCTTGATTTTCTACAATCATATAGGTTAGGCCTTTTTCTAAAATTTTTCCTTGTAAATATGAAATCATATTTACATTTTAGCAGTAATCGGCAGTGTTGACAAAAAGGCAAAAATTAAGTAAAGTAATGTAACTTCGAATACAACTTCGAAAAAAAGTCCTCGGGCCACTGGCCTCCCGTAAAGTCGGGTTAATCCAGGTGAATGGTGTTAAGCGAAACAGCAAGGTTTAGGACTTCCTTGCACAATTTATTCAAGCTTGCGCAAGCTCGGCCGGAGGAAGCCCGAGACTGCGCATGACCAGCAGTGTTTAGGTAGATTTAAGTGATCGGATGGGGATCCAACTTAGAAATGCCTTTAAGAGGACGAGCCTGAAAATTCGTCCTCCACTGCTGAAAAATTTCAGGAGGAATACAACAAAACAGGATTAGGGTCGTCAGCACCCTTAAGACAGGCTAAAGGCCAATTGCGAGCGGCGGGAACTTCCGCTTTTGATTGCCTTGGTAGTCTGCTCCTGTTTTCCCCAGGTGGCGCGTTGCTCGTTTGCTGAGCCTTTCCTAGACAGGAATGAACGGGCCCGCATGTTTGAGCCCCACGCGCCACCACCCAATCTTTCTCTCTCCTCCACGAGAGACTTTCCCGTATTATGCGGGGGCAGTCATCAGATCTCACTCCGAATCTGGTGGCTGCATTTTTTTATCTTCCTACTATATTCCAAATACTATATACTAAAATTGTATGGATAAATTTGTTTTAAAATCACAATTTAAACCGGCCGGAGATCAGCCCAAAGCCATAAAAGGATTGCTAAAATCTTTAAAGGCCAAAAACCACTTTCAAACGCTACTTGGTGTCACCGGCAGCGGGAAGACTTTTACCATGGCTAATTTAATTGAGAAAATAAATAAGCCCACACTTATAATTTCCCACAATAAAACCTTGGCGGCTCAGCTAGCCGCGGAATTCCAAGATTTTTTCCCAGATAACGCCGTACACTATTTTGTGTCTTACTATGACTACTACCAACCGGAGGCCTACATCCCCCGCTCAGACACCTATATAGAAAAAGAAACCCAAATTAACGAAGAAATTGACCGACTCAGAAACGCCGCCACCCAAAGCTTACTGTCGCGCAAAGATGTTTTGATTGTGGCTTCGGTGTCTTGTATTTATGGTTTGGGTGACCCGGCCAATTATTTGGACTT
>CAYZEI010000023.1:12459-14559 GCA_964477745.1 uncultured Candidatus Saccharibacteria bacterium | reverse complement strand
TGACCCACAATATTACGAACAATTCCGGAACTCAAAAACTGCCCAACTTTGTTTTGAATTGGAGCAATGGCTTCAGTCCTGTATTTTTCGTTATAGTTGGCAAATTCATCTACCCAAAAAGCTTTGACCATTGGGTCTTTTACGTTATCTACAATCTTCTTACGATATTTTTTATCCACATACATACGAGTAATACCAAGCAAAGTATTGCCCGGGCTATCCAGCAACGCAAGAATGGTATTGTTTAAAATATATTCCATTCTGGCGGACCACAGGTTGGCCCAAATTTTGGTAAACACACCCATTAGCCCGGAAGCCACCAAATGTTTATACTTGGTGTCTACCGCTTCCAAAATATTAAATGCCACCGGATATTCTAAATCTGCCGGGTTAAAATATATCACGTCGTTTACCCGGCTCGCCGGGATAGAGTCTAAAATTCTTTGTACTGAATCCCCGTGCGGGTCCAAAAACGCCACGCCATGGCCATTTCTGATGTCCTGAATGACCATATTCTCCATTAAGGTGGTCTTACCCATACCGGTTTTACCGATTAAGTACATATGCCTGCGTCTGTCGTCGGTTTTAATACCAAAAGGCACTTCCCGATTTCGGAAGTTAGTTTTGGCAAACACGGTAATAATGTCTTCGTGGTTTTGGTTTTCCATAATTTTTGTCTCAGGGTTAAATCGAATACAAATTTAAAAACCAGAATCCGCCCCGGCAACCGGCAAATTAACCGGTGGCTGGGATTTCTTACTTTCAGTTTTTTCCACAGCCGAAGGCGCGGTAGTTGTTTTGGTGGTAATTGGAAAATGATATAAAGTGGCAATTTCTTCCACATTCATAATAAACATCGGCGAACCAATATGAATGTTCCGTTCTTTGTAGCCTTTAATAAACTTTCTTTTTTTAGTTTTTAAAAGCCAATCGAGATATGGTTTTTCCAAGGTTTTGGAAAAGGCTTCGTCTACTCCGATCCAAGTGTTACTCATATCGGGTTTAAGTTTATTCCTCATAGCCGATCCTAATGGCCTGTATAAACCTGCCATTAAACCTTTTCGAGACATATCAATTTTATCTGCCGGTGCAATATACAGCATACGAATTTTTGTGCTATAACCGGGCTTGCCCGCTTTCTGTTCAACTAAATTTACCCGTTCTTTTTGCATTTCGGTCATACTAAGCCAATTGTTTTTTGGTTTGTTTTCGTCCGCGTGTCCGTGTCCGTGCCCGCCAAAAAAAGTCTCACTATAACTAAAATGAGAAAACCATTCAAACGGAGCCATTAATAAACTGGAGAAGCTCGCTTTATGCGGTATATCTTCACCGGTTAGCTCTTTTACTTTTCTGTCCGCTCGGGATTTCCAATCTTCATCCGACACCGGCTGGATTGTTATTTGGTAGGCGATCATTTCATAGGGTTGGATTTTTGCCATGCCCTCAAAAAAGTTTGCCAAGGGGTCAATAATTGTTTCTTCCGCAGCGGTATGTTCAAAATCTTTATACGTTTTAATCGGAATCATTGCGTCTTCAGTCAACTTCCATTCCGAACCAAAAATATCATAATCCCCGGGCTGATCAGGGTCATAATGAAAATTTGCCATATAGTCAGTGGTTTCGCTAATTTCAGCTTGCGGATAATGTGAATAAAAAGCCGACTCAACGACATCTTTCATTTTTTCCGGAATACGCAACAAAAAGGATATTTTCCCGCCCATACTGACAATTTCCAAAGTGTACCAAAGTTGTATTTGTCCTTCAATGTACTTGTTGGCAAAAGTTTTTCCGGCATGCAAGGCATGCATTTGGGTAAAAATAGATTCCACGGCCAAAGTACTAACCATATTTTCTCTCGGAACTTTGATGTTTAAAAAGATCCAATTCTGGCTATGAATATATTGATGTTCAATTTCCAAATAATACATGCGCCACAGCATGTAAATAAGGCCAATAACAAAAAGAACCCACAAATAGTATTGGAATACTACCAGGAAGGCAATATGAAAAATCTCGGCGAAATTTGGTAATAAATCTTTTAAAAAATCCATTTGTGTTTCGATAAAGAAATGTAATCCTAATTGTCCGAATTATTATCCC
>CAYZEI010000023.1:0-12359 GCA_964477745.1 uncultured Candidatus Saccharibacteria bacterium | reverse complement strand
GGATTTCAGGATAAATAAATTCGGATTATGCAAGAGCGTAAGAATTCTTACCAACTTTTTTGAAAAACTTTTTATTGGAAAGTCCGACCAAAATAGTGTTCTTTTTCACTACCCGGCGTTTTAATACTTCTTCAATAATTTTTTCTTTAGCCAATGGCTGGTTTGCAGACTTTAAAATTTCCAAAATTACGTCGGAGACCACTCCGGATTTATAGCCCCATTCGGACAAGGCATAAATTCCGCGACCAATTAAAATAAAGCGCGGGTCTTTAATAAGTTCGTTATGTACAGTTTCTTTATAGGCTGTGCGTTCGTCAAACTTGGACTTGTTGATCATGTCGGTAATTGAGGAGTAGTGCTCTGGTTTTTTATTGTGCTTCATAACCAAATAAGCTTTATCGCCAACATCTTTTGGCTTAACTTCTTTCCATAATGAAAGACCCCAATGCCCAAAGACATTTTTTTCAATTTCAACAGTTAATTCCAAATAATTCAGTATAACTTTATCGGGCAATTGGTCACGATTTTCCTGATAAAACTGAGTTTGTTTAAAGTTTTCTAAAAAGCCTTCAGCTTCAATTGGCTCATTTTGAGAACCGATTATCTTTTTGCTTTCAGTCACAAAATTATGTAACAAGTCTTCTTTAAATAATACGGTTACCCAGCTTTTTTTATAGTTATCGTGTATAAAATGGTCCAACTCTTCGACTAAGTGCAAAATAAAAACTAAAGCATTCTTTTCTTTAGGTTCGGAAATATTCAAATGCATTAACAAGCTTTCTTCTGCAATTATTCTACCGTGTTCGGCAATTATATTTAACACAAAGTCTTTGGCCTCGCCAAAAGAAGAGCTTTTCAAACTGGTCTTTTTTAAAGTTTTTAACAAATCCTTTTCAATTTGTCTGACACGTTCTCTGGTTAAATTTTGTTCTTGCCCAATAGAAGCCAAAGTTTTGGTTTCTTGACCTTCCAAGCCGTAACGGTTTGTTAAAATTTGCTTATCACGATCTTTCAACAATAATAAAACTTCCCTCACAATTTCTGAGGGTTTGAATTGATTCAATGTTTCGTTCTGCTTTGTATGAATGATTGTGTCTAAGATTCCCATATTTTTCTTCTTCCTATTTATAAGAATGTTTCAAATTCAAACTTTTAACCAGTATAGCATAAAGTATAAGGTATGTCAAATATATAGGTAAATAAAAATCCCCCTTACTTAAGGGGGATTTAGATATTAAACTTGTCTTGTTTTCCACTTTTGCCAAACTACCAACACCGGACTGGCTATAAAAATAGATGAATAAGTACCAACAATAATTCCTACAAACAAGGCTAAAACAAAATATTTTATAGTCTCACCGCCGAATAACAACAAGCTTAACAAAACAAAAAGCACAGTTAAGCTGGTATTTAAGGAGCGGACAATGGTTTGAGCAATACTATGGTTTACCACATATTCAATACTTTGACCCGGAAATAACTTAAGATTTTCTCTAACCCTGTCAAATACAACAATGGTGTCGTGAACGGAAAAGCCCAAAACCGTTAAAATTGCAGTTACAAATAAGCTATCTACCTCAACTCCTCTAAAATGGCCTAGTAAAGAGAAGAATCCTAATACAAATAACAAGTCATGCAACAGGGCGATAATTGCTGCCCATCCGAATTGCCAGGAAGAAATTGGCTTGGCCACTTTTCTGAAAGCATAACCGATATAAATAACGATTCCTAGAGAAACCATTATAAGCTGATAAATAGCATTGGTTTTTAATTCCTTACCGATAATTGGCCCAATGGAATCGAAACGAGTTTCGGCAAACTCTCCGGCTTGAGTTTTAATTTCAGCCAACATTTTGTCGTGCTGACCTTTTTCCAAGCTTTCGGTTTTTATAATAATACTATTGTTTTCAGCGGCCTGCAGTTGATAGTTCTTAATCCCCTGCTTGTCTAATGCGACTTTAACTTTATCTTGCGAAACTTGCTGATTAAATTTTAATTCAACAAAAGTTCCGCCCTTAAAATCAATCCCCAATCTCAACCCGTAGACAGAAAGGGAGATAACTCCGAACAGCAAAATAATTCCCGATACCGCAAACCAAAATTTTGTATATTTTAAAGTATTGAACATAGAGTTTACAAATACGCTATACAAATTTACTAATGCACAAATGAAACAAATGATTACAAATTCTAAAATTTAAGCATTTGTTACTATTTGTATCATTTGTGTTTTTGTATATTTGTATGTTTAATTAATTATTTTTTAAATTTGCAGAGGGTTTTATTTTGCTTACCCCGAATAACCATGGGTGAGTTAAAATATTATTCCCGACAAATACTTTCAAGAATGTTCTGGTTACAGTAATAGCGGTAAACATAGAAATTAAAATACCAATCCCTAAAGTTAAAGCGAAACCTTTAATGGAGGGCGTGCCGAAAATGTACAAGATAACCGTAGTGATCAAGCTGGAGACGTTAGAATCTCGAATGGAAAGCCAGGCTCTGGCAAAACCGTCTTCCACTGCCTTATGAATTTCTTTTCCGGCACGAATTTCTTCCTTTAACCGTTCAAAAATTAAAATGTTGGCATCTACAGCCATACCGATGGACAAAATAAACCCGGCAATACCGGCTAAAGTTAAAGTCACCGGTGACAAACCTTTTAAGAAAATCAAAAGAATATAGCTTAAAAAGGCTAAGATTCCAAACCAAGAACTAACGGTTAATCCCAGGAAGAAAAACAAACCGACCAAAAGCAACGCTGTAAACGACACTCCGATTTTAAATACCGCGAAAGACACAACTGCATAAATCAACAAGGCAAAAGTGGCAAGCAATCCAGGGAAGCGATAGTAAAGAATCATAAATACCACAATCATTAACAAGCCGATTAAACCGGCTTGCACGGATTTTTGCACTGACTCTTTACCCAAAGTCGCCCCCACATTTTGCTGGGAAATTAACTTTATAGGAACAGGCAAAGCACCGCTGTTTAAGCGGGTAGATAAATCTTTGGCTTGCTGAACAGTGAAATCACCGGAGATTATAGCAACTCCGTCTGTTATAGCGGTTTGCACTGTTGGAGCAGATAAAAGTTGCCCGTCTAAAAATATCGCAATCGGCTTACCGATGCTGGCTGTGGTAATCTCTGAAAATAGTTGTTTCCCTTCGTCATCAAACTCCAATCGGACTACTACCTGGTTAGAAATAGTTTTATCTTGTTGGTAATCAACACTTGCTTTCTTTAACTGCTTTCCGGAAAGACCGGTATAATCCCAGCCTTGGGAAGCGTCAACTGTTATCTGACCCTTGGAATCCGGCACTAACGTTGGCTCTTTGGTGCTTTGAGTTTTGAATTCCATTAATGGAGTTTGCCCAATTTGATCAATCGCCTCATTAACATCTTTAATACCCGGCAATTCAACAATAATTCGATCATTGCCGGTTACTTGTACCAAAGGTTCACTTACGCCAAAACTGTTTACCCGACGTTCAATAGTGTCGCGAACAGAGGTTAAGGCGTCTGCTTGATCAGATTGCTTAATATCTTTAAAATCGGCTTGGTAAACCAAGTGGCTTCCACCCTGCAAATCCAAACCCAAATGAACCTTAAACGTCTGGCTATAAGGGATTTTTAAGCCTTTAAGGCTGATTTTACTGCCCTGGGGCAATGAAATCCAAAGAGCAGCAGCTGAAATTAGTAAAATTGCAAACAACGAGGCAAATAGTTTAAGTTTTGGGTGCATTTTTCGTTTCTTAGAATGATTATAAAAGGGCCTTTAAAGACCCGTTAAACACTTCTGCTATTATAGCAAAATTGAGATATTTGGCAATATTAAAGGCTAATATATGCCATCATGGCTTGAATAGTTGCGGGGTGGTCACGTCGATATGAAAAATATTTGACCTCGTTACAATAAGTACATTCTTCAATAAACTCAGTATTTTCCGGCTTAACTCCTGCATTTGTTAGTTGTGTTTGAATAATTTTGGGTAAGTCGACAAATATTTTATTTTCTTTATATATGATCCCGCCCGGGAACTCTTTAAAATTGCCGAGGGTATTATTTTGAATTTCAAAATGACACGGACCAATCCCCGGCCCCACCCCAACAAGCAGATTGCCGGGATTACCACCAATTGTTTTAATTGTATGGCCAATTAAATTACTGACACTCCCCCGCCAACCGCTGTGGATTAGGCCAATAATGTTTTGTTTGGGATCAAAAAAATATATTGGGTAACAATCAGCCACTGTAACTGTTAATACAACTCCGAGGTCTTTGGTAATCAAACCATCAACATCCTGGATTACACCCCCTGCATTTTTTTCACTAACCCAAACAACATTTTCTGAATGCGCCAACTTAGCACCCACAGTCTGATTTAGCAGAATATTATTTTTGGCAAAAAAACTTTTTCTGTTTGGAAAACTTTGGGCTCCGGCCAACTCCATAGGCCCGTCTGTTTTTTGAGACAGTCCAAATTTAAAATTCGGGAATTTTTTAAAAACCTTAAACATTTACTGAATAATTACTTTTGTACCAACGTCTGCCCAATTATATAGTGGCTCAATATTTTGATAGGACACATTTATGCACCCGTGGCTCATTGGCTCGCCAAAGTTATTATGCCAATAGGCGCCGTGGATATAATAACCCAAAGGAGATCCTTTTTTAAACAGCATATTCCAGCGGGTATTTTTGTAATTATAATCCGCTCCAGTGTAACTAACCATCGGTTTTTTAACTAAAATTTCATAACTTCCGGTTGGAGTTGGGGTTTTTTGTAAGCCACTGGAAATTTTAAAGCCACCAACAATATAGTCACCGAGTCGATAACTTAAACTTTGGTCAGCCAAGGCAACAACAATTTTTTTCTCTAGCTTATCATCGGTTTTGCTGTTAGGGTCGTAATTGTACTTCACCTCGTCACCATCTAAGTAACCGTCTTCGTCTGTATCTGAGACTTGCGGATTGGTGTGATAGATATTTACTTCATCACCGTCGCTTAAGCCGTCATTGTCGGAATCTGTAGGGGTGGTTTGAGCAAAACCTCTGATTGGCATCAGACAGAAAAGTATTAAAACTGTAATTTTAATTTTAAGATTCATTTTGTTTTTCTAACCAATTTGATAAATGGTTACCATCACGCTTAAGCCAAGCGGTTTGGGAACGAATTTTTTCCAAAGTTTGCTTAATGGCCCTGGTAGCACCGGGAGCTTTGTGGGTTTTAAAGAATTTTTCAATTTCTTGAGCTTTTTCTTCGGTATAAAAATTGTCCATTGTACCGATTATTCGAGAAATCATGCTTAAGCCGGAGGCATAACGCTTTAGCAGTTCGGTCCAATGTTTCTTAACAAACTCAAGAGCAATTTCGGCTCCCACAGAATTGCGGAAAACGCCGGCAATAATAAATGGGGCGTCCTGATCTCTAACGCTTACACTTAACGCAAATTCCAGAGTCTTCTTTAATAATTTTGGTTCAGTAAATTGCGTTAGGGCTCTGGCCAGGCGATCTTTTTCTTCCTGCAGTTTTTCTTCTTTGTAGAGTTTTATAAATTTTGCGTGCTCAGTTTGCCCACCAGTAGTTGCAACCGCAAAATACACAGCGGAGCGGATGTTTACTACTGGCTTGGATTTACCAGCAAACATTTTTTTTGCTTTCAAAATTGTTTTTTTATCACCCCACTTTATAACCTGTTGTAACACCAAACTTCTAAGAAGAACTTCGGAACTTGTTTCTTTCGCTTTTTCTTGCCATCCGACCCGCTCTAAAATATTTTGAAACAATTGGTTGGAAAATTCTTTGTAAGCCGGATAGTTTTTTAAATTTCTTGCAATTCCGGAAACATTACCCAAACCCGACGCGACCATTAGCCAAACGTTATAATCTGTTTCATTATTTAAATTCTTTACGGCTTCCAAAGCCTGCACAGCCGGCAAGTCACCAGATTCGGCTAAAGAAAATACATCGCGAACCACACCTAACCGGTCAATGGCGTTAAGGGTTTTATTTTTTAGCCCTAAACTTAAAGCGCCAAGCATTTGTGCCGGATAGTCAGTCCGAAACATTGAAGTCTCACCGGAATTTAATTTAATCCATTTCGCATCACTTTTAGGAATTTTAAGTGCCTTGGTACTTAGCAAATACTGTTTGGATTTTGCACTGCTGTCTTTAACGGTAATTGGGATTTGCCAAACTGTTGTGTCTTTGGATATTTTTTTGGATACCGAGCTGGAATAAAAACGGGATTGACTTAACACCAGCTGGTTTTTTTCTTCTATAACTCGAACTAATGGATAACCCGGCGCCCCGGTCCAGTTTTGCATTAATTTTTTAACAGGCTTTCCGGAGACTTTTTCAAAGGCTTCCCACAAATGTACTGTGGAAGCATTTTGGTAAGAATGTTTTTTTAAATAATACCGCAAACCCTGGCGAAAAGTTTTTTCGCCTAAATATTCCGCCAGCATTCGAATTACCACCGAGCCTTTGGCATAACTAACCGCGTCAAAAATTTCGCTTATTTCCTCCGGGTGGTTAACTTCGACTTCAATCGGATGAGTGTTAGTCAGCGCATCAAGTTCTAAAGCCGTGTTAAAGCGTGCCGCCACATACTGCTCCCACATTTGCCATTTCGGGAACAATTTATCGGTACACAAATATTCCATATACGAGGCAAAGCCTTCGTTTAACCACAAATGAGTCCACCATTCCATAGTCACCAAATTTCCAAACCACTGATGGGCAATTTCATGGGCAATAACAATTGCCACCCATTGCTTGCTAGATAGTGAGGAATTTTTTTCGTCGATCAGCAGTGCGGATTCACGATACGTAATCGCGCCCCAATTTTCCATGGCTGCACTATTAAAATCGGGTATGGCAATTAAATCCAAAACCGGCAACGGGTATGGAATATCAAAATACTCATTGTAAAACTCCAAACAACGGATAGCCGTATCAAGCGCGAACTTAGCCTGATGTTTTTTCCCTGGTGTGGTGAAAATTCTAACCACCACTTTGTCTTTTGTTTTACCTTCAATATATTCCAAGTCACCGACAATAAAAGCCAACAAGTAGGTGGACATTTTTGGCGTTGGAGCAAAAGTTACAGTTTTATATTCGCCTTGATGTTCAACAACCTCCGTCTCGACTGTATTTGAGACGACGGTCATTTTTTTCGGCAACATTAAACTGACGTCAAAAATAGCCTTGGCACTCGGCTCATCAAAGCAAGGGAAGGCTCTGCGGGCATCTGTGGCCTCAAATTGGGTCGTGGCCAAGTGTTTTTGCTTAGACTGATGGTTATATTGACTGCGGTAAAACCCCCGCATTTTATCGTTTAAAATGCCTGTAAACTTTAAGCTTAACTCCCCTTTCCCGGCCGGAATTTTTTTCTTAAACTTAAAAGTAACCGTTTGAGCTTTTGGATTTGTTTTAATACTTGATACTTGATATTTAATACTTGATACTTGGAGCGACACCTCGCTTATCACCAACTCCTTAGCATGCAAAGTAATCTCGCTGACTGATTTTTCCAAAGTCAAATAAATTGTTTCTTCACCTTCAAAAACAAAACCCTTTAAATCAGGTTTTATAAATAAGCGATATCGTTCGGGTTTAATATGGCTTGGTAGTCTGACTTTTATGTGTTTTGACATTATGAAAATTCTATTAGCTAATAACCAAGGCTTCACTCATTCACGGCCGCGAATGAGTGGAGCTATTTTAGTAAATATTTTTTTAACTTTAAAACTGCTAAGCCTCTTGGGCTGTTCAAATGATCCCCACTCCCTTTAAGCTCTGCCAAGGTTTGTTTTTTTCCGTTTGAAAGAAATATTTGGTCATAGCCAAATTGATAGCTACCTTTGGGCGCCACAATTTTACCTGTTAAAGTCCCATTAAAAAATATCACGTCATTAGGACTTTTAGCATACCCAATTATGGTTGTGGCTTTTGCTTTTTGATCTTTCATCTTTTTACACATTTCATAAATCTTTTTTGTGCCGATTGTGTCATTAAACCACTTTATAAGCGGGCCCGGCAATTTATAGTCAAAACAGCTCAAAAATAACGAGCTGTCATCAATAATAAATTCGCCCTTGTGGTGTTTAAAGGCTTCCTTAAGTTTATGTTCAATAATTTTTTTTGGGTCAACGCCTTGGATTTCGTGCAGATTAATATTTACCTGCTCAATTTGAATAGGCGCAAGCCCCGCCTGTACTTCTTTAAATTTTGTTTTATTTCCAGTTATAAACTTAAGCATTTAACTCCCTATTTAGTCACAACACTCTAATACACTGTGGTAATAGAGTGTTGTTGATTTTATTTTAGGCTTTTGGCTCTTCAGCTACGGCAGAAGCATCGGTTTTGGCGTGGTCGTGATCTTTATGTTTCTCGGCTTCCAATTTTTTAATTTCTTCGTTAATTTTGGTGCTGAAATCTCTTAACTTTTCATCTCCATTAACCATTAACGCGGCAATTTCTTTTGGTTCTTGTTTAGTAAGCATAGCAAGTACCATAACCAAGCTGGAAGTGGACCACAAACCCTTTTCCATGGAATTTTGTGCCATTACTAGTTCGTAAATCATTCTGTCTGTTTTGCTTGGTTCTTTCTTCAAATAATCTTTTCCCATATTGTTCCTTTATAAATTAATTAATTGATAAGTTATGCGCTTTTCCCGTGACACTTTTTAAACTTTTTACCGCTACCGCAAGGGCAGGCATCATTTCGCCCTACTCCGGCGTATTTTGGGTCAATTGATGAGCTTTGCGAACTGCCGGAGGCTGAAGTGGTTATTAAATCTTTTAGCGGTTGCTGCTGGACTGCTTGTTGGTTAACCTGGACTGTAATATGGAAGATGGTATAAATAATTTGTTTATTTATTTCTTTAACCAAATTCTGGAACATTATGTAGCCTTCTTTTTTGTATTCCACCAGCGGATCGCGCTGACCATAGCCACGAAGTCTAACCGAGTCGCGCAAATGGTCCATGGTGTCTAAGTGTTCCATCCATAAGTTGTCCAAGGCCTGCAAGGCCACAAACCGCTGGGCTCCTTCAAACACTTCTTTGCCCATTTCTTTTTCTTTGACATCCCAATAATCTTCTACGGCTTTGTAAAACACATCGGTAATGGCAAATTCTTTATCCGCTGCGTTACCAGATGCTTCTTTGGCTTTAGAAACCAGTTTTTGGTCAATTGGGATTATTGTGCCAATACCTTTAAATAAATTATCCCAATCTTCTTTTTTACCGCCCGATTCATCTACTTGGTTTAAGTGGAAAGTAACCGCCTCGCCCAATTCGGTTTTTGCAATTTCCAGAATTTCTTTCTTTAAGTCTATCTGCTTGCTTTCTTCAGTGCCGGCTAAAAAGCCGCGGCGCTTTTTGTAAATAATATTACGTTGGTGGTTTAACACATCGTCAAATTCCAACACATTTTTTCTGGTATCAAAGTTTAAGCCTTCAATCTTTTTTTGCGCTTGCTCAATGCTTTTAGAGACCATTCCGTGTTCAATTGGTTGGTCATCCGGCAGACCCATTCTGGTCATAATGCTTTTCATGCGTTCGCCACCGAACAATCGCATAAGGTCATCTTCCATGGACACAAAGAACTGAGAAGACCCCGGGTCGCCTTGGCGTCCGGCACGACCTCTGAGCTGGTTGTCTATACGCCGGGATTCGTGACGCTCGGTACCTAAAATGTGCAGGCCCCCGGCATCACGCACTTTTTTGGCTTCATCTTGGTCTATTGGGTTACCGCCCAGTAGAATATCTACTCCACGTCCGGCAATATTGGTTGCCAAGGTAATTTGCCCCGGACGTCCGGCTTGAGAAATAATATGCGCTTCCCGTTCGTGGTTTTTGGCGTTTAAAAGTTCAAAGGTCAAACCTTCTTTTTTTAACACATCGGACAACATTTCATTCTTGGCAATGCTCACGGTACCGATTAATACCGGCTGGCCTTTTTTGTGCCGAGCTTTTACTTCCAAGGCAATCGCTTTATATTTAGCTTCCTCGGATTTATATACGGCATCCGGCAAATCCATGCGAACCATTTCTTTATTAGTCGGCACCTGTTCAACGGTCAGTTGATAGATTTTAAAGAATTCTTCTTCTTCGGTTTTCGCTGTTCCGGTCATGCCGGATAATTTTTTATACAAACGAAACAAGTTTTGAAATGTAATAGTAGCCAGGGTTTTGCTTTCGGCCTGGATTTTTACGTTTTCTTTAGCTTCGATAGCTTGGTGCAAACCCTCGGAATATCTGCGGCCAAACATTAACCGCCCGGTGAATTCATCGACAATAATAATTTCCCCTTCGCGGACCACGTAGTCGCGGTCAATTTTAAACAAAGTTCTGGCTCTTAAGGCCTGTTCAATGTGATGAATGGTAGTAACACCTTTAGAAGTGTCATAGATGTTTGGAATTTTTAAGATTTCTTCGATTTTGGAAATGCCGACATCAGAGAGACTAGCGGCTTTATGCTTTTCGTCTACCGTGTAATCGGACTTTTCGTCTAAGCGCCCGACCAACTTGGCAAAATCGTAGTATTTGCTGGTTGGCTCACTGTCCGGTGAGGAAATAATTAACGGGGTACGAGCTTCGTCAACCAAAATACTATCGACTTCGTCCACAATGGCAAAAAACAATTCTCGCTGAACTAACTGGTTCACATTCTGCACCATGTTGTCGCGCAAAAAATCAAATCCATATTCGTTGTTTGTGCCGTAAGTAATATCCGCTCCATAGGCTTCTTTCCGGGAAATCGGCTTCATATGTTTAACATCCATTACCAGCCCTTGAGTTTCGCCTTCAATTTGTTCAATTTCGGCAGCCTCCGGCTGATATTCGTCATCAAACATAAAAGACGCTTCATGCTGAATGGAAGCCGTTGTTAGCCCAAGGTATTTATAAACCGGCCCCATTAAGGAAGCCTGCCACCTGGCCAAATAGTCGTTAACTGTTACCAAATGTGCGCCACGGCCGGCCAATGAAAACAAAACTAAAGGCAAAGTAGCGGTTAAAGTTTTTCCTTCCCCGGTTTTCATTTCCGCAATTTTGCTGTCGGCCAAAACAAATCCACCAATAGCCTGAACATCGTAATGAAACTGCCCAATGGAACGTTTGGCCGCTTCTCTGGTTAAAGCAAAAACGCGCGGAGCGATTTCGCGCAAATGCTCAAAAATTTCTTTATCGGATTCCAGCTTTTTGATTTCCTGTTTAATTTCCTGAATTTCTTTTTGAATTTGCTCTTTGGTTAAGCCAGCAACTTCTTCTTTATAAGAATTTACTTCGGCCAAGCTATCGGCATACTTTTCTGCTGCCGTGCTTTCCCCGCCAAAAAATTTGTGAAAAAATGACATTTATATCCTTTCCAATTATCAAGATTTAGCTATTTACCCCTTTAAAACAGTGGTTAAATTATACCAAAGTCTGCTGATATTGAAAAGGCCTGAAAACTTCATAAAAAGTGAAGCCGGCGACCGATTAAGGACGCCGGCGTTTGATTTATAGATTGGCCAATTCGCGGTTAGTGAGACACTTTGATATAGCGTCCAAACTGAGACGCCGAGAGATTGTGAACATGGATCGAGCCCATTGGGGCGGACTCGTAGTTTAGGGTAAGTTCATAAGTTATCTGTAAGGTATTTCTTTGAACCGTCCAGCAGACTCCTGACACCTTACCACGAGACCCAATCGGGACGTTCTTTCCCGAGGACCTATCCCTAAAGCCTTCTGTCACCACAACCAGGCAAAACTCCAGTCCCTTTGCCGCTTCTAGGGCCAATCTTTGATTTTTGCTCAACACAAGTCCTCCTGCCTAAAAATGTATCCAGCTCCTGCGCTGGTTAAACTTACCAATTTAGATTACCCCAAAAACCCGTCGCGTGTCAACTACTGTACTAGTACACTAATACACGCATTTGTGCCGGGGGGTGGTTAGAAATTATCCACATGCTAATTGCGAAAAAACAAACTTTGTGCTAGTGTGGTAGTACATTAACCTTTATCAATTATGCAATATAAAACTGAATACGCACAAGAATTTGAAAAGCTACTAGCTAAATTAGTCAAACAACCGGCCCTGCTACATGAATTTTTATTTGATATCCTCTCCCCTACCGAATACAAAGACCTGGCGGTACGTTGGCAGATTATCAAACTTCTCAAGGCCGGAATTACTCACAGAGAAATTGCAAAAAAACTTAAAGTCAGCGTTGCCACGGTAACCAGAGGAAGTCGAGAATTAGCAAACAAAAAAGGCGGATTCCAAACTGTACTAAAAAAATTCTACTAAATGACCTCCTCCCCGGGTTCCGGATGCACTTCACCCGGGGTTTCCAACACGGC
>CAYZEI010000022.1:0-15071 GCA_964477745.1 uncultured Candidatus Saccharibacteria bacterium | reverse complement strand
ATTTTTATGGATTCATCAAAAAATCGACTTCAGGACATTAGCTTCTATATATTATTTGCAGTGACAGGAATAACTGTGGTGTTAATGTTCTTGCCTTTTTTTAAGCTCATCGCATTAGGCGCGATTTTAGCCGTGTTATTTTATCCTTTAAAGTTAAAGATTTCCAAATTAATTAAGTCAGAAACTATTTCGTCTTTAATTACCTTGGCTCTGGCTATTATAATGGTACTTTTGCCCGTGTATATTATTGGGCAGTTGGTGTTTAATGAAATAGTAAATATTTATACCCAGCAAGCTACCCAAGGTTCATTTACCATCAATTTTAATAATTTTATTAGTCATCTTTCCGGACCGGCAAGCGAACTGGCAAAAAATATTTTTAACAACGTTTCCGAAAAGGCCTCTTCTTTTGCCGGAAATGCTTTCCAGAGTTTTGCCGATATTGTGGCGAACATTGCAAATTTTGTGGTGGCGTTTATTTTAGTGTCATTTACTTTGTATTATTTATTGAAAGATGGCGGAAAGCTGAAAACTTTTATTGAAAAGATTTTCCCGCTAGACCAAAGCCATGAAACCTTGCTGGTGCAAAAATTAGAAATGGCAATTAAGGGAGTCGTACAAGGGTCATTTAGCGTTGCGTTGCTTCAGGGCAGTGTCTCAACAGTCGGGTTTTATATATTCGGGGTACCTCAACCGATTTTATGGGGGATATTCACAGTTCTGGCTTCTTTGGTTCCAACCGTGGGAACATTGCTCTCGTTGGTGCCCGCAGTAATTTATTTATTTTTATCCGGGCATACCGGCCCGGCTATTGGTATGACCATCTGGGCGTTTGTTTCCATTCAGGGGATAGATAATTTTATTAGTCCTCGTCTAATCGGTTTTAAAACAAACTTGCATCCGTTGGTTACTTTGCTCAGCATTTTGGGTGGGCTTGTATTGTTTGGTTACTTGGGATTTTTACTCGGTCCAATTTTAATGGCCATGTTTATGTCATTAATAGATATTTATTCCTCCCGCCAAAGACAAGAGCAAATTAAATAAAATTAGGATATGGCTACAAACAAACAACAAACGATTACTTTTTTCTTGCTTCTGTCAGCAGTCGCCGGGGCGGTGTTTTTTATTTGGATACCATTTTTGAAACTTTTGGCTTTGGGAACAATTTTAGCCGTGCTGTTTAGTCCGGTACATCAGCGGATACTAAAAAAAGTCTCAAATGAATCGCTGGCCGCGTTTGTTACCATTGGTTTAATCCTATTAATTATTTTTGCCCCTTTGTATTTATTGGGGCAGGCTTTGTTTAATGAATTAAGCGCCTTGTTTAACTCCTATAGTCAAAGTGGAATAGTCTTTAGTAAAACTGAATTTATTAATAGTTTACCTTTGCCAGTTCAGGATTTTGCGGTCAGTTTTTTGAGTGATTTAAATTTAAAAATTTCCAATATCGTAGTAAGTGCATTTACTGGGGTAACAACAATTTTTGCGAACTTGGCCAATTTTTTAATTTCAATAATTTTAATCTTTTTTACTTGCTATTATTTGTTGCGAGACGGACAGAGAATTAAAAATTTCATAAATTCAGTTTTCCCTTTGTCTTTAGCAAATAAAAATATTTTGGTAGAAAAAATTGAATCAGCAATAAACGGGATGATTAAAGGGTCATTTGTAATTGCTATAATTCAAGGGGCAGTGGCTGTCGTTGGGTTTTTGATTTTTGGGGTTCCCGGCGCATTTTTGTGGGGCGCTTTCACGGCCCTATCAGCACTGGTACCGAATTTAGGCACTTCCTTGGCATTAATTCCCGCAGTAGTCTATTTGTTTATTATGGGGCAGCCCGGAGAAGCTGTGGGGATGGCAATTTGGGGCGCTTTGGCAGTCGGCACAATAGACAACATAATTAGCCCAAAATTATTAGGGGCGAAAACAAAAATTCACCCATTGTTGGTTTTGTTTAGCGTAATCGGCGGCTTGAATTTTTTTGGTCCTTTGGGATTTTTACTCGGGCCCATTTTAATGTCTATTTTTTTGGCCTTGTTAGATATTTATAAATCAAATATAGAAGCTACAGAATAACTGCACTACAGAACCTAAATAATTAAGGCTACCTGATAAAAACACTAACTGTCTTGCTTAACTTCTGTAGGTTTCTGTAGTGCAGTAAATTTTCATTTATGTAGGTGTATAATTAGTATTTCCGTAGTATGCAGTGGCACCAATATACAAAAACACAATTAGAACAGGAGTTTAAAACGGACCTAACCAAGGGCTTGAGCTTTTTGGAAGCAAAGATTCGTTTGAAAACGTACGGAATAAATTCCTTACCGGAAAAACCGCCGGAAAGTTGGTTTGCTGTCTTTTTCCGACAATTTAAAAGCCCGTTGATTTACATTTTGGTCGCTTGTGCGACAATAATTTTTTATTTACGGGAAACCACCGATGCCTATATTATTTTGGCTGTATTGTTTGTTAATGCAATCATCGGAACGGTGCAAGAGGGTCGGGCGGGGAGAATGCTCCAGAGTTTAAAGAAGCTGTCTTCTATAGAAGCTTCCGTTTTGCGTGATGGCGAGGAAGTGGTTTTGCCGGAAGCTGAAGTTGTTCCTGGTGATGTCTTGGTACTTAAAGAGGGTCAGCGAACGGTAGCAGATGCTAGGGTGGTGTTTTCTCATAACTTGAGCGTGGACGAATCCATGCTAACCGGTGAGTCTGCGTCGGTCCATAAAAAAGAAGGGATAATTGTTGAAGAAGTGGCGCCACTGTCCTCCCAGCACAACATGGTATTTAAAGGAACGGCAATTTTAGGTGGTGACGGTCAAGCAATTGTGGTGGGCACAGGTATTAATACCGAGGTGGGGAAGATCAGTAAAACTTTAATGATGCCAGAAGCAGAAATGCCTCTACAAAAAAATATTAAAACTTTGTCCAAGTATATTATATATTTTGTTGTAGGAATGTCGGTATTTTTGTTTGTCTTGGGAACAAGTACCGGTCAGTCGGCCAAAGAGATGTTTTCGCTAATAGTTTCGTTAGGGGTATCGGTAATTCCTGAAGGCTTACCTTTGGTACTAACGGTAATTTTGGCGCACGGGGTTTGGCGGATGAGTAAAAAAAATGCGTTGGTAAAAAAAATGCAGGCAGTTGAAGCTTTGGGCCAGGCCAATATTATTGCCGTAGATAAAACAGGAACACTGACAAAAAATGAAATGGTGATTAAGGCTTTGTATGTTGGGAAAAAAGTTTTTTCGGTTTCCGGCAACGGTTATGAGCCAAAAGGCCAAGTATTTTTTGCCGATGCGGTAGAAAGTACATCTGCTGACGTTGTTCAAAGCGCGCTAATAGCTTGTTTATCCAATAAGGCCTCGGTTCAATATATAGAGGACGTGGGGGTGTATAAAGTTTCAGGTGATCCGACAGAAGCCGCTATGTTGGTCTTTGCGGAAAAATTGGGTCAGGGTCGAGAAATTCAACAGTCAAAATATGCTGAAACTGCGGAAATTCCTTTTGAATACAAAAATAAATATCGCGCGGTATTTTATGGGCACGAAGAAAAAATATTTTGTACTGTTGCCGGGGCGCCCGAAGTTTTGTTACATCATTCTACCCATTATATGGAGAATGGGTTGTCTAAAGAAAAAACTTCCGCGGACCAAAAAGCTTTTGAACTGGCTGTGGAAGAGTTCGCCCAAAAAGGTTTGCGGGTGGTGGCTTTTGGTTATAAATTTTTAAACAAAACTCACCCCTTGGATAATATTCAAAATTTAGTTTTCGGTGGGTTTTGGGGGATAGAAGACGCGCTTCGGCCCGAGGCTGCCAAATCGGTGCGCCAAGCTAGGGAAGCCGGAGTGAAAGTGGTTATGATAACCGGAGACTTAAAAAATACCGCAAAAACTATTGCCAAAGAGGCGGGTATTTATATTGAAGGTGATTTAATAATTACCGGTCCGGAACTGGCTGAGCTGACAGGAGAACAGATGCGTGAAAAATTGCCGAAAGTTTCGGTTTTTTCTCGGGTAACACCGGAAGATAAAATGAAAATTATTGAAGGTTATCAGTCGCTGGGACTGACGGTGGCCATGACAGGGGACGGAGTAAACGACGCGCCGTCATTAGTGGCCGCGGATTTGGGTGTGGCAATGGGCAAAATTGGTACCGAGGTGGCCAAAGAGGCAGCGGACATTGTTTTGCTCGACGATAATTTGGGCAGTATAGTAACGGCAATTAAAGAGGGGCGTATAATGTATGTGAATATAAAAAAAGCGTTGCAATTTTTATTTTCCACTTCATTTGGAGAATTACTTACTGTAGTTTTTAGTTTATTTTTGCGACTTCCTTTGCCGGTAACCGCGGTGCAAATTTTATGGTTAAATTTAATTACCGATCCGCTTTCCGGTGCTGCATTGGCTTTGGAAAAAGAAGATGGTGATGTTATAAAAAAGGATACCGGCAGATTATCGAAATTTTTTATTGATAGACAAATGATAATCCACATCGGTCTGATTGGCTTGACGATGGCTCTCGGGGCTCTTTATATTTTTAATGTTTATTTTTCGCAAAATCCTGTTAAAGCCCAAACTATGGCCTTAACCTTGCTGGCCGCGTTCCAGTGGTATAACTCTATTAACTGCCGATTTACTTTAAAAAGTGTATTTAACAAAAGAGTCTTTGGTAATATTTATATTTGGTTGGCATTTGCGGTTAATTTGGTTTTTCAAATTTTGGCGGTGCAAACAGTATGGTTCAATAAAGTATTGAAAACCACTCCGTTGGCGCTGGGGGATTGGATGGTTGTGTTTATTTTGGCTTTCGCAATAATTCTGGTAGATGAGTCCAGAAAGCTTGTATATCGAACCTTTGCCAAGCTGGAATAAATAAAGTAATATAAAAGTATGAGTAAGCAACCTCCCTTTTCATTTAGAAGCTCTGGCCAGTCTATAGAGCCAACTATTTTGACTATTTTTGGGGCGACCGGAGACCTGTCGGCAGACTATTTATTGCCGGCTTTGTTGCGTTTAGAAGATCATAAATTATTACCGAAAAATTTTAAACTGGTCTGTGTGGGGCGGAAAGATTTTACCGCAAAGACGTATTTGAATTTTATCTTAAAAAAATCCCGAGTAATTAAAAAGTTGTCCGCAAAAAAGAAGTCCGCTTTTTTGAAACACATTATTTATTACCAAGGTGATTTTGCCAATATGGAAAATTTTTCGGCCCTTTCCGGCATTTTGGCAGATATTGAAAAACCTAAGCACTTATGTTACAACCGGCTATTTTATTTTGCCACCAGCCCTCAGCAATTCGCATCTTTGGCGCAAATATTAAAAAGCTCCGGACTGTTAAATACTTGTGATTCCCACGGTCGGAAGGCGCGAATTTTGGTGGAAAAGCCTTTTGGGTTTAATTTAAAATCTGCCAGCGCTTTAAATGCCTTACTGTTAAAATATTTTACCGAAGATCAAATATATCGCATTGACCATTATGCCGGTAAAGAAACCGTGCAGAATTTAATGGTGGTCAGGTTTGCCAATAGTTTATTTGAACCATTATGGAATAATCGGTTTATTGACCATGTGGAAATTTCCGTACTTGAGAAAGACAGCGCCAAGGGACGCATAAATTTTTACGAGCAAACCGGAGCCATAAGAGATTTTTTGCAAAATCATATTTTGCAAATGCTTGCTTTAATTGCTATGGAAGAACCGTATAATTTAACTGCTAAATTTATCCGTGACGAAAAATTAAAAGTGCTTCAAGCCTTGGAAATTTTGACTCCGGAGAAATTACCGTCCCGATTAATAAAAGGGCAGTACACCGGGTATTTAAAAGAAGCCGGGAGCGACAGTAGCACTGAGACGTTTTTTGCTCTAAAAACTTATATTAATTTACCTCGCTGGTCCGGTGTACCTTTTTATTTACGTACCGGCAAGCAGTTGTCCAAAAAGCTTACTCAAATTTCCATTCACTTTCGAGAGCCGGTGCGCTGTTTGTTTGAAGGTTGTAGCGCCAATGTATTAACCTTTCAAATTCAGCCGGATGAATCTGTGCATTTACAAATTAACAATAAAATTCCAGGGTTAGGAGTGCGCCTGCACCAAGGCGATTACGAGTTCGGATACAAGCGGGCGTTTATGGCAGAAATTCCCGGGGCTTACGAACGGTTGTTGTTGGATTTTATGGAAGGCGATCAGCGGTTATTTATTCGCAGTGATGAAATTGAAGCTTCGTGGAAATTTGTAGACAGTATTACCGAAAGCAAAGCGTTTAAAAAGTTGCCGTTGAATATTTATAAGCCCGGCACCAATGGTCCCAAAGAGTCGGATGAATTTATGAAGCGAGACGTGAAGGAGTGGTGGACGAAATAGCTACATCAATATAGTCTCCCTCCCCCTGCCTGGGGAGGGGCGGGGAGAGGTTGACTTATATGATTAGGAAACAGTATTTGGTGGAAACTTCGAAGAGTTTAAGATTTGAATCCACAACTTGGGAAAAGAAGCTATGGAAGCATTTAAGAGCCGGAAGGTTTAATGGTTTTAAATTTAAAAGACAGGTGGTAATAGAAAGTTTTATTGTTGATTTTTGTTGCAATGCTTTAAAGTTAATTATTGAGTTAGACGGATTTCACCACAAATATTTAATAAGTGATATAGTAAGGGATAAATCATTGAAAGATTTAGGGTATGAAGTATTAAGGTTTTGGGATTCTGAAGTAGATAATAATATTTCTTTAGTTTTAGAAAAAATCGAAAAAGTAATCAAAAAACGTGTTTTCGACCTCTCTCTAACTCTCCCCAGTCGTGGGGAGAGAATCTAAATTGTATATAACTATTATGAATTTGGAACAGGAAATTATAGAGATTAAACAACGAAACCAGAAAGTGGAAATGGATAAGGCTTGGGAAGTCAGCTGGGCTCGCCGGGGTTTAATTTCACTTTTAACTTTTATTGTGGCTGAAACTTGGCTCATGATTATTCAGGAGCCCAACTCTTGGTTAAAAGCTTTGGTTCCGGTGCTCGGGTATATTTTATCAACCTTAACTATCCCAGTAATAAAAAGATTATGGATAAAATAATTTAACAGGACAGATTAAAATTGTCTGATTGCAGATAAATTTTGGTCAATTTTAATTAATTTATAAATTATGATCAATTCTAATACATCCTGGGGCAAGGTGGCCGGGTGGTATAACGAGCTTTTGGAAGAAGGGGAAGATACTTACCAGGAAAAAGTTATTCAGCCGAATCTCTTACGGATTTTAAATGTAAAAAAAGGGGAAGAAATTATAGACATTGGTTGTGGTCAAGGGTATTTTTCTCGCGCACTGGCACAAGCCGGAGCAAAAGTTCTTGGTATAGATGTCGGTGGACAGCTAATTAAGTTAGCTTCGGAGCAGGCCTCAAAAATGGAAAAATTTTTAGTGCTGTCCGCGGAAAAATTAACCGGCATTCAAGATAATCGGTTTGACGCCGGGATTTGCATTCTGGCTTTACAAAATATTAAAAATTTATCCGTAGCAGTTTCCGAAATGTCGCGGGTGTTAAAACCCGGTGGTCGTTTGGTGTTGGTTTTAAACCATCCCACTTTCCGCGTACCGGGGGTTTCAGCTTGGGGATTTGACCCGGAAAAATCTGTCCAATTTAGAAGAATAGACGGGTACATGTCGGAAATTTCCCAAGAGGTAGATATGACGCAAGGGGAAAAAGATCCAAAAAAGAAAAAATATACCTGGTCATTTCATCATCCTTTGCAAGTTTATTTTAAAGCTTTTAATAAATCCGGACTGGTTGTTACTCGGCTGGAAGAATGGATTTCGCATAAGACTTCAGATAAAGGGAGTAGAAAAATTGCCGAAGATAAATCTCGCAAAGAAATCCCGTTGTTTATGTGCTTGGAGCTTAGGAAGATTTAGGATTATCGATTTCAGATTTAAGACAAAAGAAAAAGCCCCTTTGGAAACATCTGCGCGCTAAGCGCAAGTTTCGCCGGTTGGGGCGGTACCGAAAGCGGGGGTTAGCCTGTGTTGATGTGGCTGCCGCATCGGGCGGCAAAGATCGCACAAACGACCAGAAATCCAATCATGAGGGCTATCCTCCAGCCCTTGTGAGAGGTATTGGATCCATGATCCCTATAAAGATCTAACATGGTGGACCTCCTTGAAAATAAGTATACTATTATTTGTTAATAAATCAAGTTAAAAAATTATGAAATTAGCAATATTTGGTTTAGGAAAAATGGGCATTCAAATTGCCCGGAGATTACAAAAAAATGGAATTGACGTTTTGGCATGGAATAGATCCGACACCCCAAGGGAAGAAGCATCTAAGGCCGGAGTGAAAGTTTTTGCCGATGTAAATTCTGCAGTTAAAGCAGTTACAGACACACAGCGGATTTTTTGGTTAATGCTTCCTTCGGAAATTACCGGCGAATTTTTAGAACAACAATTGGGTCCGCATTTAAAAGCCGGCGACATTGTCATTGACGGCGGAAACAGTTTATATAAAGAATCAATAAAAAGGGGAGAGATGCTAAACGCCAAAGGTGTAGTATTTTATGATTGCGGAACTTCCGGCGGGGTATGGGGAGAAAAAGAGGGCTTTGCGCTTATGGTCGGAGGTCCTAAAGATTCTTGGCAAAAAGTGGAACCTATTTTTAAAGTTTTATCTTCCGGAGAAAATTACGGCCTTGTGGGAAAAAATGGAGCCGGGCATTTTGTTAAAATGGTACACAACGGAATTGAATACGGGATGATGGAAGCAATTGGTGAAGGCTATGCTATTATGAAAGCCTCCAATTTAGATTTGGATTTATTGGGCGTTACCAAAATATACCAGCAAGGAAGTGTGGTTCGAAGTTGGTTAATAGATTTGGTAAGGAATATTTTTGAACAAGAAGATATAGAAGGAACCAGTGGCGAAATAAATATGCTGGGAGAAGGGGAGTGGACCGTGGAAGCCGGAAAAGAATTGGGAGTAGACGTGCGGGTTTTAGAAGACGCGGTAACTGTCCGCAAGGAGTCTAAAGACCCAAAAAATCAAAATAAATTTTCCAATAAAATTGTAGCCCTGCTTCGTAAGCAATTTGGCGGACATAATATAGTAAAAAAATAATATTCTCATATTCTGCAGAATGTCAGAGTATCGTATATGGCAAAAAACTATTATTCTAAGGAAGAGACAAAGCTTTTTAAAAGGTTAAACACCCCTGCAAAAATTCAGGATTATTTAAACGGGCTAAAATTTAATTTTGAAAAACACGGTGAGACTTGTTACTCCCCGAGAATGGTAATTAAAAATAAAACTGCCCATTGTATGGAAGGGGCCTTGCTTGCCGCGGCGGTTTTGGAATTTTATGGGGTAAGGCCCGCTGTGGTAGATTTACGGTCAATTAAACCGCAAGATGATGATCATGTCGTAGCTGTTTTTAAAAAGTTTAATTGTTTCGGAGCCATAAGCAAAACCAACCACGGAGTATTGCGTTATCGAGAGCCGGTGTATAAAACTTTACGGGAACTTATAATGTCGTACTTTCACGAATATTTTTTAAACACCGGACAAAAAACTCTGCGAGAATATTCGGATTTGGTTGATTTAAAGATTTTTGATTACTTAGATTGGAGAACCTGTAAAGAGCATTTATTTATTATTCCTCAAAAACTGGATAAAGTTAAACATCATAAAATATTATCACCTCAACAAATAAAAAATTTACGGCCGGCGGATAAAATTGAAATTCAAACCGGGAAAGTCACGGAATACAAATAGAGCATTATTTAACGGCCGTTAAATAATGCTCTATTTGATAAAAGACAGATTATTTTTGTTCCAGAATTTTTTTGTAGTACTCCAGATATTGGGGTACAATTATTTTGGAACAGAATTTTTCGCAGGCGACTAGTTTTGCTGCAATACCCATTTGCTCACGTAGCTGTGAATTTTGCATTAAGAGTTTTAATTTTTTCGTAAAGCCCGCCACATCGCCGACTTTAAGTAAAAAGCCGGTTTTTCCGTTTTCAACCACCTCGGGCACGCCCCCGGAACGGCTAGCCAGCACCGGTTTGCCGTACGCCATAGCTTCCAAAATTCCCATGCCAAAGCTTTCGGTTTCACTTGGGTATATGCCAATGTCTGCGGCGTTTAAGTAATTGCCGATATCGGTAACGCCTTGTTTAATAATAAGCTTGTTTTGCAAGCCTAATTTTTTTACCAAAGGCTCGTAAGGGGAAAAGTCGCCACCGGATAAAATCAGTAATTTTAAATTCGGATTACTTTTGGCTCTGGCTATTGTGTTTAATAAATCGGGAATACGTTTTACCGGGCGGAGGTTAGAAAGATGAATGGCAACAAAATCCGTATCTTTTAATTTTAATTCTTTCCGTACTTGGGCGCGGGTCTTGGTTATTGGCGGGGGAGTGAAGAAATCGTAAATTACTTCAATAGGTTTTTCGGTTTTTAAAACTTTAATGGTTTCCAGACGCAGGCTGTTGGATACAGCGGTAACGCCATGGGAGCGTTCAATGGAATATTTAATAATGTTAAATAAGCTTTTATCGCGAGCCAACAATGTAATATCGGTACCGTGTAAGGTGGTAATTAGTTTAGGCATTGGCGTACCGTTTTGGCGCATAATGCGCCTTGCCAGCAAAGCTGCGGTTGCATGGGGTACCGCATAGTGAACATGGAGAACATCCAGGTTGTATTTCCTTTGCACCTTTTCTATTTCCACAGCCAACGGCAAAGTGTAATCCGGGTATTTAAACAAGCTGTATTCGTTAATATGAACTTTGTGAAAATAAATATTTTTGGAATTGGCGGTTAATCTAAAAGGCTCTTCATAGCTAATGAAGTGGACCTGATGGCCTAATGCGGCTAATTCCAAACCTAAATTTGTGGCTACAATGCCACTACCACCGACAGAAGGGTAGCAGACGATGCCAACTTTGAGATTTAGGATTTTAGATTTATGATTTATGATTTTCAAAACAGAATATTAATAATTACGGGAGGATAGATTTAAGTCCGAAAGTTTTTCAATTCTTACCGGGTCGTTGCGCCAGAGCCCTTGGGCACACTTAGTGCCAATGGCCACGCCCAAAGCTTTGCCTCGGGCAGTGACCAAACTCTCATAGTCTTTATTGGCAAGTTGAGAAGTATGACAATGAATCATTTTTACCCAGGTGTCATAAACTTCGGTAGTGTCTATTACAATATCAACAGGCGCGGCAAAGTCTTGAGTGACCGGATAAAAGTATAGTGCGGTAATTTTGTGGGTGGGGGAGTCTTTTAATTCATCCAGTCCGCCATATCGGGCAAAACGCGCGGCATCGCGAGTCATTTTACCGGCCTCCGCATGGTCGGGATGTTGGTTCTCATCCGTATGCGGAGCCAATATTACATCCGGCTTAAATTCTCTAATGTATTTGGCAATAGCAAAAGAATTTTCTGAAGTATTTTTAATATGGCAATCTCCGCCCATGTCCAAAAATTTAATTTCCGCATTAATTAATTTGGCAGCCTCGCGCGATTCTTCGCTTCGGCTTTCCGGCGTGCCGACTGTACCGGCTTCTCCTTTAGACAAAACCAGAAGTTTTATTTGTGTGCCCATGGCCGCCTCTTTGGCCAGCAGGCTACCACAGCCGAATTCTAAATCATCCGGGTGCGCGCCGATAGCAAGTAATCTCATAATTTAAAGATTTAATAATTGAAAAATAAAAAGATTTATATAGTCAGCCAAGCCATTTCGGAATTTTCTATTTGTTCCCGCTTAATAAATTTAACTTCCGGGAATTGGTCGCGTTTTATGTAGTCGTATTCGGAATTTCCGGCAATGTAGTGCGTGGCGTGGATCACTGAATTCATCCAAGCGAACCGCTCGTCTTTACCGGGGTTAATTTGAGCTTTCTCAATGTTATCAGGTAAATCAAAATAGGTAAACTTGCCACCGCCTTCGTGCAAAGATGCGCGTGTTTTTTCCACTTTTGCGCGTACAATTTCTCCCTGGTAGGGGAGGTCGGCAAAGTATTCTGTGGGTTTAGTTAAAGTGGACTCACGAAAAGTTTTATCCGATGACCTGACTATTTCTATACCGTCTAATAGACCCATTTTTTTGTACATTTCTAAACAAAAATCAGCTACTGTATTAGCGGTAACGGATTTAAAAATATCAATCAGATTCGCATCTATGAACCTTGGCAGTTGTTTTAGAGTCTCATTTTTCCAATCCAAAGGGATACGTTTTAAATAAAGAGGGGAGAACTTTTTTTGCACTTTATTTTCTTGAGTAAAATTTAACCTAACCTCGCTGTTGCTTTGTCGGTCTGTCATTATGGTAATTGTCTCGCGGTAGTCAGCGTCCGAGTCATGATAAAAAAATACAATCTTCCCCCCGATTTCTTTTTGGAGCGAGCGAGCAGTATTAATTTTTGCGACCAAAAACCGCTTGGGGAAAAACCCGCATGGTTGCTGGCCGAAACAGATAATAGGAGTAGACATGCCTTAATATTAACATAAAGGCACTCTTCCGCCAAAGGCGGATCCGCCTTTGGCGGAAACATTTTATCAGCTTAATATCAATCAGCTTTTTGTCACTTGACACATACCCCAGGGGGGTATAATATAGATTTAAGATTTACCATTTAAGATATAAGATTTATGCAGGAGAAATATAAAAAGAAGCTTATAAACCATTTACACCGTATTAAGGGGCAGGTGGAGGGGATTGAGCGGATGGTAGAAGCCAATAAGTATTGTGTGGATGTAATTACCCAAAGCCTGGCTGTGGAAAAATCACTCCAGGGTTTTAATGCTGACTTATTGGAAAATCATTTAACAGAACACGTTCCGCACCAATTTATGCACGGACAATCCGCCAAAGCAGTAAAGGAAATGATTAAAATCTATAAAATAAAAAATTAACCGATTTGATATGAAATATGCCGGTATAAAAAAATTACCAAAGGCCTTAATTATTGCCCTTATTGGCATTGTTTTTGGAGTGGGTATTTTTGGCGCCAGTTTAGTCCACCGGGAGAGGCTAATGGTAGAGCATGGTACGGTATCAGATTGCCACACTCAAGATTGTGAAAATCAAGGTAGTGACCCAATTTGCGCCAGTAGCTGTTTAAGCGCATTTGAAAATAGCATGCAAACTTTGCCACCGAATTTATTTAATTTGGTATTATTTATTTTTAGCATATTATTTATCACGGCATGGAATTTTGTCCGTAAAAATAGTTTTAATAATCTAAAATTATTTATCCGTAAAAGACGGGAAAGATTTATTTTAAGTTATTTTGCCCAACTTGGTGATTGGTTGGCATTATTTGGCAAACGAGACCCTTCTTTAGTTTTTGCGAGAATTTAATTTCTTAGCAAGAAATTAAGTTAGAATTTTTAATTTTAAATTATTTAAAAAATTCTTATGCAAAAATTAATTATCCCCATAAAGGGAATGCATTGTAAATCGTGTGAGTTGTTAATTGAAGAAAACTTAAAACAAGTTACCGGTGTAGAAAAAGTGGAATCCAGCCATGTCTCCGGCAGGGCTAAAATTTGGTATGAAAATACCAAACCGTCTTTTAGTGGAATTAGTAAAGCAGTGGAAAATGCCGGCTATACTGTTGAGCAGGAAGACACTAAGCATTGGTTTTCCCGCAACCCCAGAGATTATTATTATTTAATTAATGCGGGCGCAATTTTACTGGTTTTGTTTTTAGCGGCCCAAATGTTTGGTGTTTCCGGCATTGCAGAAAACTTAAATCAAAAAAGCATAGCTATGGCCGGCCTGGTTGGCCTTGTGGCCGGTGTTTCTTCGTGTATGGCATTAATTGGTGGGCTGGTTCTGGCCTTGTCTGCCCGTCATTCAGAATTACACCCGGAAGCAACCCCAATGCAAAAGTTCCGTCCACACTTGTTTTTTAATTTAGGTCGGGTTCTTGGGTTTGCGGTCTTAGGCGGGGTTATTGGCGGAATTGGTTCCGCACTACAACCTTCTCCTAAATCACTTGCTATCCTGACTTTATTTGTGGGAGGGGTAATGATATTGCTGGGATTGAAGCTGATTGAAATATTTCCTATCTTGCAGAAAGTTAACATTACCTTGCCTAAATTTATTTCCAGACTGTTTGGAATAAAGCACGAGGCAAAAGAGTACAGTCATAAGAGTGCTTTTTTTGGCGGAGTGTTAACTTTCTTTTTACCTTGTGGGTTTACGCAAGCTATGCAACTCTACGCTGTTTCCACGGGAAGTTTGGTGCAAGGCGCGTTAATTATGTCCTTGTTTGCTTTAGGTACCGCGCCGGGACTGTTGAGTGTGGGCGGTTTATCTTCCGCTTTTAAGGGATCCAAAGCCCGGATGTTTTTTGCCACAGCGGGTCTCGCGGTAATATTTCTTGGTATATTTAATATCTCCAATGCAAGATTGATTGTATTCCCCCCCAAGGCGGAGAAACTTAATGTTGAATTAAAATCTTCCGTTAATCAGCCAGTCATTGGGACAGTTCAGGAAGTTAGGATGACTCAAGCTGGTTCAGGTTATAGTCCAAATAAACTTACGGTAAAAAAAGGCAATACCGTAAGATGGATAATTAATTCAACCAACCAGTATACCTGCGCGGCGTATATAAGCATGCCTGCATACAACATCGCACAACCCCTTAAGAGCGGTGAAAATATAATTGAATTTACCCCAACCCAGACAGGAGAAATAGATTTCACTTGTTCTATGGGTATGTATCGGGGAAAGTTTATAGTGACAGACTAATTAATAATTCATTGTCGTCCCATACTTGGTATGGGATCTAATCCATTAACGCAAATTTATGAACACAACAAAATTTCAGCTTTCAAATTTAAATTGTTCTGCTTGCGGAAAAGTTTCGCAAATGAAAATAAGTAAAATAAAAGATGTACTTTCGGTTCGGCTGGACCAGGACGGAAATACCGCAACAGGGGAGCTTAATGCCAGTCGCGACATTCCAATCTCAGAGCTTCAAGAAGCTTTGGTAGGGACGGGATATAAAGCTCATTCAATTTAATTAATTATTAACTATTATTTATGGAAAATACGTTTAAGTTAA
>CAYZEI010000021.1:12891-15919 GCA_964477745.1 uncultured Candidatus Saccharibacteria bacterium | reverse complement strand
ACGCTGGCCCAGGAGTTGAATCCATAGGACAGGAAGGCGCCGGCGGAAGTGTAGGGGCGGAATTGACCACCGACAATCATGCCGATAGTACCGGATTTATTGACATTGGTACCGTCAGCGTGAACCGCAGCTAAAGCGGTGAACGGGACAGCCAATGACAAAGTCATCGCGACCGCAGATCCTACTGCAAAGATTTTCTTTGCGACAGAATTTTGCATTTTATAAATTTTCCTTTTTTTCCGAGAATTGATTATTCAATTGAGACAATCAATTTTTTTCGAAAAAAGTATTAATTAGTTTTACATCTTTTGCGGTTTTTAAAAAGAGCTCTAGAGATCACTTTTTAAAACTTTAGCAACGAGATGCATTGGGTTAGTTTGTAGCGACTGGCGCTACTTTAGATCGACCATCCCATAGCCTTTACCTTATTTCCCCTCTCCTTGTGGGGAGAGGGAACCGCCCTAAAGGGCGTGGGGTGAGGGTGATGGGCTTAAAGCAGCTTGCCGTTAGCAAACTGCCCAATTAATTGTCTTGAATTGGCTCACACCATTCGCTTAACAGCGAAAGGCAGATACCAACCCAAGGAGGGAAACTCTGTAAAACTCCCCTCTTTGGGTTCGTATAAGCAAAATTTCAATTAAAATATAGCCTGTTATTGATTTCAGGCTTCTAGAGGCTTTAAAACCCTAAAATTTACCAAGTTTTAGGCTTTCAGGTACTTAGACGCTACGTTTATGGCTTTGTTACAGGCTGATTGATTCTTTAACTACCCTCTATTCTGACACGTAAAAAGCCAGGAAAAAGTTATAAATATTGGCTTATTTCAGCCTAAATTCAATATATAACCTTTTCCTGACCTTTATTTTAAGCCTTTTGGAATATAACCATGGTGTGGATAACTAGCTAAATATTCAAGCTATTTCCAATATTATAATATAACCTAACTAATTTGTCAAACCTTTTTCTGGAAGAGGTGTCCCCTCTTCCAACTCAATTTTATGGTATAATGAACAATTTTTACCTTCTGGTCGGGCTGCTGGGAATCGAACCCAGTCTATCTGCTCCCAAAGCAGACGTACTACCGGTATACTACAGCCCGAAATACTTTGAAATCTTAACACTTTTAAATCTTTTACACAACTGGAAGAGGTGTCCCCTCTTCCAGTTGACTTTTATGTTATAATATTATTATGCGTTACCGTGATTATAAAACTTTTGCGGCAGGAAATTATTACCATATCTTTAACCGAGGCAACGGGAAAAATGATATTTTTTTGGAGCCTCAAGATTATAAAATTTTTTTACATCGCTTATCAGAAAACCTCTTTCCGGAAGATGAAAAGTTAAAAGAACAATCCTCTCTAGATATAAAATATAAACGAAAGAAGCTTCCCGCTGAAGCATTTTCAATAATTTGTTATTGTTTGATGCCCAACCATTTTCATATATTAATCCGGCAAAACGGAAGTGTTAAAGTTAGTAAATTAATACAAAAACTTTGCACCGGTTATGCCGCCTACTTCCAAAAAAAATATGACCACGTGGGTCATTTATTTCAAGGAGCATTTAAATCAATCCATGTTGATAACGAAAGTTACTTAACCTGGTTGTCTGCATACATCCATCAAAACCCCGCAACAGCATCAATTGTAAGTAATTTATCGGAATATCCATACAGTAGTTATCCGGACTATGTAGGCTTAAGAGATGACAAGCTGTGCTATAAATCTCCTATTCTGGACAAATTTAAAAATAAAGAGGAATACAAAAAATTTGTTTTAGATACGGAATCTTTAATAAAAGCCAGAAAATCCATGGAAGACTTAATGTTGGACTAACTGGAAGAGGTGTCCCCTCTTCCAACTCAATTTTATGGTATAATAAATTTTTTACTCTTTTGGGCTTATTCTAACAACAAACACTCCCCCACTCTTAACCTGGATAAAATCTTCAACTAAACCATGCTGGCTGTATTCTGCCAGTATTTTTTTAGCATTATTTAACAAAACGCCGGTGCCAATCCCGCAAATAATTTTTACCGCTTCGGTGCCGGCCATAAATGCTGAATTTAAAAAACTTTCCAGCTCTACCATGGCCACATGCACTGCCAGCCCGTGCAAATCTAACTCCGGCAATTGGCTGGAATTACTCAAATTCTCCGCAGCCATTACCCACAGACTATCATCACGTGCTGACATAATGTTTATTTAATTAAACTGTTCCAATCGGAGGCAAATTTTTCCAAACCCTTATCGGTAAGTTCGTGGCTAATACTATATTCCTGCCAGGATTTATCCAAACTAATCTCTTCATACGGAATTGGTTTCAGGTTGGAAATTGAAAATTGAAAATTGGGATTTTTTTTCGCCTCTACCCATTCTTTATAAGCTTTTAGCGGGGCAGTAATTAAATCACAACCCAATTCAATAGTTTTTACAAAATGCTCCAAGGAACGAATGCTGGCCGAAAGAACTTCTACATGGCCGTCCCCTGTTTTATACATTTGTAAAATATTTTTTATTAAATCCATGCCATTTTCTCCCCTGTCATCTAGGCGTCCCACAAATGGTGACACGAAAACGTCACCCTTTTTTGCGCCCCTGGTAGCTGAATAAATAGCCGCGGCCTGAGCCTGACTAAACACCAGGGTCATATTTACCCTTATCCCTTGCTTTGTCAGCAGAGAAGCCGCTTTTAAGCCTTCAGCGGTAGTTGGTAGCTTAATGTGGGCATTTGGTATCCAGGTATTAAACTTTAGCCCCTGTTCTACCATTGCCTCGGCTAAGGTGGCAGAATCCGCATATACTTCTATGGATACCGAACCGTTTGGAATTTGATGGCTAATTTCTTTTACCACCTTTTCGTAAAAGCTATAAATTTCTTCGTTGGAAAATTTCTTTCCCACAGCGTCCGGATTTTTAGCAATTAAACTTGGATTTGTCGTCTGACCGTCAAGCTCACCTAAAAGCGCCAAAGCCTCTTTGGTTTCTTTTGGATCACCGCTGTCTAAAAATAATTTTGTGTTCAT
>CAYZEI010000021.1:8490-12791 GCA_964477745.1 uncultured Candidatus Saccharibacteria bacterium | reverse complement strand
TTAATTAAACAAGTTCTTGTCCTTGGACAACTTTTTAATTAATTCAAAGGCTTCGTCCGCTGTGTCTACCAAATGGAAGATTTCCATATCAGCCTGGGCAATAGCATTATTTTTTTGAAGCATTGTCTCTTGCATCCAATCTACTAACGGTTGCCAAAAATTTCGGCTAATTAATATTACCGGCACACGTTTAATTTTGTGTGTTTGAATTAAGGTGACCATTTCATAAAACTCGTCCAATGTACCAAACCCACCGGGGAAAAATACGTAGGCCGAGGAGGCTGTTTCCAGCATAACTTTTCTGGTAAAGAAAAAGGTAAAGCTTTCCGATTCATTCACATACTGATTAGTGCGCTGTTCGGTTGCCAAGCGAATATTAATGCCAACACTACGGCCACCGGCTTCAAATGCGCCTTTATTAGCCGCTTCCATAACCCCCGGGCCACCACCGGTAACTACCGCAAATCCGGCCTTGGCCAATTTGGCTCCTAAATTTGTGGCCTCTTGGTAAACCCCATGTTCTAAGCCCACCCGTGCGCTACCCATAATAGATACGGACTTTTTAAACCGTTTTAAAAATTCAAACCCCATAGTCAATTCCCCCATTATTCGCATAATGGTCCAGCTGGAGACATCACGAGTTTTTCCTTTTTTAAACAGATGGGTAATTTGGGAAGCTGGGATGCAAATTTCTCTTCCCTGGGAAGTAAAACAAATTACATCGTGGTGATTGTGAGGCGATTCGGGTTTTTTTGATTGCATAAAGTTTTTTGCTTGTTATTATTTTACTATTTTTAAAAAATTTCAAAATCTAAATTTCAAATGTCAAATCAAGCTCAAAGTTCAAAATCCAAACCTTTCATTTGTTTTACATTGGAAATTGGGATTTAGGATTTCCTATTTAGTCTTGACTTGCTTCTCCGCCTTGCCCAAGAACAAATCCTTTTTCCAACTCTTCGGAGTACTGCCCGACAGAAGCCAAGCTATTCATTTTGGCACGATGAACAAATGTTTTTTGTGCCGCACTTAAATTTTCTATTTTTCCGCCCCAAGCTTTTGTAGCACCATCTTGCAAAGCCCGGGCAAAAGAGAAAGTTAACGGCCACGGTAAATTTTTAGTTTGATTAATGGCATTTAAGTTGGCAGTGGCCTGTAATTCCGACTGACCACCGGACAAAAAAGCCTGACCGGCTAAATTCGCCGGTAACACTTTTGTAAATACGCGCAAAGTGGCCTCTGCCACGGCTTCCGGAGTATCCAAAACTCCTGTGCCTTTACCCGAAATTACCATACTGGTTTTTAATATTGTGCCTTCTAAAGCGACACCGGCTTGGGCCAATTCTTCAAATAACGCAGTTAATACTTTTTCACTGGCGCTCTCTGCCTGTGCAATCGTATGATCGCCTTCAATTAACACTTCCGGCTCAACCATTGGCACTAACCCGGCTTTTTGACATTCCAAAGCATAAGTAGCCAGGTCTTTGGCATTTTGGCGAATGTTGGCATCGGTCGGCATATTTGCACCAATTGTAATCAAACTGCGCCACTTGCAAAATTTGGCGCCCAAAGTAACATACTCGGCAAGTCTTTCGGCCAAACCATCAAAACCTTTAGTAATTTTTTCTTTGCTGCCTCCGCCAGAGGCGGATCCGCCTTCGGCGGAAAAATCCACCAGGCCTTGATCCACTTTTATGCCCGGCAAAATCCCTTCGGCATTTAGCACCTCAACAAAAGTTCTCCCGCTGGAAGTTTTTTGGCGTATTGTTTCGTCAAATAAAATCACTCCGGCAATATATTGTGCTTCGCCCGGAGCGGTCAATAACATTTCCCTAAAAGCCCTGCGGTTGTCTTCGGTATTTTCTAAATTAATTCCGGAAAAACGTTTCCCCACGGTGTTCATACTTTCATCGGCTGCCAAAATCCCTTTTCCCGTTGCAACCATTTGTTTGGCCGTAATTGCTAACTGTTGCTTTATTGTTTCTGAAATCATAATTATTTATTTTATTATTAATCTTTAAAATATAAATCCAAATATCAAAATCTAAATTTCCAATCAATGTCAAAGCTCAAATACCCACTAACTTCTTGATTTATTGATTATTGCTGAAAAAATTAAAAGTTAGCTCGTGAGCTTCTTTCCAAAATACTCTACACTGCTCAACCTTTTCCGGATTAGCTGTAGAAATCATCCGCAACCAGTGCTGGGTTTCTTTTGATTCTTTCTTACATATTCCTATCTTGTGCTGAAAATCTTTTTTTGACTCTGCGCAATCCGCCTCCATATAATTTGCCCCTATACTTGTCGCGGAACGGATAAACTGACTAATTAACGGCCGATTAACGGAATTTTCAGGCAATTCTTTAACAAATAAAATAATTTCCTCACCAAATTTTGCGGTTCTTTCAACTAAATCATATTTCTTTTTGTCATTTAAATTTAGAACTTGATTTGACATTGGAAATTTGGATTTTGGATTTATTTTTTTTGATGATGATGCGTTGTTATATACCTAACCGTACCGGACATTCCACGAATAACAATTGAATGGGTAATTATGGCGTTATCCGTAACTCTAACTCCCTGCAATAACGGACCGTCAATTATTCCGGTGGCAGTAAAAGTTAAAATATTTCCTTTGGCTAAATCCTGAACGTTAAAAATTTTCTTGGTATTAAAACCTTGCTTTGTAATTAAATCTAAATGATGCTGATCTTTGGGCTTAAACCGGCAAAGTAATTGGCCACCCAAAATTTTCACAGCCACCCCAGCCAACACCGCTTCGGCACTGGCCCCAATACCCATTAATAAATCAATTCCACTCTCCGGAATGCACGGCGCAATTCCGCCGGCCACATCACCGTCGGTAATTAGGCGAACTCTGGCTCCGCTTTTGCGAATTTCCTGAATTAAATCTTTATGCCTTGGCCTGTCGAGCACGCAAACCGTAACATCCCCAACTTTTTTATTTAACGCCTTGGCAACTCTTTGAATATTTACTTTTGTGGACGCGTCTAAATTTATTACCTTGGCGGCTTTAGGCCCGGCTGCAATCTTTTCCATATAGGTATCCGGCGCGCTAAATAAACTTTTATGGCTACCGGCAGAAATAACGGCCATGGCATTATAGCGACCATAGGCAACAGAATCTGTGCACTCGAGCGGGTCAACAGCCAAATCCATAACCGGCACAGCGAAGCGGTGTCCCGAACGTAGTTGAGGGGTTCCCACTTTTTCTCCTTGGTACAGTTCCGGGGCTTCGTCTTTTTGCCCTTCGCCGATTACCACAGTGCCTTTAAACTCAATTTGATTAAACCGACTGCGCATTTCTTTTACTGCCGCGCCATCGGCTTTTTTGGCCTCGCCTTTGCCAATCCATTTAGCCGCGGCAATCGCCGCCGCTTCGGTTACGCGCACAAACTCCAAAGCTAAATTTCTGTCCATAAAAATTGTTTATTTTATTTTTTTCACTGATATCTTCCACCCTCTTTTTTCATCTCTTTCGACTTTGGTTATTTCCACTACTCCACCACCGCTGGTTAAATTTATTTTCCTGCCAACTTGGGGCTCATGGGGATTATTTCTATAAAATACCCCTTCACCACCCACTGGCAAATCATTCAAACTTTGCTCAATTATTTCAAACATTTGCCCGGTAATCTCTCTATCAACCTCGGGGACAAAACCTGGTGTAGTTTCTGACATATTATTTATATTTAATGATTTCTTTTACTTGTTTAATTATAGCATTTTTGTCTATTTCCTCGAATGCCAGCAATTCTTCCGGTTTACCGCTTTTAGGCATTTTAGTTACTGATAAACTTGCAACTTTATAACTTGATAAACTTGCAACTGAAGCCAGTGCGCCGGCGATGGCTTCGTACAACCCACCTTCGTGATGGTTGTCTTCCACCACAATAATATTTTTAGTTTCCAGAGCGGCCTTTTTTAAACTTTCCAAATCAAGGGGTTTAACCGAGTATAAATCTATAACCCGAATATTGATTCCTTCTTTTTGTAAATCCTCGTACGCGGACAATGCTTCATGCAAAGTTACGCCTGCGCCAATAACTGTGACCACATCACTAACTGAAGATTTTAGTGTGCATGATCCCCCAATCTTAAATTCGTGTTGCATTAATTCTTGTTCATTCTTGTCATTCCCGTCGATCTTGTCATTGCTGTATATTATTGTTGCCTCCTTACGTGTCGTCTGAATATAAACATTGCCTTGGTGTTTGGCTGATTCCCAGACCAATTTTTCTGTTGAGACAGCGTCAGATGGGTACAAAACTACTGTTTC
>CAYZEI010000021.1:0-8390 GCA_964477745.1 uncultured Candidatus Saccharibacteria bacterium | reverse complement strand
TCGGCAATAAAACATTCCACAAATTTATCCACATGATTTTTCTTTACGGAATCCGCATAAGTGGAATTAGAAGTTTCCGCATCCAAAACTACTATGCGATTATCTACCTCCACCAAATTTGCTAATGCATTGCCGTAAGCCTTCCTCGTCGCCACCATTTTCCCCGCTTCATAATTTGTAAATTGTATGTGTTCTATCTCTAATTCTCTAATTCTCTGATTCTCTAATTTCTCCGGCTTATCCACTTCCCCAACCAAACTCTTATCCACTTCACCTAACTCCACAAGAGCCTTGCCTAACTCTTCCTGAGAAAGAGGTTTTCCATGCCAACCATCTTTATCTTCTATAAAAGACACCCCTTTACCCTTTAGGGTTTTAGCGATTATCATAAATGGCTTATCAGCTGACAAACTTGCCTGCTGATAAGCTTTTGTAATTTCATCAACATTATGTCCGTCAATCACAATAGTATTCCAACCAAAACTTTCCGCCCGCTGTTTATAAATTTCCGTATTAAATCCAAGCATGGTTTCCCCTCTTTGTCCTAAGCGGTTTACATCTACAATGGCCACCAAATTATCCAACTTATAAAAAGACGCAGCAGCCATAGCTTCCCATATACTACCTTCTGCCATTTCACTATCGCCCAAAAGCACATAAGTTTTATAGGATAGCTTATCTTTCTTAGCGTTTAAAGCCATACCCACGCCTACTGAAAGCCCTTGGCCTAAAGAGCCGGTTGGCACTTCGGTATAGGGGAAAGCGGAAGTTGGATGGCCTTCCAGCCTGCTGCCAAATTTTCTTAAAGTTAACATTTCTTTTTCAGAAATTTTTCCTGCCACTGCGTAAAGCGCAAAAAACAACGGGCTAGCATGACCCTTAGAAAAAATTAACCTGTCATTATTTGGATTTTCGTGATCCTCCAAATCTGTTTTAAAAAACCCATCCTCCTTCGCCAAGGCTTCGGCGGACCTACGGCCAAACATCAGTCCGGCCATTAAATCCGTGGCAGACAACGAAGAAGACGGGTGCCCGCTCTTGGCCTCGGTGGTGGAAGTTAAAATATAGTAACGAATGAGTTTGGCTAGTTGTTGAATGTTATTTTGCATTTATATTCTATCTATTAAAAAGTTAATCTCGATAGTTTCATTTTACCCTAAACTAGCCCCTAATGGCAAAAATATAACAATGGGCATCATAGCTTTTGCAATGATGCCCATTATACTCTACTATTTTCTTAACTTTAACAATTTTTTGATGTCTTTAACTTTATCCAGTTTCTCTCCACCTACGCCAAGGCTTCGGCGGACCTTCGGCCCTATTTCTTTAACATTTTCTTAATCTCGCGGACTTTATCTAATCTCTCCCAAGGTAATCGAAGATCATTCCTGCCAAAGTGGCCATAGGAGGCGGTTTGGCGGTACAGGGGTTTACGCAAACCCAAATTTTTAATTATCATTCCGGGGCGAAGATCAAAAGTTTGATGGATGATTTCTACAATTTTTTCTTCCGAATATTTGGAAGTCCCAAAGGTATCTACACGAACAGAAAGCGGTTCAGGAATTCCAATGGCATAGGCCACCTGAACTTCCACTTTTTTGGCCACGCCGGCTGCCACTAAATTTTTGGCCACATAGCGCGCCATGTAAGAACCGGACCGGTCAACTTTGGACGGATCCTTACCGGAAAAACAACCACCACCGTGGCGGCCCATCCCGCCGTAGGTGTCTACAATAATTTTACGCCCGGTCAGTCCGGTATCCCCTTGCGGTCCGCCTATCACAAAGCGTCCGGTGGAGTTCACCAAAATTCTGGTATTTTTATCCAGCAAATTTTTTGGGATTACGGAATTAATTACATATTTTATAATATCGGCTTTCAGCTTGTCGCTTTGCACATCCGCGTCGTGCTGAGCGGCAATTAATACCGTATGCACGCGCTTTGGTTTGTCGCCGTTATATTCCACTGTTACTTGGCTTTTACCGTCGGGGCGCAGACCTTTAACAATATTTTTCTTACGTACATCGGCCAGCTTTTTGGTTAATTTATGCGCCAAGACAATAGGAAGTGGCATAAACTCTTTGGTTTCGTCGGTAGCCAAACCAAACATTAACCCTTGGTCGCCGGCACCGATTTTTTCCAAATCTTCTTTTACAATTTCGCCTTTCTTATTTTTTTCAAAACTATCCACGCCCATGGCAATGTCGGAGGACTGTTCTTTAATCGCCACCATCACACCGGAGGTTTCCCACTGGAATCCATACTCGGCATTGGTGTAGCCAATATCTTTAATTACTCCGCGGGCGACTTTGGAAATATCCACGTAGGTGCTAGTGGTCACTTCTCCGGCCACCACACAAATGCCGTTGGTCAGCAGGGTTTCCACAGCCACACGACCACGAGGATCTTCTTTGAGAATAGCATCCAAAATTGCATCGCTAATTTGGTCAGCCATTTTATCCGGATGTCCTTCGGTTACGGACTCGGAAGTAAACAACTTTTTTACTGGACTAAGTTTTGCTTTGGCTTTTTGAGCCATAAAAAAAATTCCTTTCTTTATCCTCCGCTCTTTGTAACAAAGGGCGGGGTTAGCACCTTCTTCCGATTGGAAAATCGGGATGGGTTGCTGTCCCGCTCTTTGTAACAAAGGGCGGGATCTCTTGATAAATAATATTAAATTCTTATATAAACAATAACCGAAATTAGAAAAAATGTCAAAACCCCTACCCAAACAAACTGGCGTGGGTTCCCAGCAAACCGTTACGGATTCCACTGCCGGCCGGGTCAAAATCTATCCAACTCTCCCCTACTTTAACTTGCAAATATTGATGCAGAACAAAATTTAAAAATACGTGTTTTACTTTAACATCGCCGGTAGTAAAAAATTTACTGTTTACCAGCATGTTAAAGCCCACAAAGTTTATGGTGTTACAATAAATGAACCCCTTGGTTTGCCAAATATCCGCCAAGTTGGTAACAAACAATTTTGGAATATAAAAAGCCGCCTTAAACCTGGTGTGTTGCCATTGGTGTAAAGTTTTACTTAACACCGCGTCATAGACCGCCTGCAAAAAATCCTGTTGATTTTGGGACTTGTTTTCCAACTCCACAATTTTGGTTTTCATATCCTGTGGCAATTCCACTTTCGGCATATTTTGTTTAAACCCCATAAACGGTACCACCAGACGCAAAACCACAAAGACAACAAAAAAATAAATTAAACCTACAATGGCGATCCAAAGTAAAATTTGCATACAACAATTATAACCCAGTTGATTTTTCTAAGCAAAAACGCTAAAATAATACAAACTACATGCGGAATTCGTATAATGGTAGTACTCTAGCCTTCCAAGCTGGAGGCACGGGTTCGATTCCCGTATTCCGCTCCAAATAAAAATACCCCGCCATATGCGGGGTATTTTTATTTCTAGCCTGAAATTATGGTATAATATAGGCAAATTAACCAACAAAAAAATGGACACCCAAACAAACGCACCCGTCGCTTCACCGGCGGTCGCAAATTTCGTTCCCACTTTCAGCTTCCCCTCAGCTGGAAAAATTTTTGACCAAGCCAAAGAAATTTATAAAACCAAATTTCAAAGTTTGATTTTAATTTCTTTGTGTTCAGTCGGTTTAAGCAGTATTGTGGGTTTTGCCTTGAGCCAAAATCAAACATTTTTAAAATCTATGTCCGGGTCAAACGAAATTACCGGAGTAGGACTGTCCGTGACTGCCGGGCTCATAACCACCCTTGTTTCCATTTGGGCATTCGCCGCAACCATCCGTAACATAACATCCACTAATCCTAATATTTCTGCCGGAATGTCTTTTGGTGAAGCTACTAAAGATATTTTGCCGTTAATTTTTACCGGCTTGTTGGCTTTCCTATTTATTTTTGGCGGATTTATTTTGTTGATTATCCCGGGAATTATTTTTTCGTTTTGGTATGGTCAGTCGGCTTATGTGGTAATTACCGAAGGGCTCTCGGGCAAAAAAGCCTTAGACCAAAGCAGACTGTATGTTAAAGGAAACATTGGAGAAATTTTTAAAAAGGGTTTATATATTGGCTTTATCTGTTTTCTTGTTGGTCTGGCTGTTGGATTTTTCTTTGGAATGGCTGGAGAATTATTACATGTAAATTATTTAGCTAGTATTGGAAGTATGATTGCTCAAATATTTTTAAACCCCTTAGCCAGTGTTTATGCCTTCCTCCTGTTTCAATACTTAAGGCAATCTAAAACTGTCTCCGCACAAGCACAATAGTTAATTCTTAAAAAGACTGTCCTAACATTCAGGACAGTCTTTTTTTGCGCTATTTATTACAAAAGCCCCTCTCTAGAAGGGGCTTTTGTTTTATGTTCGGTTCTGTAGGCTTCTGTAGATCTGTATATATTTTCTGAAGTCTATTGTCTTAATTTAATTGCTTCCTTAAACGCCTCACCGGCTTTAAACTTTGGCGTATTCAGTTCCGGAATAGTAATCTTTTGAGACGGGTTGCGCGGGTTCACGCCAATGCGTGGGGCCCGATGGGACACGCTAAATTGGCCAAAGCCGGAAATATTTACTTTATCCCCGCCTCTTAACGTTTCGTAAATCATTTGGGTAAAAGTATTTACAAACCGTTCAGCCTCAGAATGGGTAATCCCCAATTTGGCAGCCAATTGTTCAGTTAGTTGAAGTTTATTCATATTCTCTCCTTATTTTGGCTTAATGCTTAAAGTTTAGCCTTTAGGGTGGAAATCACCCAATACTAAGGCAAAAACTGATACCTATATTATACTCTATTTTTTAAAAAAACCAAATAGGTCTTTTTCTTTTTTTTAATTATTACAATGTCCTAAATATTTATACGCGCGGGGTGTAAGTTTTGGTGCATATTATTTTATTTGGACAAAAAAATCGACTTAAGAAATTAATCTTAAATCGATTTTTACTATGATAAATTAACTATTTTTCCGGTTCAGATTTTTCTGCTTCTTCTATGTCTTTTGGGTCCAACTCTTTATATAAAGTGCCCATAACCCCGTTTATAAACTTGCCGGTAGATTCCCCGCCAAAGGTTTTTCCCAATTCGACCGCTTCATTAATTGCCACTTTAGGCGGAACTTGTTTTAAAAACATCAGTTCAAAAATTCCTAAGCGCAGAACATTTCGGTCCACAGGAGGGATTTGTTCCATTGGCCACTCAGTCGCATTCTTAACAATTATTTCGTCTATGGCTGTTAAATTATCGCGAACGCCGTAAGCCAATTCATAAACAAATTCTTCCCCTTGCGCTTCTTTGCCAAATTCCTGGATGTGATTTTTTAAAATCCCTTCCAGGTCTTCTTTGCGCTCGTTAAAATCCCATTCAAACAGGGATTGCATGGCTATGGTTCGGGATAAATGTCGATTGGCCACGAGATTAAAATTAAGTATAAAAAATTAAGTATCAAGCTAAAAATCAAAAACTCTCTCCCTTAAATTAAAGGGTTAGAGAGTTTTAAATAATAATTCTTGATTCTTGCTTCATGATTCAAGGTTATTTGGTAACTTTTCTGCCTTTATAGAATCCACAATTTTTGCAAGGCAAATGTGGCATAACCGCGGCTTCACAATTTTTGCAAGCTGCGAAAGATGTTTTCTTTAAGGCATCATGACTGCGACGTTGATCTCTGCCGCTACGAGTTTTGTGCTTTTTGGGAACGCCCATAGTAGTAATTTAAGATTAAACCTGCCTGCCGGTAGGCAGGGATTTATGATGAACGATCTACGACCATCAAAAACTTCGTTTATTATAGCGAATACTCATCTTTTCGTCAAATAAATTTTTGGAAGAGGTGTCCCCTCTTCCAAATCAGTTTTATGGTATAATAATAAATTTTCTGTTGGAGACCGCTTAGCGATTACAGGAAAGCGAATAAACAATTTATTTTGCAACAAACTTTTTATTCGCCTAACCGCTAAACGGACCACAAAAGAAAATTTTTTATATTACCCTACGCCTCAATCCACAAATATTTATGAACTAAGGTGTAAGGGGAGCTATGAGTGCGGGCAGAGTTGTCTGTCCAATCTCAATTATCGCTCCCAAGCCAAATGGCGATGAATATGATTAAGGCACCAATCGCTGGTACCAAGACCAAGAAAATCGGCTTGTAGATATTGCACCACAAGACGAATAACCAGTCTTCCATACTACACCATCCAGGGTGGCAGTGGACCTTCGTCCCGCCCCTCCAGCTTATACGGTTTGATTGCGTCTTCTCGGGCCTTAGGCCGATGAAGAACTGCAAAAAAGATTCTGATCGGGAACGCGATGATCGCGCCGATCAAATTTTTGATCCTCTGCATTTTCCTCCTCTTGTGGGTCGCATAATGCCGACCCATGTCTCTAGTGGCCAATTTAGGCCGTTGCTTTTTTGGTAGCGCCGGCAAAAAATTCTCGTCAGCACCACCTTGATTGCTGAGAGGATGTGATTTTTTGTCATCCACACCCTACTTACTTGTTGATGCTGGCCAGTCTTGGCCAGCCGGTTTCTGCCATCCGGCTCAGGAGCCGGAACAGCAGAAGTGGAAACACGAGGGTTTCAATGAGATGTCTCACGACCCCTCCTTTCTTCGGCGGAACACTTGTTCCACCACCGTCCTATAAACACCACGAATGCAACAATAGCAATCGCGGAAAGAACACCCAATAGAGCAGCGATATTGTTGCTCATATGACCTCCCAAACCTGGCAACAAACATAATTGTTTACTGGCAAATTTGGAAGGGTGAAATCGGCGATACTAGCACGACCACACCCAAGCTTCGGCCTACCGACTGACAGGGACAAACCCCTCGCCGGAAACGGCCAACACGAACCAGACAAGGGCGACAACCCCTGCTATCTTTGCGACAGTCAGAGCGGTCTTCCCAATTCGGTGCCATACTGGCACCGTCTGTGTATCGCTATAGGGCATCTTTCCCTCCTTGTGGGAATGATGTTGTTCTTCGTCCGCATACACTTCAGCGGACAAATTTTCCTTCAACTCTCGGGGGAGGTTTTAGGAATTGCGAACTTACGTTCGCCGTTTTAAGTCCAAAATAATTTTGGGCGGAAAACGGTAAACATAGTATGTTTGCTATTATACTTTTTTTAAAACTTTAAATCAATCCAAAACTTTTTTGAATTTTGGAGGGCGGCATAATGACTACCGCCCATCCGATGCTGTTCAATGAGTCCGTCTAATCCTTCGCCGGCCGAAAGTGACCGTCAGCGAAGAAAATCAACCGTTGATGCTGTCCAACGTATGCCACCCGGACGCCTGGCTGCATGCGCCCGAATTCAACAACGTTGACTTCCTCATGTATAAGGCTAGTCAGCTGATTCTTGGCGGCGTAAGTGTCGGCCGCCTTACCGGCCTTTTGCCAAGCGAGGTCGGCATTCTGAACCTTATCCGATACTCGCTGGTCACTTCCAGTAATGACCAAATCTGTGGTCAGGGTGGCGGAAATTAATCCAAGCCCTGCGGCCACAAGAATGGCCACAAGAATTAATCTTTCTGCACTCATCTAAATACCCTCTCTTTTTGATTGTATTTACGAACATTCCTGCCAGCAAAAACTTGCTGGCAAAAATGTTCGTAGGATTTCTTCCAAAATTGTGAGTCTATGAGTAACAGGTCAATCCGTCTCGGACGGAAAATATATTTTAGCAGGTCTCAATGGCTCACGATCCTAGAAAAAAATTCTTTACTTATCTGCTCTCCCCCATCCCCTATTCTTAGAGAACAGACCTTGTCGCTATACTTTAGTATAGCGTTAAGTATTAAATTTGATTTATAAAATAAATTGGTGAGGCGCAAAAAAACCGTAAACTCAATACAGGAGAATCAATTTAAAAATTATTCTTGTATGCAGTATACGGCTTTTTCGCGCCCCCAATCCGGTATTCCCGAAATCAGGAGCATGTAGATTATCCTCACACGAATCTTCACCAAGTAATGTGTAAGCAACGAAATCTCTAATAAATGTTTGTCAGATTCTAAACTGTGCAAAACCAATGAAGATTAGCGTGAGGACAAATACCGTTACATTTTCCTGTAAAAATATAAAGATATAGTATTTTATTGTTAATGTCCGCCCTTTTGGGTACGACTAAACAGTATACGCTAAACCAAGCATTTTGTCAACCCTATTAGAGATTAAATCCCTTATTTAAGGCAAAAAGTATATTTATTGCCTTAAATATAACAAAAAGCCGAGGTCTTACGCCCGGCTTTTTCCGATGTTGTCGTTCTCATTGAATCCTGCGACGTCTCCAATCGTCTTCCAGGGAACGCAGAAGTCCTGGAACTAGAGTCTTGTTGGAATAATGCTGATGGATTCGATCCAGCTGGCGCCGAATCCACTGCCCTGGTTCTTCC
>CAYZEI010000020.1:0-15957 GCA_964477745.1 uncultured Candidatus Saccharibacteria bacterium | reverse complement strand
GGGAAAGCCATAGTCACCGGACCGTTTTGGTATTTACGCGATTTGTGGAAATATAAAAGTTTAATGAAAAAAGCAGAGGCAGATACAAAGTTGTATTATGTGCCTTTAGTATTTGATCGCGACCCTGCTTCCCATACTTATGACAAGCATTACGTAAATATGGATAGGTGGGCGTTTAAAAAATTGTTGTTAAATAAACCGGCAGGGCATGTTGATGTTGGTTCGTCTATCCGGTTTTTATCCGTGGCTAGCCTTGCAGCTAAAGTAACATTTGTTGATATCCGTCCGGTTAAGTTGGATTTTGATAATTTTGAATGTATTGAGGGCAGTATCTTAAAAATGCCGTTTGCCGATAACTCAGTCAATTCATTATCTTGTTTGCATGTGGCTGAGCATATTGGCTTGGGGCGTTACGGTGACCCGCTGGATGCTGAAGGCACTAAAAAAGCCTGTCAGGAGTTAGCTCGGGTGCTTGCCCCCGGCGGAAAGTTATACTTTGCTTTGCCTGTCGGTAAGACCGCTGTTTACTTTAATGCGCATCGAGTGCATGCACCATCGGTGATTTTAAGTTATTTTCCCGGTTTGAAGTTGCAAAGTTTTTCCGTGGTTAATGACGAAGGTCATTTTATAGAAAATGCCAAGCCTGAGGAGTTTGAAAATGCCTGGTATGCTTGCGGTTGTTTTGAGTTTACTAAGAACCTATCTTAATTTTTTTTAAATAGGTTCCAAATAATTTTTTCATGAAAAAAATTCTAAAATTATTTTTTTCTCCTTTTCTGGGACGAAAGCAATTTCGTGGGTTATTTTCCGCGTTGTTTTTATTATCGCTTAAGGGCATGAATTTTGGAGGGGGAACTAACCCGAAAGATAGCGGTGAAGACAATGTAATTAAATACGCTCTTGGCAAGCTTAAGTCCAAAAAAATATCGGTTTTTGATGTGGGAGGAAATTATGGAGAGTATACTAAATTATGGCAGAAAATTTTAAAGCAATATAATCAAGTCGGAGAGTTTTGTATTTTTGAACCATCCACTCACGCTTTGGAACATTTACGAAAAGAATTTTCTGACTGTAAGAATGTTAGAATATTCCCGGTAGCCTTAAGTAATCAAGAAGGTGAGGCCGTGTTATATTCTAATTTTGCCGGTTCCGGTTTAGGGTCATTGGCAAAAAGGGACTTGAGTCATGTTGGGGTCAGTATGGAGAATGAGGACAAAGTTAAAACCAGCACCTTAGATAAAATTTGTGAACAGGAAAATATCCCCGCAATAGATTTTTTAAAGATTGATGTGGAAGGTTTTGAGCTTGCCGTCTTGCAAGGGGCGGTTCGTTTATTAGCCGGAAACAATGTAAAATTTATTCAGTTTGAATTTGGCGGAACCGATATTGATACTAGAGTATTTTTTAAAGATTTTTATTTATTACTGAGCCCAAAATATAAAATTTACAGAATTTTGAAAAATGGTTTAGCGCCAATTGAAAAGTATTCGGAATTTGATGAAATATTTTTAACCACTAATTATTTCGCTGAGTTAAAATAATGCCTAAAGTTTCTGTAAATATATTAACTAAAAACCGCGCAGAGCTTTTAAAAAAAGCCTTGCTCAGTGTAGTCAATCAAAGTTTTAAAGACTTCGAGCTTATTGTGGTTAACGACGGGTCAACGGACGAAACGGAGAAAATATTAAATGATTTAAAGATTGAAAGATATTCCGCCAAAGGCGGATCCGCCTTTGGCGGAAAAGATTTAAAGATTATAACTCACGGGGAATCAATAGGTATAACCAAAAGTCGGCAGGAGGCATTGGAAAAATCAACCGGAAAGTATATTGCAATTTTGGATGATGACGATGAGTGGATAGATCCGGAAAAACTTAAAAAACAAGTGGATTACTTAGACAGTCATAAAGACTGTGTGCTAGTGGGGGCGGCAGTAAATTTAAAGATTGAAAGATTGAAAGATTTAAAGATTGCAAAAAGACCGGAGACGGACGCGAGAATACGCAGGACGATGTTATTGCGGAATAATTTTTTTACTTCCACGGTTATGTTTAAAAGAGAAGCGGCTATTAGCGCCGGCGGGTTTGTATCTGACACCGATGATTTTGTGGAAGATTATGATTTATGGCTTAGAATGGGAAAATTAGGACAGATGTACAATTTCCCACAGGTCTTTACGTGTTATAGGGTTCCCAACTATAATAAAGCCAGGTTTAAGGCTTTTTTGGCTAAACAAGTCATTTTAGCTAAAAGAAATAAGTCCAATTATCCTTTTGTGTGGTTGGCCGTCGCAATTTTGCGTTTAAGAATATTTTTATGAACAATAGCAGAAAAAATCTAGGTCTGTGGGCGATGGTTTTGCCCGATGCTGTTTTATTGACTGTTAGTTTGCTTTTATCCGTGTATTTACGTTATGGAGCCGGCCTGGCAACGGATCAAATGAAAGCGCACTACCAGGCTTTCACGGTAATTTATTTATTGTGGCTCGTGGTATTTTTCATTCACGGCTTATTTGAAGTACAAACTTTCCGTCGGTATTCAAACCTTGTTTTTAATTTAATATCCGCCATGATGGTAAATATATTTGTGGCGATTGTATATTTTTATTTTCAACCCAGTTTAATTTTAACCCCCAGAAGATTTTTATTGATAAATGCAGCTGTTGCTTTTGTCTTAATCTTGGCTTGGCATTTATTGGTAAAATATTTTATTAAGAGCCGTTTAGTGGAAGGGATATACTTATTTTCTTTTAATAATGAGCTTAAGGAACTGGAAACAGCCATTGTCGACATGGACTATTTAGGTTATAAAGTTTTAGGACATTTAAATGAGCAATCATTGGAAAATGCAAAGTTTGACAGTAATTCGGGAATAATTTTGCCGGATAATCTGCAAGCCAACCCGCTGGTGGCCGAAAAAATGTATCGTTTACGAAATTTGGGAGTAAATTTTTACAACCACAAAGATTTTTACGAGCAGTTGTTAAGAAAAGTATATTTATCCCAGCTCAATGAAATTTGGTTTTTGGAGAATATTAATTATCAGGAAAAGCGTTTTTATAATTTGCTAAAAAGAATATTAGATGTTGTTTTAGGCATTATTGGGATTTTGGTTTTTGCAGTGAGTTTTCCTTTTTGTGCAATGCTCATTAAGTTCACCAGTAAGGGCCCCATAATGTTCGTGCAGGAGCGGGTGGGGAAAAAGGGCAAAGTTTTTAAAGTGTATAAATATCGGACAATGAATAGCTTTGGTCCGGGCAATACCTGGACATCGGTAAATGACCCAAGAATTACCGGCGTGGGTAAATTTTTACGTAAAAGCCGGATTGATGAGTTACCGCAATTTATTAATCTTCTTGTCGGCCACATGAGTTTGGTTGGTCCTCGTCCCGAGCAACCAAATATTGTGGAAGAGTTAAAGCAGCAAATTCCATTTTATGATGAGAGGCATCTGGTGAAGCCCGGACTAACCGGCTGGGCGCAAATTAACAATATTTACGCAGCCAGTTTAGAAGAGACTAAGGTGAAGCTTCAGTATGATTTATATTATATAAAACACCGAAGTATCATATTTGACGCGGAAATAATCTTAAAAACCATTTATTATATCTTTACCTGGCAAGGTCGCTAGACCTTGTCTTGAACAAGGTTGAAAGGCAAGGTAGATGAAAGATTGTCCGCCAAAGGCGGATCCGCCTTTGGCGGAAAAGATTAAAAAACCTCCTTACTTTATTAGGAGGTTTTTAATTTTTGTGGTATAATATTTTAGTAAGTTAATCAGAAAGAAACAAAAATACCTTAAACAGCTATATAAATTACAGGCTCATTTTTTTGGGCAGGTTCTGTAGGTTTCTGTAGAAAAAAATAATCATTTCTGTAGCATTATGGATAAACAGCAGTTTAATCAAGTCTTAAAACAAAATAAAATTTTAACCGAGGAAAAGCTGGAAATTTTGGACAAAGAACGTCTACAGCAAAAAAATCCTGATTCTTGGGAAGATTTTTTAGTGCAAAAAAAAGTTTTGACCGAAAGTAAGTTGCTAGAGTTAAAATCAGCGCTTTTAGGTGTGCCGGTCATGGATTTAAGTGCTCAGCCAATCCCACAAGATGTTTTGAATTTGGTTCCTGAATCAATTGCTCATCGGCACCAAGTAATTAGTTTTGCAAAAACCAAAGAAGAGTTGTCTTTGGCCATGACCGATCCGGAAGATATCCAGACAAAAGAGTTTATTCAAAAGAAAACCGGGCTAAATATCAAGACTTTTTTAATTGGGAAAACCAGTTTGGATTTTGGTTTGTCCAAATATCACTCTTCTTTAGAAAAAGAGATTAAACACTTATTCACCCCCAGCGCTAAGCCGTTATCTTCAACCCCGGAAGGGGAGAGTAGTGTGGATGATTCGCTTAAAAAAATGGCGGAAGAGGTCCCGGTTATTCGGGTAGTTGATACTTTGCTGGAGTATGCGGTATTTGAAAAAGCATCGGATATCCATATTGAGCCTCAGGAAAATTCCGTGGTGGTTAGGTATCGTATTGACGGGGTTTTGCACGATGTGATGACTTTGCCGAAAGTTATTCAGGCAGCGATTGTGGCTCGTATTAAAGTTTTATCAAATTTAAAAATCGATGAACATCGGCTTCCTCAAGACGGCCGGTTCAAAATCGAAAAAGACGTATATAAATTTTCTTTGCGTGTTTCCACTATCCCGATTTTTGACGGAGAAAAAGTGGTTATTCGTCTTTTGGACGAGTCCAGTAAAGCCATGACCCTGGACGAATTGGGTTTTGAAAAGGAATCATTTGAGGTTATAAACAGAAACATAAAAAAACCGCACGGGATGTTGTTGGTTACCGGTCCGACCGGAAGCGGAAAATCCACCACTTTGTACACAGTGCTTTCCATGTTAAATACCAAGTCGGTAAATATATCTACTATTGAGGACCCGGTGGAATATCGAATCGTCGGGGCAAATCAAATGCAGGTCAATCCGAAAATCGGACTGACTTTTGACATTGGTCTACGTGCTCTTTTGCGCCAAGATCCTAACATTATTATGATTGGTGAAATTCGCGATAAAGAAACCGCCGAAGAAGCGGTTCATGCAGCCATGACCGGACATATTGTGTTTAGTACTTTACACACTAATTCTTCGGCAGCCGCTCTGCCTAGGCTTCTAGACATTGGCGTGGAGCCGTTTTTAATTGCTTCAACTATTAACGCGGTTTTAGCCCAAAGATTGGTTCGTGTTATTTGTAAGGATTGTCAGGTGCCAATTAAAATAGATGATGTTTTAATTGAAGGATTGGCTAAGCAATTTCATATGGATAAATTAATGAATCTGCTTATTAAAGAGGGGTTAGCTCCGGCAAAGGCAAAAAGTATCAAAGAGTTAAAATTCTTTAAAGGGCAGGGCTGTGATAAATGTAATAATAGTGGTTATAAAGGGCGGTTGGGGATACATGAGATTCTGGAAGTAACTCAGGGCGTTGCGCAAATGATTATGGAACATAAAAGCGCGCAAGAAATTCAAGACACCGCGGAAAAAGAAGGGATGATATTAATGTGGCAAGACGGTTTTATTAAAGCTTTAAAAGGCATAACCACAATAGACGAAATTGTTAGGGTAAGCAAAGACTAAAGGAATTGTCCAAAATTGTTCAAAATTGAACAAAATTTTAAAATTTACTGAAATATTATGCAACAATATTTGGGTTAGTTAATTTTTGGTCAATCTTGGTCAATTTTATTTAATTTTGGACAATTATCTATGGAATTTTCATACACCGCCATAACTAAATCTGGGCAGAAAGAGTCTGCGACAATTCAGGCTCCAAACATCACTGCTGCCGGACATATGCTTAAAGAGCAGGGACTTCTTTTGACGCATATTGAAGCTCAGCAAAAAAGCGATATGCTGGGTTTTTTGAAAAATATTTCCACAATTTCTTTGGCGGAAAAAATTAATTTTGTGGAAAATCTTAGCGTCATGCTTAAGGCCGGAATTTCTATAAGTCGATCTTTGCAAATTGTGGTTAAGCAGACTCATAACTTGAAATTCAAAAATATTTTAACTGACGTATATAATCAGGTTCAGCAGGGGAAAGGGCTCTCAGAGGCTTTAGAAAAGTATCCTGAAGTTTTCCCGGGAATTTTTTTCAGTATGATTAAAGTTGGGGAGCTGTCCGGAGGCTTAGATAAAAGTTTGGAGTATTTGAGCATCCAGTTGCATCGTGAAGCCGATTTGAAAAGCAAAACCATGGGGGCGATGATTTACCCATCGGTAATTGTTGGAGCCATGTTAATTATTGGGGTACTAATGGCGATTTTCGTTTTGCCACAACTAACCTCGGTTTTTAAAGATTTTGGTAGTAGTTTACCTGTTTCGACCAAGATTGTAATTTGGTTTGCGGATTTTATGAGCGGAAACGCTGCTTTAGTTATTGGTTTAATGGTTGGATTTATTGCCGTAGCTGTTGCAATATATAGAACTTATCCGGGGAAAAAAGCTTTTGACACATTTTTACTACATTTTTTGGTCATAAATAATATTGTAAAGAAAATCAATTTAGCCCGGTTTGCCAGAATTCTGAGTTCATTGTTAAAGAGTGGAATCCCAATTGTTCAGGCATTGGATGTTGCCGGAGGGTCTTTGGGGAATATCCTTTATAGAGAATTGGTTCTAGAAGCGTCGGGACAAGTACGGTTGGGTAAAACTTTAACCGCATCTTTAGGTAAAAACGAAACCCTTTTTCCAGTTTTAGTGGCTCAAATGATCGAAGTAGGTGAGGAAAGCGGAACAGTGCAGGAAATTTTGGAACAGTTGGCTGTCCATTATGAAGAAGAAGTCGACACCATATTGAAAAATTTGTCGTCTATTATTGAACCACTGCTCCTTTTGTTTATAGGAGGAGTGGTGGGACTCTTGGCAGTTGCGTTAGTTGCTCCAATTTACAGCATTGGTCAAAATATTCAGTAGTCTACATAACCTCGGATGTGATACACTACAAGTAGCTACAGAATTATGGATTAATTGCACTACACAAGACTACAGAAACGAATAAATACCGACAGCTTATATATTTAAACTAAATTAATTTAATAGGTTCTGTAGGTTTCTGTAGTATTAGTATAATTTTTTAGCTTTATGAAATTAAATTTTCTTTCAAAAAAATTACCGGCTTTTGGCCTAGATTTAAGTGGGGGATCTTTTAAAATTTTGCAATTGGGTGAAAATAAAAAGGAAACCACTATAAAAGCCTACGCAGACATAAGTCTGCCAAAAGGTATGATGGTGAATGATTCAATTATTGATTCAAAAACTTTTAGTTATTTATTAAAGCAAACTTTAGAAAAACCACAATTTGGTAAAATTGATACAAATTATGTAGTTGCCAGTCTGCCTGAATCCAAGTCTTTTGTCAGAGTGATCCAGATTCCGCAAATGTCTGAAGCAGAAGCGGAAAGTGCTGTCCCATACGAAGCTGAAAGTTTTATCCCTATGCCACTGGATCAAGTTTATATTGATTGGCAGAGAATCGGGTTGGTCGGAGACAAAATGAGTATCTTAATGATAGCGACCCCAAAAGAATTTGTTGATAATTATTTAAGCCTTCTGGATAATGCTGGATTAAAGACTGTTGCTTTGGAGGTTGAATCTCAAAGTTGCCATAGGGCGCTTATTAATCCGGATGCCGGAGAAACCGTTTTATTGGTAGATTTAGCCGCATTACGGAGTAGTCTAATTATGATTGAAGACGGTAATCTGCAATTTACATCAACAATTCCTATAGCTGGTAATTCTTTTACTGAGAGCATTGCCAAGGCTTTTGGGGTATCTAGTGGTAAGGCCGAGGAAATTAAAAGAAAAGTTGGACTATCAAATACTGCGGAATATCCGAATATTAAAACCGGGGTGATGCCGGTATTAAATAGTCTAAGTGCGGAAATAAAAAATATTCTGAAATTTCACGCCGAGCATTCCAATAAGCCGGTCCAAAAGGTTTTGCTTATCGGGGGGAGTGGTAAGCTAAAGAGCTTGCCGGAAGTGTTATTAAGTCAGCTCCAAGATGTTGGGGTAACCCAAGTTTTGCAAGCTGATCCTTGGCAAAATATTCCTAATTTAAAAGAGCAGATAATTGCACCTTATGAAGCCTTGAGTTACGTTACCGCAATCGGGCTTGCTATGAGAGGAGTGAAATATGAGGCTAATTAATTTATTACCAAAGCCGAGACAGTACGAACTTCGCTATGATGCGATGTTAAGGGGTTTGTGGGTGTTTATTACTATGTCGATTTTTAGTTTTGCTTTAGTTTTTTTGGCTCAGCTGGGAACAAAGTTTTATTTACAAATGGAAGCAAATGTTTTTGCTTCCGAAATTTCCGAGCTGCAAGGGCAGGTTAGTAAGCGGGAAAATGCAGATCTAAAAACAAAAATTAAAGCTGTAAACGATATAGTGGCAGATTTCAACAATTTGTCTTCCTCCTCCCCAAAATGGTCAAAAGTGGTGGCTGCTTTTGCCCCGCTACCCCCGCCCGGAACCCGTATTAGCAGTATGGTAATAGACAGTAATAAAAAGGCCATTGCTATTACCGGGTATGCAAATACCAGAGAAGATGTTATCCAGCTTTATAATAATATTTTAAATGACAGCGCGGATTTTTATAACGTCGATTATCCGTTGGAAAATGTATTAAAACCGACAAATATTAATTTCCATTTTAATTTTTCAATCCAAGATAAGCTCTTGCATTAATTTATGTCCCAGATGAAAGCAAAAAATAAAATATTTTTAGCCTTGGCCGGATGGGCAATAGTTAGTGCCTTAATGTTTTTTTACTTTTTCAATATTTTAGACCAGGCAAATCAAAGAACTTTAAATTCTATGGCTCAGCAGAAAAAAGACCTGGCCGCCCTTAAAGCCGAAAGAGAAAGCTACCGATTGGCAAAACAAGACCTGGAAGATTTAGCCAAAAAAACATATCAGCCTGCAGACTTTTTTAGTAAAGATATTTCGCTTGTGGCAGAAATTAAAACTTTAGAAAGCCTCGGTGAGCAAATGGGAGTAAGCATGCAGTTGTCCGGAGTAAGTGGTACCGCTTCGGCAGCCGCAAAAGCCAAAACCACCACACCTTTAGCGGCGATTCCATATAGTATTTATTTATCCGGACCGCTTGGTCAGGTGGTAAAGTTTATTGAAGCGGTTGAAAATTTAAGTTTTGTAACAAAGACAGATTCATTAAATATAAACGCGGCGGAAAACGGTAATGTTACCGCTGCTTTGGGAGCCAGTTTTTACATTAAAAAATAGATATTTATGGATAAATTAGTCAAAATTGATTTTTTTGCTATAAAAGATTTGGCTGTTCGAACAGTTAAAAATTTAAGCTGGTTATTTATTTTTATCTTCTTTGTAATATTAATTTTGGATGTTTTGAGAGTAAAAAATTCGGTTCAAGTGGTAATGAATATAAATACTGATCCGGCACTGGTTGTTAAAGAAAAAGGCACAAGAATAGACTTTTTAAGCTATGATAAAGTTGTCAGCAGAATCCGGGAAGGAAAAGGATATATGCCAAAAATTGATGTTACAGTTAACCCTTTTGCTTTGAGATAAACAGTTCCATTAAAAAACTCCATGAAATTTGGAGTTTTTTTGTATTGAATTAGATATAGCGCAAAAAGTGGCCATAAGCTATAATTAGGATAAATATATTGGTATAAATTTTGCACCCGTAGCTCATTTGGATAGAGCGCTTGGCTTCGAACCAAGAGGTAGCAAGTTCGAATCTTGCCGGGTGCACCAGAATCAACAGAGCTAGATATTATATAATCAGTATTCAACGATTTAGGATAGAGCGTCCCGACGTGCATCGGGAAGGTAGCAAGTTTCCGCCAAGGGCGGATCCGCCTTTGGCGGACGAATCCCTGCCTGCCGGCAGGCAGGTTGCCGGGGTCACCAGAACTCAAACAAACAAAAAAGTTTTTACCAGACAGGCTGATAAAAACTTTTTTGGTGGGTCGGGTGGGGATCGAACCCACGACAAATAGCTTAAGAGGCTACTGCTCTACCAACTGAGCTACCGACCCATAAACGCGATTAAAATAAGATTTTCCTGAATTGATTACACATCCTTTGCTTAAAGGAATCAGGTAGCGAAGTTGGAAACTGCCTGCCCGCCTCTGGCGGAAGCTACCGACCCGTATTATTTGCAATCTTCGATATTTTACCACAGTTTCCTAATTATTTCAAGCTTTTTATGCTCACTCTGCTACAAGGCCCTGATGATTATTCCAAACGGCAATATATTGCCAATTTGGAGCAATCATTGAAACTAAAGGCAGATTTTTTTGTGGATGCAGAAAATCCACCCGGGATGAATGATTTAGCCGGTGCAGACTTATTTAGTAAGCCAAAAATTTACGTTCTTAAGAATCTTATAGGAATGTTTAATAGCGAAGCCAGTATTGCAACGCTCACGGTTTCTAAAAATCAAATTATTTTTATTGAAGAGAAATTAGACAAACGTAATGCTGAAAATAAAAAACTTCTGGTAAATAAAGCAGTGCAAATAAAAGAATTTGTATTACCTCACGGTAGGGAAGTGGACGCTTGGCTTATGGCACGAGCTCGATCTTTGGGCGCTAAGTTATCACCCCGCGTGGCAGACACTCTGGCAATCGCTCTAGGTCGTGATAATGCCAAAGAAACCAAAGTCGGCGGAAAAGTGGTCGCAGTACAAGAAGTCTACAATTTGTGGCAAGCGGAAAATGAATTGCAAAAATTAATTAGTCATGCTGAAGGTGCGGAAATAACCGAGGAAGATGTCGCCAATTTGGTCCACTTAAATGAAGAGGTGGATGCTTTCGATTTAACCAATGCCATTGCCGACGGCAATAAACAAAAAGCTTTGTATTTAATGGATCGGTTTCTACATGAGCAGTCCGGGGGCGAGGAAAAGGGTGCCGTTATTATGTTAAATGCGCTTTTGGCCGAACAGTTTCGCAGTGTTGCCATTGTGCAAGATTTGCTGGTGCAGAAAAAAAGCGAAGCGGAAATTTTGGAAATTTTGGGGTGGAAGTCAGGGCGGTTATTTATTATGAGCAAAGTGGCAGCCCGGTTTTCCATGCCAAGCATTTTAGGGCTACTTGCTAAGCTTAAAGCTTTGGATGAAGAATTAAAAACCGGTTCGGTGCCACCACGGGTATTGTTAGATTTAATTATTACGCAATTATGGAAAGAATAATTAATTTTGGTAAAAATACTTTTTCTTCATTGAAAATTTATAACTATCGCCTGTACTTTATTGGCCAGGCGGTTTCTGTGTCCGGCACCTGGATGCAGGGCGTGGCACAATCATGGCTGGTATTAACTTTAACCCATTCCGGTACGGCTTTGGGTTTTTTGGCTGCAGCACAATTTTTGCCGATTTTGTTGTTGGGGCCGTGGGCAGGACTTATGGTAGACCGGATTTCAAAAAGAAAAATGCTGGTCTTTACCAATGGCACATCTGCCATACTCGCAATGACTTTGGGAATTTTAATTGCCGGGGATTGGGTAAAATTGTGGATGGTATTTATAATCGCTTCACTATCCGGTTTAGTTAATGCTTTTGATAACCCTGCCAGACAAGCTTTTGCAATGGAATTGGTTGGTCAAGATAATTTGACCAATGCCATTTCTTTAAACTCGGCACAATTTAATTTGGCTCGGGCTATTGGCCCTGCTTTAGCCGGTGGTTTAATTGTGGCTGTGGGTTTGGCCCCGTGCTTTATTTTTAATGCTTTTTCTTTTTTGGCAATCCTTTTAGCTTTGTATTTAATGAAAAAAGAAGAATTACACCCGTCAAAATTGGCCACGGAAAGTAAGGGGCAACTGAGGGAAGGGTTTAAATACATTCGCAGTAACCCCACGCTAAAAAATACCCTAATTATTATGGCGATAATTGGTACCTTTGCTTATGAGTTCTCAGTGGCCTTACCTCTTTTGGCTGAGTTTACTTTTAAAGGCGGAGCACCGGCTTATGCGGCCTTAACTTCTGCTATGGGTGTGGGCTCGGTTATTGGCGCGTTTTATACGGCCAATCGGAAAAAAGTTAATTTGCAATTATTAATCCGCGCCGCCATATTAATGGGCTTGAGTATGTTATTGGTGTCTATATCCAGGACCTTAAACCAGGCAATTTTTGCTATGGTAATTGTGGGTATTTTTTCTATTAATTTAACTTCTTTGGGCAATGTTACCTTGCAAACTGAAAGCCCTCCGCATATGCGGGGAAGGGTAATGGCTTTGTGGGCTGTAGTATTTTTAGGTTCCACCCCAATAGGCGGGCCGATTATTGGGTTTTTGGGTCAGTATTTGGGTCCGAGGTGGGGTATTGCGACCGGCGGGATATCAGCAATTATTGCGTCCGGGTGGGGATTTATTGCCCTAAGGAGAATGCCAAAGAAACAATCCGTCGCCCAAACCGATATGATATAATATTAGTAAGTAATTAATTTCCCTATTTTTGGGATGGAGACAAAAATAAATGAATAAGAAATTAAGAGGCGCGGTAATTGCGGTTGCTTGCGCAGGAATGCTTATGCCGGCTTTGTCGGTATTTGCCGTAAGTTCAAGTGAGATTCAAGGTAAAATTTTGGGCGTGCAAACCACGATTCAAGAAACACGTAAAACTGCCCAGGAAAATATCAAAAAAGAGCAAGAGAAAATGAAAGAGACTATTAAGGCCAAACAAGAAGAGTTAAAAACTTTGCAGGAACAAAAAAAACAGCAACTGCAAGCTGAGCGGGAAGAAATGAAAAAACAGCTTGAGGCAAAGAGAGAAGAATATAAAAAATGTGTGACAGCAAATTTGCAGGTTCGCGAAGAATATCGTAAAGGATTAAAAGAAAATGACCAGGAATATTCAGCTCAAATAAAACAAACACAAAGCGTTTATTCTACAACTACAAAAGCAGCCTTAGATGCTTACAAAGCGGAAGTTAAATCCGCTAACGATGCCAGACAGACCGCAGTAAAGTCGGCAAACGATGCATATAAAACCGCTTATGAAGTAGCGGCCACCGCCCGGAAAACGGCACTGGAAGCTACCGCATCTAAAACTCCGGAGACAATCAAGCAAATAAATCAAACGTTTAGAGATGCCACTAAAGCCGCCAAGCAAACCCGTGACACTGCTATAAAAACTGCCAATGAAGCTCGTAAGACTGCCCTTGATACCGCCTTGGCAAAACGAAAAGCCGCGATTGGCAATGCTCAAACTTCCAGAAAAGATGCTTTGGAGAAATTAAAAGAAGGCCGGAAAACAGCTAATAAGGAAGAGCTTTCGGGCAGGGATGGTAAATTACAAGCTTGCAAAATGCCAACCACCACAGCTACCACTACCCCGGCAACTACCACCGCACAATAAATTAGAAGTTTAAATTAAAGAGCTGTCACTTTTTGGTGGCAGCTCTTTAAAATTCATCTGGTTTGAAAAATTTATTAAAAGTGTTATTATAGTTTGAGAGTTAGATAGATTATTAATGGAATAAATATATGCCAAAAACTACCACCGAAGAATTTAAGGTAAAAGGGGAAGAGGTCTTGGCCAAGGTTAAACAATTAATTAAAGCCGGGAATATTCGCCGAATAATTTTAAAAAATGAAAAAGATGAAGTGCTTATAGAAGTGCCGTTAACCTTTGCTGTGGTCGGCGCAGTTTTGCTACCCGCCTTAGCCGCCATTGGTGCAGTTGCCGCATTATTAACCAAATGTACTATTGTAGTAGAACGAAGGGAATAGAAAATTAAATTTTCAATTTTCAATTTTCAATTTCTAAAAAACCACCGCCCTTTGGGGCGGTGGTTTAGTTATGGTTTACTCTCGCTATCTCGCCGCGCGTTTGCGTTCGGTAGCGCCAAGTATTTTTTTACGAATACGAATGGATTTCGGAGTAACTTCCACCAATTCATCGGGGCCAATATACTCAAGCGCAAAGTCCAATTCAACTTCTCTAGCCGGAGTCAAAATAATAGCTTCGTCGGTACCGGAGGAACGAATGTTGGTCAGTTTCTTAGTTTTACAAACGTTTAATTCAATGTCATTATTTAGGGCATTTTTACCTACCACCATGCCTTCATAAACTTCCACAGCCGGCTTTATAAACAAGATTCCGCGTTCCTGGGCGTTGTTTAAGCCATAAGCATTAGATAGGCCGGTCTCGGAGGAAACAAGGCTACCATGATCGTTTACGTGGGTGTCAATTTCGTGAACCGGTTTGTAAGAATCAAATAAATTGTTGATAATCACTGTTCCGCGAGTTTGGGTAAGTAGCAAGTTTTTTAAACCAATCAAACCTCTGGTTGGGATTAAATATTCCGCGTGAAGTTCGGTGTTGTTGGAAGAGTCCATGTGCAATAATTCACCGCCACGACGACCCATATTTTCAATTACCGCTCCTTGGTACTCGGAAGGAACGTCTATAGTAACCATTTCGTATGGTTCCATTTTAACTCCGTCTTTTTCATGGTAAATTACTTGAGGCTGGGAAACTTGTAATTCAAACCCTTCGCGTCTCATAGTTTCAATTAAAATACCCAAATGTAATTCTCCGCGTCCGGAAACTAAAAAGCTTTCCGCGCCTTCTTCCGAAGGTTCTACCTTTAACGCTACGTTAACTTCCAATTCTTTGTATAAACGGTCACGCAAGTTGCGGGAGGTAACAAATTTACCTTCACGCCCGGCAAACGGGGAAGTGTTAACACCAAAAGTCATCTTTATGGTTGGCGGTTCAATTTCCACCGGTTCTAAGTGAATCGGGTTGGTTGGATCGGTTAAAGTTTCGCCAATGGAAATATCATCAAATCCGCCAATGGCCACAATGTCGCCGGCTGTGGCTACTTCCACGTCTATTGGGTTTAAGCCTTCATACATTTGCATGGCGGAAATTTTTCCCGTTGTGGCAACCCCGGCCGGATTTATCCGGGCAATATTTTGGGCTTTTTTTATGGATCCGGAAACAATTTTTCCGATTCCTAACTTTCCTTTGTAGTTGTCATACTTTAAAGCCAAGACTAACATGGCAAAAGGATCTTCCGGTTTTACATCCGGAGCAGGAATATATTTTACAATGGCGTCAAATAGGGGAGCGACGTCGGGTTCGGCGCCGGAAGAAATTTTTGCTTTTAAGCTATCCAAATCCGTGTCTGCTAAACCTTTTACACCGGAAGCATAAATAACCTGAAAATCTAACTGTTCATGAGAGGCGTTTAATTTAACGAACAAGTCAAAAGTTTTATCTACCGTAGCATCCGGAGCGGCACCATCTTTGTCTACTTTGTTTATTACCACAATCGCTTTCAGTCCAAGCTCTAAAGCTTTTTTTAGCACGAACTTGGTTTGAGGCATAGGGCCTTCTTTGGCGTCCACCAAAAGCAGTACCCCGTCAGCCATTCTTAAAGTGCGTTCCACTTCACCGCCAAAATCCGCGTGGCCAGGAGTGTCTACAATGTTGATTTTGGTGTCGTGATATATAAGAGACGCATTTTTGGCTTTAATGGTAATTCCGCGTTCACGTTCCAAGTCCATGCTGTCCATAATTAAATTGGACTCATTTTCTGAGCCGGTTTTAACGGTATGGGTTTGCTTGAGCATAGCATCTACCAGTGTGGTTTTGCCGTGGTCAACGTGAGCAATAATTGCAATGTTTCTTATGTTGTCGCGTTTCATAATGTCAGATTATGGATTAAAGTTAACAGATTATAGAAGGGACAAGACTTTAATCTTAAATCGCCAATCTTAAATCTAATTTCTCAAATAAAAAGTGCCCAAAAACCTCTAGGGCAGCTGGGTAAAATATAGCATAAATAGTGCCTTTTTGTCAATTCTTTGCTATAATTTAAGCAAATAAAGAATTAACAGATTTTTATGGATTCATCAAAAAATCGACTTCAGGACATTAGCTTCTATATATTAT
>CAYZEI010000019.1:0-19638 GCA_964477745.1 uncultured Candidatus Saccharibacteria bacterium | reverse complement strand
GGAATTACCCCAGTAGAATATGCTCCGCATCTCTACGGGGCAAGCATATTTAATTACGTAATTCAAAAAACCCACTCTATATATAGTATATTATCCCAAAATAACCCAAATTACAACAAAACACCAACTTCCGCTGGTGTTTATTTATATGAAAAGGCCGGGCAACCTTGCGGTCGCCCGGCCTTGTTGAGTTTAGCCCGATACCTTAAAGGACACGTCGCGGAGCTTGTTGTTATACTGGTTGAGGCTCGCATACACTGAGCTCCCATCCTGGAACTTGGTAACACACAAAACCCACCCTTCCAGTCGGTAGGTTTCATCCATGGTCACTCTTGTGTCCTTCGCAACCCACGCGCCCTCAAGCACGTGCCCACCACTGACCTGGTAGTTTAGGCCTTCAGGGTTTACATAAAAGTACCCTGCGTGGCCAGACTTCAACAACTCTGCTATTGTCATATGCCTCCTTGGCATTCTTACCTGATTCCCGTTCAGGCGGACGGCTATTTGACTGGGGAGACGATTTCGCAACAACAGGTGCTAAACACCAGAATGGAAAACAGTCCTGTTTTTCCTTCCCACCACTCCCTTGCTTCAGGTTTGTTGGAGAGGGCCTGCATCGCGTCTTCCCATTTTACAGCGTAGCCACCGGTTCTTCTCACGGCCTGCAGGGTTACAACATCTGCCAGCCTGGACTCGTTTTCCGTTGCCGGCATGGTAAGGCCAATCCACGCGTCCCTGATATGCTCAGGTGCTCCGCCTTCTGGGCGAGACGTAATTCTGATGATAGGCATTGTGCCTCCTTCTACAGAAGGCTATCAAAAAAGCCCAGGGTTGTCCAGGCTAAAATATTGTTAAAAAAAGAGGCGCACGCATTGCCCGATGGGGCACGCGTGCGCTAAAGTTAAGAGTCTCCAAAAGCACCGGAGCTATGTCCGTGGGAGATTTTCGATCTGGGCCACGAGCTCGGCGACCGTCATCCCCTTTTCAACTGCCACCGGTTGCCCGAAGGCATAAGACAGGGACTTGCCGAACTCTTCGAGCTTGTGATAGTTGCCTGTGACGACGGTGTCGTCATTGACTTGCGTTGCGGGAATTCCTTGGAAATATTCGACGCAACGCACCACGCAAGTTTTGGGTACAGGTGGAGTGTAAACCTCCAAGACAGTGACAGGCTCCTGCCGGTCTTCCATGTTCACCAGAATCCCCGCAGATAGCATAACGCGATTGCGAGGGCGCAACCCGGAGCGTCTGTCGCGCATCTGGTGCTCGAAAAAGAAGTCGTTCATGTTGGCTTCCCACTGGCCGGGTGCTCCGCCAATGGTAACGGCAGACAGTTGCGGGACAGTGACTTCATCTTTGCCGACGAAAGTCTTACCTCCCTTAACGACAAATGTCTCGCCGTCTTTAATAAGACGAGCTGTAGCTTCTGGCATATACCTCCTTGATACTCTTACCTGATTCCCGTTCAGGCGGACGGCTTTTGCTCATTGTCGAGCTTCTGTCCGCAATACGGGCAAAACCACATTCGACTGAGGCTTGGTGTAATTGATGAGAAACAGAACACGCCCCAGAAAATCGCACCGAGGTCACGAAACTGTTTTACTACGTACCCATTCGGCACACAAAAGCCTTTGGGACATTTATGTATTTCCATATTGCCCTCCTCAGGGAACACCCCATATTATCAAAAAAGCCCAGGGTTGTCCAGGCTAAAATATTGTTAAAAAAAGAGGCGCACGCATTGCCCGATGGGGCACGCGTGCGCTAATGTAGATGTCGCCGATTTATCCTGAGGAACTCAGTGGTTGTTGTATTGACCGTCGTTCGTAGATTCGACTTTTTGTAGCCAATCCTCGAGGTCTGTAAGCAAATCGCCGGCAATCGTTTTTGTCATTTCTCTCCCCCCGACTTTCTTTCCCGCAATGCCGTAAGCCAACCTCCGGCAACGCTGGGGTGGTAGATTGCGATGCCGTGCAGTTCGACCCGCACTTTCCGCTTTCCGTCACAGTGATGGAGAATCATCTCTTCACCCTCAAAGCTCACACGGCTCCACTCTTGGAATTCAGGGCCGAGCTTCTTGATGATAGTGTCGAAAATGGTTTTCCACTTTTCCGGATGGGAAAAAGAACAAAAGGCTTCTTCCGTTTTTGCCATATTCGTCCTCCTCTTGGACACCCCATAATATCAAAAAAGCCCAGGGTTGTCCAGGCTAAAATATTGTTAAAAAAAGAGGCGCACGCATTGCCCGATGGGGCACGCGTGCGCTTATACGGCTACTACTGGCTTAGCGGAGCCGGTGACCGGTTAGTAGTCGTCAACGGCGCTTTGCCGTCTTCGTTCTTCGTCGAGTTCGTCTTGCTTTTGTCTTTCTGTGCAAGACGGGCAATACTCTTCCCAGTCTACTTCGATGACGTTCCCACAGCTCCCCCGATAGGTGCAGTAGCGAACAGTTCTTGATCCGAGATCCATTCTTTCCCAGGATCTGCTTTCAATCTGCTGTTGGTCGTCGTAACCGAGGTTGTTGTTGTCGGTGTAATCCCGAATCCGGTCCTTTTCGCGTGTCCATCGTGAGGAACAGGCTTCACATAATCCACCATCTTCAGTTCTCCGACCACAACCGCAATAATACTCTTCGTAAGCCATAGATGCCTCCTTTTTGGCTTTCTATGATACAAAGTAGCACAAAATTCTTAACCTTTCCAGTCGCTCAAAATAGTAGGAATATTTTGTATAAATTTTTTAAACTTTTCCCATTTCTTCCACCAGTAACTCTTTTTGGCTTCCTAAACTCACTTTATAAATATTCCGGCCTTTGGCCAATTGGCGAGTGGTCTCCATTAACTGCTTATTGGCCAAATCTAAGAAAGCCTTGGTTAAGTCCTCAGATCTTAAACTTAATTTTGGGGAAAGTTCTATTGCAAATTCTTTTAAAAGTTTGGTGTGTAAAGCGTGATTATAAATAAATGCCTGTCCGGCATTTGTTTGGTGCGCCAGCGCCAAATTTTCCGACTCAATTATCATTACCGCCCCTTCCTCGTGCTCACCAGACAAGACTTCTCTGACTGCTCCTTTGTTAGCCAGCTCATTTAAATTTGCGGTGATTAAATCTATGTCTGTTTTTTCCAAACCATAATTTTCAGGATGCTCAGACGAAAGCCGGAAATGCCCACAGCCTTTAACAATTTCTTGAGGGTCTCCATGCTTATGCGCTTCCGCATGTTGGTCGGTATGAAATTGAACACGATTTGGTCCGCCACGAAAATTTACCAAAGCCTCAAGCGCGAGTTGCTTTGCTTCCGGAGATTTTACATTTAATTCATTTAAAGCCGCAAGTGTGCTGGCCATTAAACCTTCATCGCCCCCGGGAATAGCGCACGGTGGCGAGTTGTGAGGATCTTCGCCTTTGGGCCTTCTGCCGTCTATGCAACAAGTTGGGATTTTATGAAATTTTTCACCCTCTAAATAGTCCGGTCTTAATTCCCGCTTGGCTTGATTGGCAAATTCTTTTGCCCGCTCCAAACCCATTGGTTCAACCCCGCGGGTTTCCGCAGTTGCGGCAATGGCAGTTAAAATAAACGAGCCTAAAAACTCTCTTCGGTTCATTTCTCTCATAGGGTATAAATTAGTTTATTTTTTATACTTATTAAAAAAATTAGTTTTTATATTGCTTTTTATAATACCAATAATCCCCCCAATAACAACAATGACTCCGAGTAGCTGGGCACCGGGGCTGTCATCATGTCCACCGTACACAAATATGAAGACCCCGAATAATATCGCCAAAATTGAAAAGAATATTTTTGCTTTGTTCATAAATTCAAAAAATTACCGATGCGGGCAACCGGCCCAACAACAGGGACGGCGCATCCCGCTTTTAAGTTTGGAAATAGCTTTGTCTATTCGAATATTTCTGGTCTCTTCTTTTTTCCCGGAGGTTACCCAACACACCCACTCATTTTTTGCCAAGGGGGTAACAGAGTCCCAAACAGCCTGAGCAGATTTGTTAGCAAGAATATGTTTTTTAAAATCTGCCGGGAGTTTATGTAAGGTATTTTTTGGCATAACGTGTAAAATTAATTAATTCGTGAATCTTCTCTATATATTATATCAAAAAACCGCCTCGGTGTACCCGGGACGGTTTTTTTATTTGATATTAATTAAGCGCTTCGTTTAAGCAATTTTACTCCGGCCCCTAGCACCATCAAAAACCATACGGCCATAACCAGCCAGCCGACTACCGGAATATAGGACAATAGCATCCAAACTATTACCCCGGTTATAACAACTTGCCAGTCTGCCGGAACTTCCCCGAATTTTTTTACTTTGCTTAATATAAAATTGCCTAAAACCACGGACGACAGGAGCGTGGCCACGGCCAAGGCTAATACATATACCAGCCCCAACAAGAACGCGGCATAATAGCCAACCAAGGTGACAAGCAATAACACTACGGCAATAGGAGTAGCCACCAGAGCCAAAAAGCCGACACCCAAATTTTCCCAAGGCTTAATTTTAAATTCGTCGTTTAATCTAAACACAAAGTTTTTCTTAAAGTGAACCAGAATCCAAGCCGTAATTATCCAAGCTAATAATTTTATAAGAAAACCCAAAGTAAACAAGCCGGTCATGGCAGGCTTCATTTTTTTAACTTGGATTTGAGTAAAATTAATTTGGGAAATTTTTGCTGACGGATCCACCACCGCGGCCTGTTGCCCTTTGTAAGTAATATTGCCGGCAACTTGCGCACCGGATCCAAAATTTAATTGCCTGGAAGCGATTATTTCCACACTCCCGGAAACAACAGAATTTATAGTCACGCTACCACCGGCAATTTTAACATTGCCTTTAACCGGCGCATCTATTATTACATTACCACCGGCAATCATTAAGTCCCCTTGCACTTCGGATTTCCCGCTTACACTAATATTCCCTCCGGCCATAACCAAATCCCCTCCCACCGGTCCGGCAATAGTAATATTGCCACCAATAATTCGGACGGTGTTGCCTATGGCGCCGGAAAGATTAATATTTCCTCCGGCAATTAAGACTTCCTGCTCCACATTGCCGGTTACGTTAACCATTCCGCCGGCTGCGGTTAAGTCACCTTTGGTATTGGAATTTACCGTAACCTGACTACCGGTGACATAAAGGTTCTTATGGTTTTCTTGGGCGCCAACCACCGTATTGGGGTTGTCCTTGGTTGGACTCACTACTTCCACGGCATAAACCGGAGCCGCGGTAAAAACCAAAGCGAGCAAAGACAAAACTAGTATTTTTAGTTTCATAATTTTAGAGTTAATGCTTATACCTTAATTTTAGCACTTTTATTGGTTGTCGCAACAAGCAGATTCTATTTCAAAATAAACACTAAATAAGCTGTGAAATAATTGTCTATTTTTCAAGTCTTTTTTTAAGCTCTTTTATAACTGCTTTCTCCCAGTATTTCATAGAGAACCACCCAATCAGTGGCTTGGCAATTATACGAAGCCAACGTTTATGAATGGTAACTTGATAAGTGTAATTAATTTCGGTCCCTTCCGGACACTCGGAGAGTAACAATTCTTCATGACCGGAAGTTCCAAATTTTTGACTTTGATTGTCTGAAATATATCCCTGTCCGGGAAGAATCTGAAAATTCATTTTTACCGGCAACTTTTGGCCAAATGATTTAACCATTGCCTCCATTTCCAAATTATTTCCTTCGCGCTTTAAGACTTTTACGGATTCCGCCACTTTCGGAAAATACTCAGGCCATTTTTCAAAGTCTGACATTATGTTAAACACCTCCGCTTTAGGAGCTTTAATAATCCACTTGGCATGGAGAGTAATATTATTCATATAATAACTATATCACTTAAATTCTAACTTGGGTAAAATTCAATTATCCACTCAATGCCGTATTTATCTCTAAACATACCGGCATAAGATCCCCAAGGGCCGTTACCCATTGGGCCTTCTACTTCTCCCCCGGCAGAAAGGCCATTAAATAATTTATCGGCCTCTTCTTTAGTTTCGGCGACAATGGAAATTTTACTTCTGTTTTCATGCTCATTTACTTTTCCCATAATTTCCGGCACGTCATTTGCCATGAGCATATTATTTTGACCAATCGGTAAAGTAATAAGCATTATTTTATTTTGTTCTTTTTCCGGTACTGGGAATTCCGGACCGGCAAGGTCTTTAAAACGTATTACTTTTGCAAACTCGCCACCGAATACCGATTTGTAAAAAGTAAACGCTTCTTCGGCATTGCCGTTAAAGTTAATCCAAGGATTTATTGTTTTCATGTATTGTCTAATACTTTTAAATTATTATGTCTATATTATACATTTGAAATACAATAACCACCAACTTACGTTGGTGGTTATTGTTGGATCAGGAGCCTCGCCGACAGGCAAGCTGGTCCCGATGCTATCCCTTTTTCCAAGGATTTAATTTGAAATAATCTTCCAGTATTTTTTCTAATTCTTTTTTTCCATTACCACCCTTGAGATATAATTCCCGCCTTTTTGCGTCGGATTCAATTAAAAAACCTTCGTAGTGGATCAATATTAAAGGACGGCGATGTTTGGTTGCAGTCACAAATCCTGATTCATGTGCTTTAAATCTATTTTTTAAATCAGGAGTATAACCTGTATACAATAGCCCGTCTTTTTGACTATGTAGTACGTACGTATAGAACATACTTATATGATAACCCATAAAGAAAAACCGTCAAATGACGGTTTTTCTTTTGACTTAACGTATCTGTATGGCTCACCCGCTGAGCGGGTGTACAGCCACGCTAAGCGTGGCTCGGGAGCTGGGATTCGAACCCAGGACCCATCGGTTACACGTTACCCCAATATTTCTATTAGGAGTGGACTATATCATTCCCGCCCTTTACTTTAAAGGGTACGGGACGAGGGGCTTCCCATTCCGATTCCAAAATCGGAAAAGTACTCTCTTTCGAGATAGTCTCTGAACCTTCCCAGCTCTTTTATTAAAAGGCCTGGGCTTGGCTGCTGATTGCCATATCCTCATAAGAGGAGTTAGGGTTCCAGTTCCGATTCCGCTAATTTTTCAAGCGCCTTCGGAATCCCGACTCATCACCGGGACAATTCACCTCGTTCTTCACTTCTCAATTACTTGAGAAGGCTGCAATAGACCGGCATGAATTTCTTTATGGCAGTTAGAGCAAACCAGAATACACTTATCTAGTTCACTTTTGGTTTTTTCCCAAGAACGGGTTAAACCATTTTGCCCGAGTCCAAAATCTTTTCCTTTTGGGTCAAGGTGATGGAACTCTAAGGCACCGACGTAAGTATTATAGCCACAAAATTGGCAAATACCACCTTTGTAGGTAATGGCCATGGCTTTAATCTTTTTGCGTCTTTTATCTACTGCTTTTTTAAGATACTCTGCACGGTCGGAATATTTCCTTTTATCTGCCATGTGTTTAACATTAGCTAATAAAGGACGTGTTCACAGCCGATTGCTCTACCGCTGAGCTACTCCCGAACACTTTTGGTAGCGAATCCGCCTCAGGCGGAGTGCTACTCCCTAACGTTTTCATCAAGCCATTTACGGCCTTGACCAGACTTCAAAAAGTTTTCCCTTTTTAAAGCCTCGCTTTTTGTCGTAAATGATTCTTGATATATTAACTTCCACGGTTTATTTTGCCTAGTAAAATTATTTGTACCACTATTATGCTCTTGCGATCGTTGCTCTGGCAATTTTGACGTTGAACCAATATATCTTTTCTGGCTCTTTTCGCTTCTTAATACATAGATGTAGAACATACATTTTATGTTATAAGTACCAGCCCCCGCCAAAAACGGGCCAGCTAACGGCTGGGATTGCTACCGCTCTTTAGTCCGCCTCTGGCGGAGAGCTACCCCGCCTGCCATCGCCTGTGGCTCAGGCTACTGGCGGGCAGGTCCCGAACGGTATGTTAACATTTCGTCAACTTTTGATATTTTATCAAAATAAGCTAAAAATGGCAAGGGTTAAAAATTAAGCAAAATATCCCGGTGGTGGCCAAGCGTGAATTAGAAATGCCAAAACAACATAAAAAGAAAAGTGGATCAAATAAGCATAAACAAACCCCCCTCGAATTTTAAGCAAAAGATACGGAAAGACAAATGCCGTTAAAAAAGCCCCTACGGTCATAATTATGGCATAGGCGGTTGATGCACCGCTAAATAGAAATAAAATTATGTGCGCCCCGCCAAAACAAACAATATAGCCAATAATAACTTTTTTTAAAGAATTATACTTAAAAAATAAAACCGCGACCAAAACGGTTATAAGTAATTGTTGAATTAATATTTCAATGGATTTCGGTAAAAAATACCACGGAGTGGCGAATAATAAATCCGTATATGGTGCCCTGAGCGGACCTTGGAGCAGGGGCAATAACGACAGCAAATAAACCAAACCACACAAGGCTACGGCACCGCCAAGACTATACAAAATATTTAGCCAAATCTGGGAATGCCCGCCGATCCATCTTCCCAAAATATTCCGAAAATACCAAACGGCAAATATTAGCCAGACGGAAAAATACAATGAAATATAAAACGGGTCGGAGTTATAACTTAAACTTAATCCGAATTTCGGCAAAACAAAATAATAACCCCCAATAGCCAAGCTCCACAGGACAGCTATTTTAAGGATTGATAAAAATGGTTCGAATCTTGCTGTTGTATTTATTTCCATAATCGGTAATTATTAACTCTTCCAGACAGCAAAATTATGGACAGGCTATTTAATCTCTACCTGAATTTCGTTTTTATTCATCCAAGGAGCATTAAACGGCGCATTGTAGCGCGCGGTTTGCGGAGGGGTAATAGCAATTTCCCCATCTCTTTTTAAAAATTCCAAGAGCTCAAATTTCTTTTGCTCCACTCTTTTGGCCGTAGCTATCCAAGAAAACTGCAACACCGCAACTTTTTTCGCCGGCACGGAAACAATTTTAACTTGCGCGTTGTTTGGTTTGGGCAAGGTTTCCGGAGTATATTTGGAGGGCATAACAAAAGAAATTATCCGAGTGTTATTCTCCAATTTATTTTCTATTACCGGGGCGGTCATTGAAATTTTTTCGCTGGGCTTTATTTTTGAAATTACCGGGGCGGTCATTGCCATTTTTTCCGCTACAGCTTTACGGTCGCCTACGGTGGAGGAAGCCATAGATAAATTTACGTCTTTAATATTATTTCCAAAAATATAATTCGCCAAAATTCTAAACCCTAAATTCCCTGCTTGGTCGTAAGTCCCGGTCACTTCCGTTTGGGCAACCAAATGCGGATCGTACTGTCTAATTTCATAACCGCGCCGTTTTTGCAAAATTAAATATTTTAAACTTTCAATTGACCGTTCAAAATAATAACTAAAAGCCGACCACAACAAACCAATTAAAAGTAACACTTCAAAAAAAATAATCATATTTTTTATTATTTAATCTACCATAGGGCTTACGCTTTTTGTTTAAAAAATCAATTTCGTAACAAAAGGCGTAAGTCCCACAATAAATTAAACCGATAGAGAAATAATAACGCGTGCGCCGGAGGCAAAAAATTATAATTTAAGTTTACAATTTTTTGCCTCAAAAAGAAACTACTTAGGCATTAAGACGGAATCAATAACGTGAATAACTCCGTTGGTGCACTCAATGTCTGCTTTTAGCACTTTAGCTTCATTTATCATAACCGCTCCGTCATTTTCGGTAATGGCGATATCTGTCCCCTGTTCCGTTTTGGCGGAAGACTCGTCTTTAATATCTTTTGCCATTACCTTACCTGCCACAACATGATAAGTCAGAATAGAAGTTAATTTTTCTTTGTCTTTTAAAACCGCTTCCATGGTTTCAGAAGGGATTTTTTTAAAAGCATCGTCATTTGGTGCGAAAACCGTAAAAGGTCCGTGACTATTTAAGGTTTCTTCCAAGCCCGCTGTGGTTATGGCGGTTAAGAGAGTTTTAAAAGTTCCTGCGTCTGTCGCAGTTTGTAATATATTTTTCATAAAATTTGTATTTTAAAAATTAAATTTACTTTTTTGCCAAATCCATACTAATAGCGCCGACATAAACCGCACTAATTCCGACAAGGCCGTACACTATTCTTGAAATCATGGTCATATCTCCGAATATCCAGGTTACTAAGTTAAAGTTAAAAAAACCAACCAGCCCCCAATTTAACCCGCCTACAACCAATAAAACTAAAGCGATCCAATCTGCAATATTAAGTTTGTTCATATAAATATTTTCCTTTGTTAATTAATTTTCGTTTTCGACCTTTACTTTTACCGGTACAAGTTCCCTGTATCCGCACAACCGTTTTAAAAATAATTTTATTCTCCGCAACCATTTTTTAATTTTCAAAGTATTTTTTCTCCTTGATTGCTTAAGCATAGACTTGATTGCAATTCCTGTATATAGCAAAAAGTATGTATTACAACATTAAGGCTTCAATTAAGCCTTAAGAAATAGTTAATAGCATAGTTAAACAACTTATTAACTGTTTAACTAACAAGATAGTAGCTAAAATAATTAAAAAGTTAATAACAAGTGCATAAATCCCCTTCTCGCTATATCTATTATTTAGTATTAAGAGTACGATTAAGACTCTGGTTGAATATTTAAAAATATAATTTTATGCCATCTTTAGAAGACAACTCTGTCGAAAATGTTCATGTAATTCACAGGAGCATTACCGTACTTTTATTTAAAGGTCTTGTGGCCTGGTTATTATTTGTTGTAATTTACATAATTGTCGGGGTGGCAATTTCTGCTTTAAGTTCTGCATCTTCCGGCACTACCATAGCTCTTCAAGCACTTATTAAATTTTGGCCCAGTGTTACCGCTTCCATAATTATCTTGTTTCTTTATGGCGGGTTGGTTTTGTACATTACATTGGACTGGATAATGAACTATTATATTTTAGACCGCAAAGATTTAGTTACTAAGTTCGGCATTTTATTTACCAGGGAAGTCAGCTACGATTTAGGCGGTCTGGAATCTATGGAAATAACTCAAGGGTTATTTGGAAAATTATTTAACTTTGGCACATTAACACTCTCTAACCCGGTTTTGGATAGAAAGTTAAAACTCCGGTCTATCCCGGAACCTTACGCGGAAGCACAATTTATTCACCGGATGCACCCGAACCCTGAAATTTTACATTTTTTGCCAAAGAAATAAAATAGAAAAACCATTAGCGCTAAAGATATTTTTTAAAAGCCTCATCACAATGATGAGGCTTTTTGATTTTTCTATAAAAATTTAAATTTTTCCGACCAGACTGTCGCTGGGAGTAAGTGTTTGCGCTCCGGGTTGCCAACTGGCCGGACAGACTTCATTTGTATGGATGGCCACATACTGAGCCGCTTGAAGTTTTCTAAGCAATTCTTTTCCGCTTCGACCAATGCTGTTGTCGTTTACTTCCATGGACTTTATTTCCCCTTCCGGATTTAAAATAAATGTCCCACGCAAAGACAATCCGTCGTTACCGATATAAATTCCTAAATATTTAGACAAAGCTCCGGTGGTGTCGGCAGCCATGGGAAACGACACGGTTTTTATGGCCGGCGACATTTCGTGCCAAGCTTTGTGGGAATAGGCTGTGTCAGTGCTAAGACTAATAATTTCCGCATTAATTTTTTGGAATTCCGGATACAATGAGGCCAATTCCTGAAGTTCCGTGGGGCAAACAAAAGTAAAATCCGCCGGGTAAAAAAACAACACCAGCCACTTCCCTAAATAATCGGCCAGATGAATGTTTAAGATTTTATCCTGATGAAAAGCGGACAGCTCCATATCAGGGAGTTTACTACCGATTAACGGTTTTGGTGCAATTGGAAATTCCATAAATTGTTAAATAATTATTATACTATTATTATAGCGAAATAAAATAATTATACAAATAGGTACTTAATTTGGCTTAAGTCCGCCTGTCATTGCCAATTCATTGACGGCGAGACAGATTAAGCATACACTTGCCTCTGTAGTTAAATAATTAATTAACCATATGATTTCCAACCAAAAAGCCGAAAAAGTCAGAAAATACCTGGAAAAGAAAAATATTAAACTAACGCTGATCTTTAAAACCTTAAGTGAGGTCAACCGCTGTAAAATCTTTTGGATGTTGGCCACGGAAGACAAAATGTCCGTCAGTAGCGCAGCTAAAGTGTTAAACATTTCCCTGCCGTTGGCTTCCCAGCATCTAAAAATCTTGTTGCAGAATGGGCTTTTAGAAAAAGAAAAAAAAGGCCAAGAAGTCTACTATCAATTAAATCGGGAGAATCCCTTTGTCGCTCCGCTAATTAAAGTGGTAAAATAGTTTTGACCCCACCAGTATTATAAAAACAAACCCTGCTCAACCGGCAGGGTTTTTCGTTATTAAGATCTATTAAAACATGATAAAATAAAGTAAATGAACTTTATGAAAATAAACCTACAAGGGCGCAAAGTTAAAATTTTAGGCGTAATTGGTTCGCTGTTAATTTTATTTTTTGTTTGGCAATCGGTAAAACCGGTTCCCACAGTTGGTGATTGGCAACCTGAATTGGCCGTCTTGGCCACCGCAGAATTTAACGATGATTTGGTGACCATAAAAAATGTCCGAAATTTTCGTTATAACGGCAGTGAAAAGGACGCGGATATTACCGTGGCTTATTACGACAAAACTTACGATCTTTCTAAACTCACCAAAGTTTGGTACATAACCGAACCCTTTACCGGCTTGTCCGTGGCTGCTCATACTTTTTTGTCTTTTGAATTTAGCGACGGCAATTTTTTAAGCATCACGGTAGAAGCCAGAAAAGTTAAAGGTCAAAGCTACAGTTTATTTTTAGGCTCACTCCACACTTACCCTATAATGTATATTCCGGCCGACGAAAAAGACGTGGTATTTTTGCGTGCCAATATTCGTAAGTCCAGCGTCTATGTGTACCCGATTAAACTTTCAAAGCCGGAAAACGGCAGACTACTGCTGGTAGATATGCTAAACACTATGAACGACTTAACCGTTCACCCGGCTTGGTACAATACTATTTGGGCCAATTGCACTTCGACTATTGCTTACCACATTAACCGCATCGCCCCCGGTCGCCTTCCCTCTTTAGCTTGGCAATTAGCCCTAACCGGATACGCGGATAAACTGGCTTTAAAAGCCGGACTACTGGATACCAAACTAAATTTAACCGAAGCCCGGGAAAAATATTTAATTACCAAAAAATCCCAAGCCTCAGGCCTGGTAGAAAATTATTCTAAATTTATAAGAGAGTAAAAATGTAAAATTGATTTTTGAATAAATTAAACCCCATCCGTCCGCGCCCGAAGGCTTGGATAGATGGGGTTCTTTGATTCAACATTTCGCTGCGACTTTGCGCCAATTAGCCGATGGGCTTTTTGGCGACGTCGTACAGTTCGAGATAGTCGGCGTAAGACGCCAGTGGCGGGCCGACGTACACGCTGGTCTGACCAGGGACGATGCGCATGTGTTTGGCATGCTTGAGCCCCATTGCCAGGAAGAAATCCCGCAAGGGTTGTTCGTGCGCGAACGCACCGGACAAACCACAGGTCAGCACTTCATCCAACGAAGTAACTAGAGTGATGCTCTCGTTGGAGAGATTGTTAAACTTTCGCTGCAATTGGTTCAACATCTCCCATACCCTGTTATCCATTGCCGACGTGTAGTAACAGGACAACGTGGTGAATCCCTCCCGAGTTGAGGTGGGGTCGGCAGACAGGATAGCCGCGCGAGTGGTGGTGTTGAGGTAAGAGCCGAATGGACTCATCCCTTCCACAATAGCAGACACAACTTCTCTCAGCATCTTTTCATCAAGGACTGACACCAGACCTTGTGAACGGCACACTGCATAGTCCTGGGCCATTGATGTCAGACCCAATTCCACCAATGCTTGGGTTGAGACCGGACCGCTTTCCAACGTCATCTCCTCCACCACCTCACGCCGAACCGTGGCGAGAGGATTGGCGTCAGCGACGGCTGCTGGTCCAATCCAGTTGCCACCAATCGGGCACAACCCACCCCGAACCAACTTGAGCGGGTGGGTGTTGTCTTTGATCTCAATAAATATTTGCGCGGGATCCGTCTTCCAGAACGGAATCACCACACCTGAAATGTTGTTTACTCTTTTCACAAATCCTCCTTGGATTTGGATTGTGGCATGCCATTGGCACGCCTTTGTGTATTCGGTTATGGCTTTTTAAGGCCAAAAAGCTTATAAATCCATTAAAAATACCCAACGCCGAATTCGTAGGATAACTATATATTATACACCTTTTTTGCCATTTTGTCAACCCCTATCATCAAATCCCCTTGCCTTTCAAGCTGTGGTGCATAAGGAGTTGTGTTAAAATATAAATACCTAAGAAAAATAATTTATTATACGCATGAACAAAATTACTCCGTTTTTATGGTTACAAAAAGATGCCGGGCAGGCTGCCAAATTTTATGTTTCTGTATTTAAAGACGCCAAAATTAAAGGGGCGCGAGTTATGGATAACACACCATCCGGCACCGTGGAAACAGTGAGTATGGAATTGTTTGGGCAGGAATTTAATTTGCTTAGCGCTAAATCAAATTTTTTGTTTAATGAATCCGTTTCTTTTATGATCAATTGCGAGACGCAAGAAGAAGTGGATTACTATTGGGAAAAGTTAATCTCTGACGGCGGGCAAGAAAGTCAGTGCGGGTGGTTAAAAGACAAATACGGTTTGTCCTGGCAAGTTGTGCCAAAGATTTTAAATGAACTTTTAAGCAAAGACAAAACAGGCAAAGTGATGCAAGTCATGCTAAAAATGAAAAAAATTATCATTGCCGATTTAGAACAAGCTTTTAAAAAATAATTTAAATTTCAAAAATATGGAAACAAAAACATACACCAAGTGCGAAAGTTGTTTAATGCCATTTTCCAAAGATCCCGGCAAACGAGAATCGGAAAAATATTGCAGTTACTGTTTTAATAACGGGAAGCTCTGTTACGAGGGCACGGACTTAAAAGTATTTCAAAAAGCCTGTTACGAAGGAATGATAAAACACGGCACTAATAAGTACTTGGCCAAGTTTTATACTTACCTAATAAAGTTTGCCCCACGCTGGAAAAAATAAATCTAAATTCAAAAAAACAACCGTTGCTTGAGGCAACGGTTGTTTTAAAATATAGTTGATTAAATTATTGGTTTAACTGCATTACATCGGAGGGCTTAATTTGCTGAAGCTGTTGCGTGGTCACACCACTTCCGGACAGAAACATTTTTCCGCCCAAATAAATTGCCAACACTGAAACCACAGTCAAAGCCACACAGATCCAAGCCACGGTTTGTGCATCGTCCTCATCACTAAAAAAATACTTAGCCGAAAACAATATCCCAAGTGGCGGTAGGCCTAAAGAAATTAAATACGCCCAACGTTTAACTTTTGCAGAAACTAAATTTTGTTTTTGGGTTTGCAAAGCATTTATCATTAGCAAACTTAAATCAACATTCGGATTTTCCGACGCTACTTGCTGATACTCACTGACCACCTGCTCTAATTTTTTATCCGGGTTATTTAACATAAAGCCATTATAACATTATTTATACCGAACAAAAAAAGTAAAATAGTTGGGGATAGAAATTCCAGTTATTCTGACAAAAGGAAGATTTAAGGCAAACAAAAAAGCTTAATCTGCTCATACGACTGATTAAATCCCCAAAATATTTTAGCAAACTTTAGGGTGAAATGAATACTTTTTTAAAAGTATATACTTTATATACTTTAGCATCAAAAAGAATAAAAAGTACCAAGTTAAAAATATACCTATATTTATAGGTATATTTTTTCAATTAAACAAATGCCTCACTTTAATAAATTTTACTACGTTAAATTTTGTCTTTGAATTGAAAAATAATTCTCTAATTTACTGACTAAAAAACAGCTAAAAAAGTTACCGGTTTAGCCTTTAAAATTATGACAAAATACGCCTAAAAATTTTATAGACAAAAGTCGGATAATTTCATATAATTACTACATAAAATATAGCGTTTCGAAATAAAAAACTTGAGCAAAAAAATAGTCTTAAATTTCCAGAAAAATTATATCAACTGGATAAAGGAAGTCTTGCTTGCCGGTAAATAAAATGAATCAAACAAAAAATAAATATAAATATTTTTCCTTAGCCGGATTTTTTATTTTGGCCGGACTTTTGCTCATTACTCCCCCACAAAGAGCCATTGCCACTGAAGATGCCACGAGCGAAACGGTGGTTGTAACTGAGCCTACAGTGACAGAAAATATTTTACCTCCTGATCCGGAAACCCAAACCGAAATAATTCCCGCGCCTGAGCCTCAGGAAAACTTGAGCCCGGAACCAACTCCGGAAATTATTCCTGCCATGGATGCAACTACCACTCCGGAAGAAATACTAAACCAAGACGAACTACCACCGGAAGACCCTGTGCCGGTTTTGGATGCCACTTCAACCCCGGAAATTATTCCCGTGGTTGAAGCAACCACCACTCCGGAAATTATTCCTACAGTGGACATAACTGCCAACCCCGAACCAACTCCGGACTTAAATGAAATTCCGAAAGTGGAAGAACAATTTACCAGCAACGGAAAAATAGTTATTGTCTCCGCTACGGCTGAGCAGGAATTAATTTCGCCGATGCTGAATGTTCCGGTGCGTACAAAAATTTCGGAGATTTTTAAGGTTGGTCAAGAAGACCAAATTAAAATTAAATGGACAAACAATGAAAATCAGGAAATGCAATTTACCACTTTTGACGAAGACGAAAATGGCTTCATTGACCATGTCGCCTGGATAGTCCCCCACCTCTCCACTCAGACTTTTGAAATTATTTATATTTCCAAAGCCTTGCGTTTGGATGCTGAAAAAAATACTTTAGAAGATATTTATAATTTAGTTAAGTCTCGTGACCAAAATTATGTAAGTATTTTAGATGGTCAATTTGTGCGAGTAACATTTGAACACCTTTTGGACAATACGAGAGATATTACATTGTTTGCTCGGCCAACGGAAATTGGATCACCCGTGACAGTAGAAGTTTACACAATTGACGGAACACTTGTTGGAACTTTTGCGACCATTGGTAGCGATGGAAGATACAGCTTGGTTTTAAATGGACTTATAAACCCAACTGCTGTTTTTGATTTAAAGATAATTGGTAACATTGATATTGATTACATTACTGACCCTGATGCTTATTGGGTGGGGGGTACAGGAAATTGGTCTGACCCAAATAAATGGTCTGCGACATCAAACGGCGTGGGGGGGAGTTTTGGCGGTATTCCAGATGCAACAACCAATGTATTTTTCAACTCATTTTCTGGTGCGGCTTCAACTATTGTGACTATTGATACCGCTGCAACCGCGGGTTCAATTACGATAAATGGCTATACCGGAACAATTGTACAAAGTGCAAATTTAACAATTACAAACTCCGGTGGGCAGTCGGGAAATTATTTACAAACCTCAGCTGTGACTTTTTATGCGTTAAACCCCGGAACTAATACCTTTTCTGTTACCGGGAGTTTTTCTGTTACAGCGGGAAGCTTTAAGAGATATAGCGGTATCGGCATAAATTTTGAGCCATATTTAATTTATGATGTCTACGGCTTGCAAGGAATGAAAACGAACCTGGCTAATTCTTATAAGTTAAATAATGACATAGACGCAAGTATCACTTCCGGATGGAATGCGGGAGCCGGGTTTTTACCGGTTGGTGACGCCACCACATTTTTTACCGGAAATTTTGACGGGGATAATTATTCCGTAAATAATTTATATATTAACTCCACGAGTACAAATTACGTGGGGTTATTCGGTTATTCTTTAGGTAATATCCAAAATATTGTTTTGGCGGATGAATCAATTTCCGCTCTCGGAACGCTTGGTTTAAATGGAAACACTGGGGCAACGGGAACTTCTTCGGCATCCCCAACAGCTGGAGGCAATGGTACAGCAGGCACCGCAGCGGGAACTTTATATGTTGGCGGTTTAGTCGGTTATAATATTGGAGTTATTACTAATGCGAGTTCTACGGGGAGTGTTACGGGCAATGGTGGCAGGGGCGGAAACTCCGGGAATGCCGGCAATGGAGGAAACACTACCAGCGGGGCTACTGTTTCTGGCGCGGGTGGTACAACTCTAGCAGGTGGTGCCGGTGGTGTTGTTTATGTTGGTGGTTTAGTTGGCTTCTCTTTATCGGGGAGTATAAATTCTTCCAACGCTTCTACAACTGTTACAGCCAACGGTGGCAATGGTGGAAATTCTGGCAACGGTGGCAATGGTGGTAACAACTTAGGAACTGGAATTGGTGGTGCCGGTGGCGGTGCGGGAGCTCCCGGTGTCGGCGCAATAGCCTATGCAGGCGGGCTTGCCGGTTGGGTGAGTTCGGGAATTATTTCTGATTCTTTTTCGATTGGAAATGTTACGGCTTTGGGTGGGACCGGAGGCACAGCCGGGACTGCTGGAACTGGAGGCAATGCGAGCACCAGCGGAGTTTCTATTGGTGGTGCCGGTGGTGTAGGCGGAACAGGAGCAGCAGGAGGAGCAAGTTTTGCCGGAGGACTGGTAGGAAATAATTCAGGCACTATTCAAAATGGTTCTTTTTCAAAAGGGATTGTTTTGGCAACCGGTGGTACTTCCGGAAACGGAACCGCCGGTGGTGCGGCAGGATCAAGTGCGATCGCTACAACCGGAACCGCAGCAACGGGTGGGGCCGGTGGTGCCGGTGGTGGCGGAGCAATTGCTTATGCCGGAGGATTAGTCGGACAAAATAACATTGCCGGAATTGTTACCGGTAGTTCAAATTTTAATTATTCTACCGGAACCACCACGGCAGTTGGATCCATAGGCAAAAATGGACAGGCCGGCGGAGCGGGCGGTAGTGCGGCCTTAGGAACCGCTCACACCGGTGGAACCGGTGGCGCCGGTGGAGCCGGTGGTATTGGTGGTGGAGCCTATGCCGGAGGACTTGTCGGTTTAAATTCCGGGGTAATTATTTCTTCGAATGCCACTTCCGGATTGGTTACAGTACTTGGTGGAGCCGGTGGTATTGGAGGAACCGGTGGGGCCGGTGGTGTTAAGGGATCTTCCGGATCCAGCGGAACCGGCGGAGCTACCGGAGCAGGAGGATCCGCAAACTCTACTTCAATTTATGCAGGCGGTATAACCGGAAGCAATACCGGGATTATTCAAACTTCTTATTCACAAAATTCTATTTCAGCAACCGGTGGTGCCGGTGGTGCCGGTGGAACCGGTGTGGCAGGATTAACCGGACAAGTGGGTTTGGCCGGTGGTGCCGGTGGTGCCGGTGGGGTTTTGTATGTGGGTGGAATTGCCGGTTACAATTCTCTTTTAATTTCAGATAGTTATTACTCAGTAGGGACCGCTTCTGGGACTGCCGGTGCGGGCGGAGCAGCTGGCGCAGGCGGGGCTGGCGGAACCGGGGCCCTGGCCGGAGCAGCCGGAGCTGCTGCCACAGGAGCAATTATTTATGCCGGTGGTGCTATTGGGTATAACACTGGATTAGTTTTAACAAACATTTATGCTACCGGAAATGTTTTAGGTATTTCCGGTGCCGGTGGTGCAGGGGCGACAGGAGGAAATGGGACTACGAGCATAGCGGGTATT
>CAYZEI010000018.1:0-20400 GCA_964477745.1 uncultured Candidatus Saccharibacteria bacterium | reverse complement strand
CTAAAATTTTCTTAATTTGTGGTGAGAATCCCATGTCCAACATACGGTCGGCTTCATCCAAAACTAAAATGCTAACCCGATCCAAATGTACGGTTCTTTGTTCCAAATGGTCAATTAATCTGCCCGGGGTGGCAATAATAATATGCGGATTATTTCGCAATTGCCGAATTTGCTTGTTCATATTTTCTCCGCCGATTAACACAGCGGTTTTCAGACCCAAGGTCTGGCCGATTTTGTGTAAAGACTCTTCCACCTGAACAGCTAATTCGCGAGTTGGCAAAATTACCAATCCCTTACCTTTATTAGTGACCAGGCGTTGGATCATGGGTACGCCAAAAGCCAGGGTTTTCCCTGTTCCGGTTTGGGCAATGCCCATAATGTCTTTTCCCTCTAAGGCATGAGGGATAGATTGAAATTGAATTGGTGTCGGCGTTGTATACTGATTTTTAGCTAGTATTTCTAAAATTTTCGGTGCAATGCCTAAACCACTAAAAGTTTGTGGTGTCATATGTTATACATTGTTTAAGTAAAAGTCCCCGTTTAGGTTTTATTCTGTACGGAAAGTTCAAGGGGATAAACCATCCTGTAAGTTACTAAACTACTTACCAAGGTCTCAACTCTAAACACCAGTAAATAGATGGCCCAAATTCTTTTTTGGGTCAGAAATAATGCAGCAAATTATTTTCTGAATACAAAGATATCGGGAAAGTAACATTAATTATATCACAACTAAATTATTTTGTCAAGATTATCCCTTCAAATATACTTATTTATCAATATTTCTGTTATAATACTTAAACTAATTAACTATCAAAATGAACTTATGATTTGGGGCCTAATTGCTTTAATCTCTGTATTCCAAGGGATTGTTTTTTTTGGCCATTGGCTAATTTATAAAGGCCTGGTTAACCTATTGCATATAGAAGGATCGAGCTATTTAACTGCCATTAAATGGGGGCTGTTTGTTCTTACCTTAACTTTTTCCGCCACCACCTTACTGTCTCAAAAATTTATTGGGCCCATAATTAACTGGCTCTATACTGCCGCCGCCATTTGGATGGGCACATTATTTTGGCTGGCCATTATTATTATGGCCGGTTTAATTTTAGGCGCACTTGTCCCACCTTTAGGGGCTTCTCGAATTTTTGGCATAATAATTTTTGCCACAGGTCTACTAATTAGTGCTTATGGGGTTTGGAATTCTTTTAATGTCCAAATTACTTCGTATACAGTAGCGCTTCCAAACTTACCCGCCACTTGGGAAAATAAAAAAATTGCTCTTATTGCCGATACTCATTTTGGTAATGTTCGCGGTAAGGGATCCGCGGAAAAATTTGCCCGGATAATTAGCGAGCAAAAACCGGAGATAGTTTTAATCCCCGGAGATTTTTATGACGGCCCGCCCACTGACTTTGAAACACCGGCTAAAATTATTGGCCAAATTAATGCCCCCAAAGGAATTTATTTTTCCTCGGGCAACCATGAAGAATTTAACCAAGACAATTCTATCTATTTGGCTGCAATCAAAGCGGGAGGGATTAAAGTTCTGGATAACCAAATGACAGAAGTGGACGGCTTACAAATTTTAGGCGTACCATTTAAAAATTCAAATAACATTGACTCTTTAGTTAAACTTTTAGCTGACATTCCTTTTGATAAAAACAAGCCCAGTATTCTTCTTAAACACGCTCCCCTGGCCCTTGGCGGCGCGGCACAATCAGGAATTTCTTTGGAAGTTTCCGGTCACACCCATAAAGGCCAAATGTGGCCAATTAGTTTTTTGACCAAATGGATGTTTAAAGGTTACGACTATGGCATGAAAAATTACGAGAGCATGGTGCAAATTACCACTAGTGGTGCCGGTTCCTGGGGACCCCCACAACGAGTTGGCAGTAAAGCTGAAATTGTCGTTATAAACATGGTTAAAAAATAACCTCCTAACACCCTGCTGGGGACTTGTCCAAAAAATACCAGCCGGGTGTTTTTGTTACTTTTCTTCAAAATCAAAGTATTATATAACAGCTTTGATGATTAACTAAGAATCAATCAAAACCATCCATGGAAATATCACAACAACAACTTATTGACCGTTGCCAAAACGGCGAATTGGAAAATTTTGGCGGCCTGTACGACGCTTATGTTAAAAAAATATACGATTTCATTTTCTATCGTACGTTACATAAAGAAACGGCCGAAGATTTAACCAGCTTAACTTTTACCAAAGCTTTAGAGCGGATTAACTCATTTTCGCCGGCAAAAGGAACATTTAGCGCTTGGCTTTACCAAATCGCGCGCAACACGTTAATTGACGGCTATAAACAAAACAGGCCGGTTGACCCGGCAGAGGCTTTGGAAAATTTTGCCAGTAAAGAAAATCTTGAAAACCAAACCAATGCCAAATTAAACTTGGAAAAAGTACAAAAGTTTTTAACAAGCTTAGATGAAGAAAAACGGGAAATCATTACCATGCGCGTATGGGATGGGTTATCTTACAAAGAAATAGCCGATGTTCTAGGCAAGTCGGAAGCCTCATGTAAAATGACTTTTTCCAGGACAATTGAAAAATTAAACAAGGAAGTAGCTTTTGCTTTAATTTATCTGCTAATTATGAAGGCCGGTTAAAAAAGTAATTCACTTTTAAGAAAGGATTTTATGAAAAATTTAAATCTGCAAATCGAAGAATTATCACAAGAGCTTTTTGCATACGATAAAAGTTTTATTAAACACGAAACCGAAGTAAAACAGCTTATCGGTCAATTATTACAGGCAAAGCCGGATACAAAATTTAACGAACAATTTGCCCGAAATTTAAGAGAACAACTTATGCAAAAAGCGGAAAATTTAAAAACAACAGAATCCTCCGGCAAAAAATTTAACTGGCAACTGGCTCTGTGGCCGGCCATGGCAGCCATCGTGCTGGTTGTCAGCGGAGTCGCCTTAAACCGAAATCAAAAAAACAGCGTCGAAAATATTCAACTGCTTACCGGCAAAGTTGAAATTGAGCCGACAGGAAAAAATGCCTTCGGTTCGCTATCTATGGAACCTGTAGCTTTTGGTCGAGGTGGCGGCGGCGGAACAGAATCTTTAGCCGTAGCCCCGACAGACTTGGGAGTTCAAACTGCCATACCCACACCCGATGCCCCAATGGCAGCGGCTTCCCCAAGCATTGCTGTAGCCCCAACCTCAAATACCCGCACCCAATCCGGTGGTGGGGGTGGTAACGGAGTGGATATGAAAATTATGCCCCCATTTTATAATTACCGTTATATTTATAAAGGCGAAGATTTACAGTTAGACGAGAAGGAAGTAAATGTTTATCGCAGGCAAAAAGGCTTAAGCAGTTCAACGGCCAATCAATTCTTAAAACAGCTCCGTTTTGGCATGGTGGATATGACAAAATTTAATAATTTAAACATCGACTCAATAAATTTGATGGAAAATAAAGAGTACGGTTATAACATTATGATCAATTTTCGAGACGGAATTATTTCTGTTAACGAAAACTGGGAGTTCTGGCCATCCCCCACCAAACAATGTCAGACTCCGGAATGCTACGACTCTGCGCGCATAAAACCAAACGAGGTTCCGGCTGACAGCGAATTAATTAGCATTGCTGACGGCTTCTTGAAAGATTACGGTATTTCTACCGAGAACTATGGAAAAGCGCAAGTTTTGGATTATTGGAGGCGTGAGCTTGCTGTTGCTTCAGATATAACCCAAGTGTATATCCCCGAAATTGCTTCTGTTGTTTACCCGCTAATTTTAGAAGGTAAGCAAGTTTATGACGAAGGCGGATCACCTTCCGGTCTGGTGGTAAATGTAAATATTCGGGCAAAAAAAGCTTCCGGTGTACAAGAGCTTGCCGTACAAAAATATCAGTCATCAGCTTACGAGGCAGAAACCGACGTGACAAAGGTTCTTAAATTAGCGGAAAGTGGCGGCTTCAGACCAATCTACTACGCCATGGAAAACTCCGGCGACAAAACTGAAGATATAGAGCTAGGAACCCCTACCAAATCTTTAATTAAAATCTGGCAATACAAAAATGGCGCATCCGAGGAGCTATATGTGCCTGCTCTGGTCTTCCCCGTAATTTCCTCCCCAAAAAATACCCCAAATTACGGTTACAATTACAAAACCAACGTTATCATTCCCCTGGCAAAAGAAATTTTGAACGGGGATAATAACGGCGGAATAGTTCCAATGATGAGGTAACTGGTAGAACGTTCTTGAATTTATTTAAAAAGACCCTTTCTAGAGAAGGGTCTTTTTAAATAATTGTTTTGCAAATGAAAACCCGGGAAGCGTGTGGGTGTTGATTAGGCCAGCTGCAAGCAACTGACTTAAAAAACACTTTTTGCTTCCCGGGGGAAAGAGCCTGACAGACTTGGCAATGCAGACTCTTTGTGAGCGTTACGGATCAGGATCCGCTTAAGGTAAAGGTGATGAAACTCCGGTCGTTCTCTGCCGAGAACACTAGCTCCTGATAAGGATGGGACGTAATCCCATACTAGCTAATGTGGTCCGGCAAAGACTGGACGATGAGATAAAAATGAATTTTCCTGATATTTGATTCCTCCTGCGTCATGCTGGTGAGTTTCCCTTAAAACTGGCTTGTGTTTGCTCCGAAAAGGAGCTAGGTGCCATATTAGTAACTGGCGCCTGATTCACTTGCCTTTGTTTTTTGGGAAACCCTTGTGCGGAGTTACTTGGGGGGGTGGATTCTCCAAGACTGGAGACCACTTTTCGCGCACTTGCGGCGCGTTGAGACCGATAATAACGCGTTGCATAAAAGAACGATACTCCTACTAAAAATGTTTGTCAAGAATCAGATTAAATAGACAAAACCCCGCCTTAAAGGGCGGGGTATTTTTTATCCTAAATTGTGATTTCAAAACTACACCAGAACCTGAGTACAAAACGCGCAACGTTTGGCGTCTTTGGCAATTTCACTTAAACATTCCGGGCATTTTTTTGTTGTGGGGTCAGCCGGGGCTTCTTTTCTGGCCCTGGAAATTAGGGTGTTAATTGGCGTAACCACAAAAAAATACACGGTTGCTGAAACAATCAAAAATGAAATTAGCGCGTTAAAAAAATTCCCATACATAAACCGACTGTGGTTGATGGTAAAAAACATTCCGGAAAAATCCGGCTGTTTAAATATGGCGCCCACCAGCGGGGTTAGTAAATCTTTGACTAAAGAATTTACTATAGATGTAAAAGCCGCACCAATAACCACACCAACTGCAAGGTCAACAACATTGCCTCGCAAAATGAACTGCTTAAATCCTTTAAACATATATCTTAATATTAATTATTATCTACTCCTACAGCTTCTCTAATATTATTATACCCGTCTTTTTCTAATAATTCTACTAAACCTTGATTTATCTCACTTATTAACTGTGGGCCTTGAAAAATCATACCTGTAATAAGTTGCACCAAACTGGCTCCTAATTTAATTTTTTTGTAAGCATCCTCGGCACTAAATATCCCTCCACAACCGATAATAATTTTTTTCCCGCCGTAATATTTATATACCCGAGCTAACATTAGGTTGGACAATTCTTCCACGGCTTTACCGGAAAACCCTCCCTTGCCGGAGTGGTTAAATTTATTAACTTTGGTTAAATTGGTGCAAATAAATCCGTCGACCGGATATTTATTTCCTAAAGCCAAAATACCGGTTAACTGCTCCTCTGTTAAATCCGGAGACAATTTTATAAATACCGGCTTGATTTTTGGGACGCTGAATAATTTTGCCAAAAGTAAATCCAAATTTTTTGGGTCCGCAAAAATCGGCGAGGCTTCGCAAGTATTTGGACAACTAATGTTTATGGTAAAATAATCACCTGTGTCTTGAAAAGTTTTGTACGTGGTGAAATAATCTTCTATTCCCGTTTCCACGTGGGAAGTTTTTTCGTCATTGGTTTTGGCAATACTGATTCCTAAAACAAAATCAAACTTTCTCCCCTGCAAGCGCTTATGAATATTTATGGCGCCGGAGTTTTTAAGACCATAATTTATTCGCAGTGCTCGAGCTTCCGGCAGTCGCCACATCCAAGGTCGCTCGTTCCCCCCAAATGCTAAAGCGGTTATGGACCCGGCCTCTTCAAACCCAAAACTTAACAACGGCAAAATTTTTGGCAAAAAAGCTTCCTTATCAAACCCCGCTGCCAAACCAACCGGATTGTTGAATTTTATCCCGGCAATAGTTTGCTCTAATTTTTTATTTTGATAGTTAAACATTAAGCCGGCAATCCCCCGGGTTAGCGGATTACTTCCTAAAATCCGACCAACAACTATCATGCGGTCATGAACCCTTTCCGGATCGAACAAAAATAAAATCTGCTTAAGCAGATACTGATAAATAAAACAGATAAATTGGTTTCTAAATTTAGTCATATATTTATACACTCATTATAGCATTATTTTTTACTTGATTAAATAACATAATAACATTGCTAATATTAACAAAAGGCTGTAAAATATAGGTAATTAATCTAAGGAAATGATGAAAAATCAATTTATTACAATCGGCCTTATTCAGAGTAAAGTAAGCTCTGACATACCATCCAATATCAGCAAGACTGAAAAAATGATTCGCCAAGCGACTCGCAAAGGAGCGCAAATTATTTGCCTGCAAGAACTTTTTCAAACTCCTTATTTCCCTCAATGGGAAAAAATGGATAAAAACAAATACGCCGAAACCATTCCCGGAGTTACGTCTTTAGCTATGCAAAAATTAGCTAAGGAGCTTGGGGTTACAATAATAGTTCCTATGTACGAAAAACTGGGAAACAAATTTTATAACACAGCTGTGGTTTTTGACGACAAAGGCAAAAATATCGGCAAGTATCACAAAATTCATATTCCGCATGACCCTGGTTTTTACGAAAAAGAATATTTTGAACACGGCCAGTTAGGCTACAAAATTTTTCAGACTGGCGGTGTAAAATTCGCCGTCCTTATTTGCTATGACCAATGGTTCCCGGAAGCTGCTCGCGAGGCCAGATTAGCCGGGGCGGAAATTATTTTCTACCCCACGGCCGTTGGTAATATTGTCGGCTACAAAGCCGAGGGTGATTGGCATGACGCCTGGGAAACTATTCAACGCGGACACGCCATTGCCAACAGCTTGTATGTGGCTACCGTTAACCGCACCGGACGAGAAGGACGCGTGCAATTATTCGGCCAATCTTTTATTTCCGACCCGTTTGGAAAAATTTTAAAACGTGCTTCCAAGACATCCGAAGAAATTTTGGTGCAAAAGTTGGATTTAGCCAGAAATAAATTTTTTGCCGAAGGCTGGGGTTTTTTACGCAACCGTCGCCCTGATACTTATAAAAATCTGACTGGTAATAAACTCACAAAAAAATCCAAAAAACTGCAAAACGTCGCCCACTATAAGGACGAAATCGAAGCCTTAACTAACAAATAACCTACCAGCTAAATACTACAATAATATGTATTATTGTAGTATTTAGCTGGATGTAAAATTATGATACAAAATCCTTTAAATTCTGGTTTTCACATGCCCGCGGAATGGGAAAAGCATACCGCCACTTGGCTTGCCTGGCCGTATGACGAAATTACTTTTCCTAATGGGCGGGTAAAAAAAGTGGAGAAAATATACGTTGAAATTATTAAACATCTTCATGAGTCCGAGGATGTTGAGCTTTTGGTTAGGAACGAAAAAATGAAAGAGCGCGTAATTAAAATGTTAACTTCCGCTAAAATTAACTTAGCTAAAGTTACCCTCCACGTTACCGAGTATGCAGATGTCTGGATAAGAGACTATGGCCCAACCTTTATAACCAATCCCACTATTTTTGAGCTGGCCTGGATTAAGTGGCAATACAATGCCTACGGCAACAAATTCCCCGATTTACTAAAAGATAACGAGGTATTTTTAAATTTACGTCGCGATTTAGACAAGCGAATGTTCGAACCGGAAATATTTATGGAAGGCGGGGCAATTGAAGTAAACGGTCAGGGACTTGTTTTAACAACCGAGCAATGCTTGCTAAATAAAAACCGCAATACCGGAATGCTTAAAGAGACAATGGAAAAAAACCTAAAAAACTTTTTAGGGGCAAAAAAAATTATTTGGTTACAAAAAGGCCTGGTTAACGACCATACCGACGGGCACATAGACGAACTTGCCCGTTTTGTGGCTCCGAGTAAAATTCTTTGCGCTTATGAAGAAAACGCCAGTGAAGAAAATTATGAAATCCTAAATAATAATTACCAAACACTTCTTAAAGCCACAGACAATTTTAATAGTCCTTTTGAGGTTGTTAAACTTCCCATCCCCCATTTGGTTTACGACTCACTTAAACCATTTGAAGCGAACGAGAAAGTACCAGCCTCTTATACTAATTTTTATGTTGGCAACGAAGTGGTATTGGCTTCGGTCTTTAAAGATGTAAACGACGAGCGGGCTTTGGAAATAATTCAATCCTGCTTCCCGGACCGTAAAGTCATTCCGATTGATTGTAGTGATATTATTTATGGTGGTGGTGGTGTTCACTGTATGACTCAGCAGCAACCATTAGTCTAGCTTATAGGTGTTAGTTTTTAACTTATAGGCATGACACAAAATCTCTTTACATATTTTCTATATTTGTTAAAATAATTTTGTCCTCCTTCGCCAAGGCAACGGATGGACAAGTAATTAATCCTTTTCGCTTGAACTTAAACAAAGTCTCCCGTTAGGCGGGATATGAAGGTAGCTATTCGCGAAAAGCAAAAGGATAAAAAAATGGAAAAAAAGAAACTGAGTAAACTTTCCCCGGGCCTAAGAAAGCTCATTGAGCTGGACACCCGAAAAAGTGTTGGTACCATTAGCCAACAAATGAAGAAATCCGGCTCACCGGTTAGCACATATGGGGAAGCCACGTTAAAGCATATTAATGGTGGAGCGACCATGCAAGCCGCTTTGTGGCTTAAAAACCACATTGAGCACGGTGGAAAGCTGGTAGTCACCCTAGCGGGAGCCTTAAGCTCTTTTGAGGTCGGGGTTATGCTCGCAGAGCTTATTCGTCAAAATAAAGTCCATTTGGTTTCCGCCACCGGCGCTAACCACGAAGAGTCCTATTACCGCTATGTGGCCCATTCCCACTATGCCAACATCCCCCGCTATACCGAACTTACGCCTGAGCAAGAAGCGGAATTGCGCGATGCGGGACTTAGAAGAATTACCGACACTTTCTTGCCGGAAGATGAAAGCGTAAGAATAATGGAACCGCATTTGTTAAAAATGTGGCACGAAGCTGCTAAAAAAGGTGAGGCACATTTTCCACACGAATATTTTCGCCGATTGTTTGCCGAAAAATTAATTAAGCCTGACGCCCAGGCAAACCCACAAGACTGCTGGACCTACGCGGCTTTTGAAAAAAACATCCCGATTGTGATTCCGGGTTTTGAAGATTCCACTATGGGCAATATTTTTGCCAGCTATACCTACAATGGCCAGCACAAAAAAAAGGGTGACACCTTTGTGGACTCAAAAGTTATGAAAACCGGTTTGGATTATTTCCACTTAATGTATGACTGGTATATGAAAGAGTCAAAAACCGCGCCGATTGCCTTTTTGCAACTGGGTGGCGGTATTTCCGCGGACTTCCCGATTTGCGTTGTTCCCTCCTTAAAACACGATTTACGTTTACCCAAGGTGAGAGACTGGGCAGGCTTTATAGAAATCGGCTCAAGCCCGATGTCCTACGGTTCATACAGTGGAGCGGGCGGGAAAGAAAAAATTACCTGGGACAAACTTTCCACCCAAAGCTACTACCAAATTATTCAAAGTGATGTGACTTTGGCTTTCCCTTGGATTGCCGCTGTCCTCCTTGGTCTTTAATTTAAAAGCCCCTTAAACAAGGGGCTTTTAAATTGCAAAAAAAATTAAATGTGCTATAGTTTAGCTATATTAAATTCGAGGATAAACCCTCGGGAAACAAAAGAATCATGCCTATAAAACACAGAAGTCCTGTGGCGATAATCATATACAGCATTATCACCTTCGGGATTTACTCTATTGTCTGGTCAGTCAAAACTAAGAACGAGCTTAACTCCCTTGGGGGACAAATCCCAACCGCATGGCTATTAATTGTTCCTATTGCCAATATTTACTTCTGGTATAAATACGCCGAGGCATTCTCTCTGAACGTAAAAAAAGACAACAATACCATTTTATGGTTTTTACTTCTACTGGTTATCTCCCCTGTATTTATGATCCTAGTCCAAATCGATTTAAACAAATTAGCGTCCCCGGCTACTCCCCCAATGCCGACCCCGCCGGTGGCTCCAACAATTTAAACTTTTCATTACAATATATACAATAAAGGTTCCCACAGCAAGCTGATGGGATACTGAACCTGTATTAATTCCTCGGCTCGCTCGTCCCGATAAGCTCGGGGCGGACTCGCTCTACGTCACTAATAAACCCCTTCGTCCATATATGGATAGAAGGGGTTTATTTCAGGCTAGCGTTTCCCATATGCGATTTTTCTTTTTTTCTAGATGAGACTAGAGGTAAGGCTTAGCCGCCTTTAAGGCTTATCGCTTATTCCCTAATACTAGGGGGGAAGCTGCCCGGGCGAACCCGTAACCTGTTAATCATCTATACTCTTTCCTTTCTAACTTAATTTTACTCTCGCTAAGATATGGATGCAATGGATAGATAGTGGATAACCCATAAAAACATTTTAACCCTGCCAAAAAACCTTTTTTCCCCTTTAAATAAAGGTTCCTGATAGCTTAAGCTTACGAGGCGTTACTCTCAAAGACCTTCTATTTTCGTAGCTGAACTTTTATAATATTGAACCCGTATTAGCTCCTCGGCTCGCTCGTCCCAATAGAATCGGGACGGACTCGCCCTACGTCGCTAATAAAGGCTTGTCTTACAAAACCCACCCCCGCAGGGGGATGGGTTTTGTTCGTAAGTTCGTACAAATTCGTACTTCGTAAAATCTAGTAGTCTCTCAATTTATTTATATCAATATGCTCTCTAATTCTTTCAAGTGCCTTACTCTCAATCTGACGAATACGTTCGCGGGTAACACCGAATTCTTCTCCCACTTCTTCCAAAGTATGAGTCACACCGTCTTCCAGACCGAAACGCATTTTTAAAATTTTCTGTTCTCTGGGGTCAAGGTCATTTAAAATATTTCCTACATACTCTTTTAAAATTTGCCTGCCGGCCACTTCGTTAGGCTTGGTGGTTTCTTCGTCCACAATAAAGTCACCCAAAGAAGAATCTTCGCCGTCATCTTCCCCGACCGGAGAATCTATGGACACGGTTTCTTGAGAAATCTTTTTTAGATGGTAAACTTTTTCCACTTCAATTCCCATTTCCGCGGCAATTTCTTCCGGCAAAGGTTCACGGCCTAAATCTTGCACCAAAGAACGCTCGGCTTGGGCGTACTTATTTAAAGTTTCCACCATGTGTACAGGGATACGAATAGTGCGGGACTGGTCGGCAAGGGCACGGGTAATGGCCTGGCGAATCCACCAAGTAGCATATGTTGAAAATTTATACCCTTTACGCCAGTCAAATTTTTCCACTGCGCGGAATAAACCCAAATTACCTTCTTGAATTAAATCGAGTAATCCCAAATTGCGTCCCATATACTTTTTGGCAATGGACACAACCAATCTAAGGTTGGCTTCGGTTAATTTCTTTCTGGCAACCACATCCCCTTTGGTAATTCTTTTAGCTAATTCCACTTCTTCATTACCGGTCAGCAATGAAACTTTACCGATTTCCCGCAAATACATTTGAATACTGTCGTCATAAATATCGCCCAAATCAAAAGCATCTACCATATCTTCCTGCTTTTTCTTTTTGGCCTTGGCACCTTTGGCCGGTTTTTCTTCAACCCCTTCCACCGCTTTATTTTGTTCCCAAACACTGGCCACCTCTTGGTCTACCACTTCAATCCCTCGCTTATCCAAAGCATCCATGACCAATTCTAAACCCGTAATATCATCTTCAAAATTCGGGAAAGTATGTAAAATTTCCGCTTCAGTCACAAAACTGCGCTCCGCGCCTTTTTCCATTAACTTTGCCAATAACTTCTCCATTTCCACAGTCTTGCCGGTTACGGTTAAAGCGCCCGTTTGTTTTAAAGCGGTCTTGGCTTTGGTTTTATGAGCCTTGGTTTTCGGACTTTTTTTAGCCGGTTTCTTTACAACCTTCTTTTTTGCCGGCTTAGAAGTCTTTTTTACCTTAAGTATTTTCTTTCCGCCCGAAGCGGATCCGCCTTTGGCGGACTTTTTAGCAACCATTGAAGTTTTAAGTTAATTTACTACTCGAATTGCTTTCTGGATTTAAGCAAATTGGCAAAAATCTGGCCGAGTTCTTCCACTCTTGGTTTATTGCCGGCTGCTTCGGCCGCTTTAATTTCGGCTTCAAGTGACAGCTGGCGGCGCTTAATTGCGCTTAATTTAAAGAGTTTAAAAGTCTCGCCCAAGTTTTTTTGCACTTTGCTTTCATCCCCGGAAAGCTCGTCTAGTTGTGATTCTACCATAAAAAGGGCCTCCTTGGCTACTGTCTGCTCCTTGACCCCGTTATCTTGCCCCCCGCTCTTTATCCAAGTCAAAGCCAAATCCCGAATTTCCGTATTTTCAAAGTCCCCCGCTTCTATTTCTTTGGCATATTGTTCATAAAAATCTTTACTGAATAACAACGCGCCCAAAACTTCTTTTTGCAATAGTAAACTACCGGACTGCTTTTGTTCAGTGGGCAAAGGTTTTTTTGACGGCAGGCTGACATTTTGTTTTTTTATTTCTCCCCTGAGTGTGCGCTCAAATACACCAAACCCGGTAACAATTTTATGAATATAGTGATCTTGCTCGAGCGCGTCTGTAATGAACCCTAAAAAAGGAACCACTTGTTCGTTTAAAAATAATTTCTGCTCAACCGAACCGGCCGGAAATTTCTGGCCTGCCAGGTCAATATAATAATCCAAAAACCAAACTGCCTCGGATACCGCCTTATCCCAAAGCCCCGGACTTTTTCGCACCAATTCGTCAGGATCTTTAGCTGAGACTAGCGTGACAACTTTTACTCGAAATCCTTGACGAAGCAACATCTCACCGGTTTTTTTTAAGGCAATTTGCCCGGCCTGGTCGGAATCAAAACATAATTTCACATTTTTACTAAGTCGTCTGGCCGAGGTAAAATCCACGGCGCTTTCGTTATAGGCCGTACCGCTGGAAGCAATGGCATTATTAAACCCGGCTTGATGCAAACTAATACAATCCATTTGCCCTTCAACAATAACCATTTCATCTTTTTTCCGAATAGCTTCTTTGGCAAAATTTAAACCAAATAAAGTTTTACTTTTGTTATAAATCAGGGTTTCCGGACTGTTTATATACTTCGCCGACTTGTCATCATTTTTTAATACTCGCGCGGTAAAACCCACCACGTCGCCAAAATAATTACAAATCGGAAAAGTTACTCGTCCCCTGAAACGATCATAAACCTGCCCGCGTTCATTTTTGGCCGACACTCCGGCTTTGACCAAGTCGTTTATGGCTACTTGCTTCTTCACCAGAGCCTGTTCCAAAAAGTGGAACTCTTCCGGCGCGTAGCCAATTTGCCATTGCTTAATGGTACCGTCGGTTAGTCCGCGATTTTTTAAATACTCCAGTGCAATTTTTCCCGATGAGCTGGTGGTTAACACTTCATGGTAATAACGCGCGGCAAAATTATTTATTCGGAGCAATAATTCTTTTTCATCCACTACCCCTTTGTCTTGAGCCTTATATTGCGGTAAGGTTACCCCAGCCTTGCCGGCCAATAATTTTAATGCATCTTTAAATTCTAAATTCTCATATTTAATTACAAAACCAAAAACATCCCCCCCTTCGCCACAGCCAAAACAATGCCAAATTTGTTTTTGTGGAGAAATGATTAATGACGGTGTTTTTTCGTTATGGAATGGGCAAGGCGCCTTAAAATTCATCCCGGCTTTTTTTACCGGAATGTAGCCCGAAATAACATCAACAAGGTCAAGTCGGTCTTTAATTTCTTGAAGGGTTGTATCTGACATAGATTTTCCTTATTTTTTTATGGGCTCTATTTCTGTAGGCTTCTGTAGGTCTCAATAGTATTCTGTAGTTATATTTTAGCCTTTAAACTAGCCCCGCGCAACCTCGATAAAACAGAGAAAACGTCCCAAAATTTTGGGACGTTTTCTCTGGCGGAAGCGGGGGGATTCGGACCCCCGAACCCTTTGACAGGTTGCGCGCTTTCCAAGCGCGTGCACTAGACCACTATGCGACGCTTCCATTAAGGTCTTGGATTATTTTATCATAAACATCGGAAATTGACTAGTGGCATTTAAAGTGGCCGGCGTGTAACCGCCGGCCACTTTTCTCTTTTATTATTGTTATTTCTTAACGTTATCGCTACCTGCCTATTTTATCTTCCACTTCTTTAATCTTGAGCGTAGCTTTCATAACCGTGTCCGGGTTTAGAGAAATAGAATCAATTCCTAATTTAACCAAGAATTCGCCAAAGTCCGGAAAGTCCGAAGGACCTTGACCGCAAATGCCGACTTTCAAATGTCTGGCGTGCGCTTCTTTAATTAAGATCTCGATTAATTTGTGCACGGACTTGTTGCGTTCATTGCCAATATGGGCAATCAGTTTGCTGTCACGGTCTAGCCCTAAAGTTAGTTGAGTTAAATCGTTTGAACCAATAGAGAAGCCGTCAAAAATTTCCGCAAACTCGTCGACTTGCAAAATGTTGGAAGGGATTTCCGCCATCACCCAAATTTCCATGGCTTCCACCAAATCCCCGTTTTTCTTAACCTTTAACTGGTCGCGGGTAATTCTGTTACTTAGACCATTTTTATAAATTTCTTCCACCACTTTTTTGCCTTCTTCAGGAGTACGACAGAACGGAATCATAACGCTCAAATTCCATAAACCCATTTCTTCACGAACTTTTTTTACGGCTTTACATTCCAAAGCAAAGGCGTCTTGGAAATTCGGATCGTAATATCGGCTCGCTCCACGCCAGCCCATCATTGGGTTTTCTTCTTCCGGCTCATACAAATGACCACCTATTAGGTTGGCATATTCATTGCTCTTAAAGTCGGAGAACCTGAGCAGGACATCGTAAGGGTAAAAAGCCGCAGCTAATTGAGCCACGCCGTAAGCAAACCGGTCTAAATAATATTGAACCTTGTCGGTATAACCCACAGTTAATTCATCGATTTGTTTTTTCACCGCTAAATCGGTCAATTTTTCGTAATCAATTAACGCTTTCGGATGGATTTTAATAAAGTTAGAAATAACAAATTCTACCCTAGCCAAACCCACTCCTTTATTTGGAGTAAACGAATGACTAAAAGACAGTTCCGGATCCGCGGCAATCATCTTAATGGCTGTTTTTGGCGCTTGAAAATTGGTTAAATCGGTCGTATTGACTTCGAATTTCAAAATCCCTTCATAAATCTTACCAATCTCCCCTTCGGCGCAGGACACAGTAATTTCCTGTCCAGTTTTCAAAACTGTTGTTGCTGTGCCGGTACCGACTACCGCCGGAATCCCCAACTCGCGTGAGACAATGGCTGCATGGCTGGTGCGACCGCCGGAATTGGTGACAATGGCCGAAGCAATTTTCATAATCGGTTCCCAGTCCGGGTCGGTAATGTCAGTAACCAACACTTCACCTTTTTCAAATTCGGAAATTTGGGTGGCGTCTTTAATAAAGTGAACCTTACCGGCGCCGATTTTAGCACCCACGGCTGCTCCTTGGCAAAGAATTTTTCCTTTTTCGAGCATGACAAATTCTTCCAAAACCATGGCAGACTTTCTGGCTTGCACGGTTTCTGGTCTGGCTTGAACTATAAATAATTGTTCTAACTCGCCATCATATGCCCACTCAATATCCATTGGGCGCTGGTAGTGGTCTTCAATAATAGTTGCCCATTTGGACAACTTTAAAATCTGCTCATCGTTTAACACAAAACGATGCCTGTCTTCTGCGGCCACCGGCAACTCTTTGGTAGATCCCGTTCCTTCGGAAGCGTAAATTAACTTTTTCTCTTTACTGCCTAATTTTTTACTAATGACCGAATTAAACCCACGCTTAAGGGTAGGTTTAAACACTTTATATTCATCCGGGGTAACTACGCCTTTAACCACAAACTCGCCCAAACCCCAAGACGCGTTAATTAATACCAAATCTTTAAATCCACTTTCCGTGTCCAAAGTAAAAATAACCCCGGAAGCACCGCGGTCGCTGCGAGCCATTTTTTGCACGGCCACGGACAACTTAACTTGAAAATGGTCAAACTTTTGGTCCACGCGGTAAGAAATAGCGCGGTTGGTAAATAACGAAGCAAAAGCTTTTTTTATGCTTTCCATTAATTCGTGATCACCACGAACGTTCAGGTAGCTTTCCTGCTGTCCGGCAAAACTGGCATCCGGCAAATCTTCGGCTGTGGCAGAAGACCTAACAGCTACGTCTAAATCTTTTGGCGACAAATTTAATTTTTTACCCAATTCGGCAAAAGCAGTTTTAATTTGCGCTTCCAAGTCAGCCGGGAAAGACGCTTCTAAAATTAATTGTCTGACTACTTGACCCTTTTCTTCCAACTGTTTTATGTTATGAGTATCCAAGTCAGCCAAGGCATCGCGAATTTTTTGGTCTAGGGCATTTTCTTTTATAAAATGCGCGTATGAGGCAGCGGTCACGGCAAAACCGTAAGGCACGGAAATTTTTTCGTCTTCAAAAATCGGACTCTCGGCATTAATCAAATTCTGGTACATTTCACCCAAGTTGGCGTTCTTTCCACCAACCAAATGGACATCACCTTTGCTTATTTCATCAAACCATAGAATATAAGCCGAGTCTCTATTTTCCGCCATATAATTTTGTTTTAATTAAGAGTTAATTTGTTTCAAAATAATCATACTGAGTATGAAAATATATAAAATAATTGTATCATTTTTTTACCAAAATGTCACTTAAAACCAAAAATTACGCCCCTCCCAATGCGGGAAAAGCGTAATTTTCCTATCTACTAAATACTAAATGCTATATGCTATCCCCTAAATCGTCTTCACTTCTACCAGATTTAAATTTTCTTTTTGTCCCAAAGGCTCGCCGGTTACCACAATAACCTTATCGCCTTTTTTAGCTAAATTATTTTTCTTAATTACTTCAATCATAGTATCAAGTAATTCCTCCAAATTATCCGCCTGAGGCATCATAAAACCCCTTACCCCCCAGATTAGTTGCATTTGACGTAAAGTTTTTGGCCGTGGGGTAAGCATAACCAAAGTGGCGTGCCGAGGACGCTCATGCGCCACTTCCCTGGCGGTATACCCGGACTCAGTGGCACCGACAATAACTTTAGCTTTTGTATGGATAGCTAAATTGTAAACACTATCGGCAATGGCTTCGGCTTTATTAACCACCGTTTGACTTAGGCGTTTATGCAACGGTAAAAAAATACTTTTTTCCGTGGTTTCAATAATCCTGGCCATCTCTAAAACAGCCTTTACCGGATAACGACCAAAAGCGGTTTCTCCGGAAAGCATTACACAATCGGTTTGGTCTATAACGGCGTTGGCAACGTCGCTAACTTCCGCACGAGTCGGCCTGGGGTTACGAATCATACTGTCTAACATTTGAGTGGCGACAATTACCGGCTTACTGGCTTTGAGCGCTTTTTGAATAATAGTTTTTTGAATAATCGGCACCTGGCTCTCGGGCATTTCCACGCCCAAGTCCCCTCTGGCCACCATTATGGCATCGGAGGCTTTTAACACGGCATCAAAATTTTTCACTGCTTCCGGTTTTTCAATTTTGGCAATAATTTTTGGTAAGTCTAAATTTTTCGGATTATATTTAACAATTAATTTCCGTAAATTTTCCACGTCTTTGGCCGTGCGCACAAAAGACAAGGCCACATAGTCCACGTCTTGCTTTAGACCGAATTTTAAATCATCAATATCTCTTGGAGTGAGAATTGGGATTTTCAGTTTGGTACGGGGTAAGTTTACGCCTTTGTGGGATTGAATTTTTCCCGGCGATAAAGCCATACAATAAACTTTGTTGCCGTGAATTTTTTCCACTTCCAATTCAATCAATCCGTCTTCTATTAAAATTCGCTGTTTTTCCCGAATGGATTTTTTAACATCCAAGTCCAAATCAAAATCTTGCCCAATAATTACCGTTTGGCCGATTTTTACGGTCATTGGTTGCTTCATAGCCAGCACACGAATTTTCGGCCCGTGCAAGTCTTGAACAATGGTAATGGTCGTGCCTAATTTTTTTGCTACCGCGCGAATATTACGAATTAATAGCGCGTGATTTTCGTGATCGCCGTGGGAAAAATTAAGCCTGGCCACATTCATCCCCGCTTTAACCATTTCAGTTAAAGTTTTTATAGACTGGGAAGTCGGGCCAAGGGTGCAAACAATTTTCGTTTTTTTCGCGTGCATTATTTTAAAAATTAATTTTCAATTTTAACTTTGTTAATTCCGACTGTTTCTTTTATAAAAAAATCTACCCCATCGGATTCCAAAACTACATACCCGGTATTTTCTATTGACCCGGCAGGAATTTCCTCGACTTTAGCAAAGCCTAAACGCATTAGCGTGCTTCGCATAATTGAACCATGGGCCACCACCAACACAGTCTTAGCAAAATAGGTTACGGCAATTTCTCTTAAAAAAGTCAACATCCGGCCGGCTATTTCGTTATTACTTTCATAATCGGAATATGGTTTAAAATCATGCTTTTGGTCTTCGGAAAGTTTTTTTTGCAAAGCAAATAGTTTTTCATTAGCCTCGACAAATTCTGAAATCGGCCGGCCTTCCCATTCCCCAAAACAACGTTCCCGAATAAGCTGGGTTGTGTTAACAGCCAACTGTCTGTCGGAAGAAATAATTTCCGCGGTCCTTTTGGCTCGCACTAAATCGGAAGAAAAAACCGCGTCAAAATGAATATGCTTTAGGGTTTCACCCCGCTTTTGGGCCTGATTTTCTCCATTTGGTGTTAAAGGTGAATCAAAATGTCCGGACATAATTTCCTGCTCATTGGCCTCTGTCTGCCCATGCCTGACTAAATATATTTTGGTTAATTTGCTGTTATTTTCCATATATTTCATTATAGCAGACCTGTTAAAACAAACTAGTTTGTTTGGTTTTTTTTAATAATTTCCCCCTTTCGCCTTCGGTGAATATATGCACCTTACCGAATTCGCCATCATACCCACCGGCTACATTAATCTTTCCCTCCCTAACCCGAACTATCGCCTGGGCAATTTCCGGAGAAGAAATAGACGCGATTTTTTGTTCATCTAAATCCAATAAAACCTCAAACTCACTAACTCTCTCTTTTTCTAATTCTCTAATTCTTTCCCCCAACATTTTTTCGTAAGTTAGGGTAACTTTCTTACTCTGCACTCCAACACCATAAGTATCGGCAATAACTTCTTCCAGCGGGATGACGCTTTTAAACGGAATGGCTCGCTTTGGCACAAATCCCCATTCTCTGTCCGCTAAAACTTCCACTCGATTTAATACCCCAACCAGAAGTTTTTTCCCACAAACCGGACACAAACCTTTTAGTTTTTTTGTCTGTGGAGGCAAACAACTAAACTTGCAATCACGGTGTCCGTCTAAGTGATACTTCCCTTCCTCAGGAAAAAATTCAATGGTGTACAAAAATTCCTTGGGGTTCTTGCCGTACAGTACGCGAATAACTTCTTGATACGATAATTTTTTTTCGTCAATCTCAAACACGTTCGCCTCTCTCCCTAATTTACGCAAACTGTGCGCGTCAGAATTAGAAGTTAAAGAATATTTATCCAGAGCGGATATTTGCCAGTTCATTTTTGGATCAGAGGAGAGTCCGGTTTCAATTGCACGAATATATTTTGCTTGGTCACCAAAACCTTCTTCCACACTATCAAACCCAGACAAACTGCCAAATAAACCAAAATGTGGTGTCCAAGCGTGAGCGGGAATTATCTCAGCTTGCGCATCCGCCTCTTTTACAATTTTTACTAAAGTGTCACAATGCACACCCATAATCGGCCGACCGTCAGATTTTAAATTAGCCCCGGTCTTTTCCAACCCCACAATAATTTTGTCTACGGCCGCAAAATTTGGAGCCCAAATTAAATTATGTACCCTTCTAACCTTATCACCTTTTTTATAAATAGATGACACTTCAGCGGTCAGCATAAAATATGCGTTCGCGGATTTATCACGCAACTGGTACAGCCCCGACTTGGTTTCTTCCAAAGACTCTTTAAGTTCAGCAAGCCACTTTGGATGGGTAAAATCCCCGGTGCCAATTATATTAATTCCCTTTTTATCCGCCCAAGCGCCAATATTTTTCGGATTTAACTCCTGGCTACA
>CAYZEI010000017.1:0-21573 GCA_964477745.1 uncultured Candidatus Saccharibacteria bacterium | reverse complement strand
AGTACTTATGTGGTCAAGTTAATTTGACTTAAGTAACCGGCAACACCGTGGGAAGTCCTAGTTAGTGATAAGATTAAAGTTGAAAGATTAAAGAACTGCAATCGTAGTTTCTTAAATCTTCAATCCTAAATTTTAAATCTAGCCGGTGACCCCGTAACGACTGACCCGAAAGGGGAGATCGAAGTCAGATTCAAGATTAAAGTTGAAAGATTATAGTACTGCAGTGGCAGTCACTTAAATCTTAAATCCTAAATCTTAAATCTAGCTTTTGATAATACGCCGACTCTTGTCACAAAAAGGCAGGCTATGGAAACTAAACCTAAAGCCGCCGACAAGAAGAAGATATAGTCTGCACCATACGAAATTATGGATTTATGTACGATGTCGGCTCATCACATCCTGGGGGTGAAGAAGCTCCCAAGGGTTAGGCTGTTCGCCTATTAAAGTGGTACGCGAGCTGGGTTCAAAACGTCGTGAGACAGTTTGGTCCTTATCTGCTGTGGGTGTTCGAAACTTGAGTAGTCGCATCTCTAGTACGAGAGGACCGAGATGCATAGACCTCTGGTGTACCCGTTGTCCTGTCAAGGGCATGGCGGGGTAGCTAGGTCTAGTTTAGATAAGCGCTGAAGGCATATAAGCGTGAAGCTGTCTACAAAACCAGGTTTCGTGTTTAGGCGAAAGCTTAAACGTTAGGTTCGGGGAAGACTACCCCGTATCATAGTTAGATTTAAGATTAAAGGTGAAAGATTTAGGTAGCAATACTTAAGTCCGTAATCTGAAATCTTTAATCTGACTCTATAGGCTGCAGGTGTAAGCACAGTAATGTGTTCAGCCGAGCAGTACTAATCAACCGAAAATTTTAATTTCTTATTATATTGACTAGCAATTTGTGATTCAACTATACAGATTCAATTGAGCCTGTATAAAAAATCATCCCGATTTAGCGGGATTAGTATGTGGTTTGATACGCCACAAAAAACAATTACAATTATTTACCCAATGTTCAAACAAAATTTAAAGCTGTTTGGTTTGGTTCTAGTTATTTTGTTGACGCTTTCCGGGTTTTTTGTTCTTTCTCAAAATTTAGTTTACGCTATAAAACCGTAAACTCTAAAGTGTCCCCTGGTAATTTGTGAATTTACAAATTTGTGAATTTACAAATTGCCAGGGTGGCATTTCCAGCGTGGTCATACCTGATCCCATCCCGAACTCAGAAGTAAAACACGCTTGGGCCAATGATAGTCCTACGCATGTAGGTGCAAAAGTAGGTGGCTGCCCGCTAATAAATACCTCTCCATTTGGAGGGGTTTTTATTTTGACATTTTTATTTATTTGTGTTATTATTAATGTAATAAAGTTGTCATTTAGAAACAAAAATACATTTAAATATCTATGAATAGAAAATTGCTAATTGCGGTGGGGTTTTTCATTTTAAGTGTTACCCTAACAGCCTATAAAACAGTTACTACAGTGGCTTACTTAGATGTAAATGCCACAGATTTTAATTTTAGTTTTAACTTTTCTTCCGGAAGAGTTTTAGGTTCTACTACCCCGATTGTTTCGGCTCAGACCGGAAATTGGGATTCCGCATCAACTTGGGCCGGTGGGGTTGTTCCGGGAAACGGTGACAATGTTGTTATTGCCAATGGGACAACCGTGACTATTCCCTCGGGTCTAAGTATTGTTGTCGGTTCTTCCCCAGCGGATGATGTAAGTACTCCGGCCATTGCCTGTGCTAGTAATACAGGTACCGGAGTTTTAGTTGTAAACGGAAAATTAACTTACAGAGGTTCAGTTACTCAATGTTCCTCAACTTGGACGGTTAACGCCGGCGCTATTATTGAGCACGACAGCTCTTTATCCGCTTCGCCAAACTCCACAAATTATTCTTGGAAAATTGGTATGGTAAACGACCAAGTTTCGTCAAAGTTAGTTTTTGCCGGCACCGCCGGAAATAGGATTAAAGTTCAAGTCGCGCCGGGAAGTGGAAATTCAGGCGGTTTTTCCGGGAATGGCAATATTAGAGATGGTGGGCAAGTCCAAGCTAGTTATGTTGACTTTGATCATATGGGCACTTCCGGCATACAGTTATTAACGACAGGTCCTTATACTTCAGGCGCTGCGACTTTTTTGGATTATTGTAGAATCACAAATTCAGCTGGAGTTACTACTTCATTTATAGGTGCGAATTCAACTTTTAGAATTTTACACTCAAGTTTTAAATCGCCGGTAATTTCAGCGTCAACCCCGACAAAATACATAAATATAAATTCAAGTTCGGCTTTTGCAAGTGGGGACAGGCGTATACAAGATTCATTTATTGGAGCCTCTGTATTTTTTAGTGTTTCATATGCACAACCATTAAGCACCGGTTATATTTTTGATAATGTTGTTATTGTAGGTAGTAAAGGTTCTTCAGTCTATGCTCCATTAACAACAGGAGCAACAAGTCCAATAGTGCAAACATGGAGAAATGTTTTGTATTACAATGACATCCCAACTTCCAGCGACTCCTCTTCGTTACCAGCAGGAACTTTGAATAGAACTATTCTTTTGCGAACCGGGTATGCGGCAAATCCTCACTGGACTTATTTGTCTGTTAGAGATACTGTTTTGGACGGCTTTATTGTGGAAGGAAACACAGATAACGGCAATGCCGGAGATGCAATCATGACTACGACCGGGACAAGTCCTTATAATGTAACTGTCAAAAACGGGTTGGCTGTGCCCACGCCGGGACGGCAATCACCAGGAACTTTTGTTAATCATAGTACGGCAAATGTTTGTAATGGTTCTTCAGTTTTTTGTCCATCAATCACAGTGGAAAATAATACTTTTCTTGGGGACGATACCGCAGCCGCTGTCGGATTAACCGGAGAGAGTAATAATGGATTTGCAAATATATTTGCGTCAGTAAAAAACAATTTGGTTTGGAAAAATACTTCAGGAAGTGGTTATATTTTAAAGTGGCATTCTACTCTGACTCCTGCTGTCGGGGCTTTTACCGGTGTGGATTATAACGGGTATTTTAATTTAACCGGTAGTAGATATTTTAATTCGGCAACCAACCAGTACAGCTCAACTCCAGGAATTCATGATGTGAATGCTGACCCTCAATTTGTGGATTCCAGCCGTAATTTTATCAAGTGGGGGCAAAGCATTAAGTCTTCTGTTTCAACTTGGGCACAAATAATTGATGAGATGTCAAAAATAAACGATTCGGATTTTAATCCGAATTTTACGGTAAGCAATGCATATGATTGGATTAGGGCCGGGTATGTTCCTACAAATAGTGCATTTAAGGGAACAGGATTCGGCGGGAGCGATATTGGAGCCTTATCTACTACCGTCTCAGGACCAATAAACCCAACTCCTCCAACAGACACCATTCCACCGATAATTTCTGGTATTCTAACTCAAAGTATTACAGCAAATTCCGCAACAGTCATTTGGAACACTAACGAAGTCGCTGATGGGCAAATTGAATACGGAACCACCTCAGCATACGGTTCTGTTTCGGGGCTTAATTCCAGTATGGTTACTTCTCATTCTTTAACTATTTCCGCTTTAAGCCCGACCACAAAATATTATTATAGAGTTAAATCTAAAGATGTTGCCGGAAATTTGGCTGTATCAATTGAAGGTTCCTTTACCACCTCCGCTTCGTCTGCGCCTTCTTCAGGGTTGCCGGGTTGGTATTCAGCGGGTAATCAATCATCTGCTTTTGGTTCTGTGCCCCCTCAGTTTGCTAATTTAATTGATGATGGTATAGATTATACTTTAAATTCGACCACCTGGCCTTCGCCAGCCATGCCAGACTGGGGAGCAAGTTATATTGACCCTGTATGGAAGACAACAATAAAAAGAGTGGGTAAACCATCTGACTGTGCCTCCGGTTGTGACACCAACACCTTGAATATGATGCCTGCTTACTCAAAGCATCAGTCTTGGAATGCTGATGGGTCAAAATATTTACTTATGGATGGTAAAGCTTGGTTGCATTTATATGACAGTGCTACGAATCAGGACTTAGGTAGAATTAGTAATGTAAAAGGTCTGGTATCTGATAGCAATTGGCGATGGAGTAATGTTGATCCGGACCTAGTTTATTTCTGGTACGGGATGACACTAAAAACTTATCGTATTAGCACAAAGCAAGTGAAAGATTTGCATACTTTTGTTTGTGATGACGGCAAAGGCAATGCATGTACTGCAATGACTGACGGTGGGGAAGGGAATTTTTCTAACGATGATAGGTACTTTGCATTTATTGCTCAGTACTATCATTTCAATAGTGGCGTTACCGGACCGGGTTCATTTTGGCAACTTTATGCTTATGTTTACGATATAAAAAATGATGTAGTTGTATCAAAAAAATCAGTTCAGGAAATGTGTGGTCCCAATTGTTCAACTAATGCTCGTACTCCATTGTGGCCGTATAACTGGATAAGTATGAGTCCAAGTGGAAAGTATGTGATAACTGGTGCTAACACGGGGTACACAACATATGCTAAATATGTTAGAGGAACAGGCGATGAGTTATTTGATATTAATTTAAATTATATTGGAACAATTGATCCGTCCGCCGGCCATGCTGATATAGGGTATGACGTAAATGGAAACGAAGTTCTGGTGCGACTTAATTCCAGTTATGGTCTTCGTTACGATGCTTGGACCGTGTCAACCACCAGGTTAGACGAAGTTACCCCAACGGCAGGGTCTGGGGAGCACCATGTGTACTTGCCTTGTTACTATATGTATAATATGCCTTGTGTTTCTGCTTCTCCACACGGCAATAGTTTTCATGTTTCATTGAGAGGATCACAAAAGGGCTCTGCTTTAGGTTGGGCACTTATTTCAACCTGGACGACGAGTCCGACACAGGGTACGGGTTGGGGTGCAGCGGAAAATTATGTGGTAAAAATTGACACTTCTGCACCAGAGAAAAGTGCTGCCCAATGGCGTAGAATTTCCAGAACATTCAGTATCCGAAATCAAAATTATTTTGGTGAACCGCACGCCACAGCTAATCCGGATTTTACTAAAATTATGTTTGGTTCAAATTGGATGGTTGATGGGGGACAAATTTCGACTTTCATTGTTAGCTTAGCGGCGAATTCCACAACTCCTCCACCAAGTTCTGACTCTATTGCCCCGACTGTTCCTGCAAATTTTTCCGCTGTCGCTGTCTCCGCCTCTCAGGTTAATTTATCTTGGACTGCTTCCACTGACAATGTCGGAGTGGCAGGGTATAAAATATATAGAGGGGGAGCACAGGTAGCTACCACAGCAACCAATAATTATAGCGATAAAAATTTAACCTCTGCAACTTTATTTAACTATTCGGTTTCTGCGTATGATGCGGTAGGGAATGCTTCGGCGCAGTCTATGGTGGTTTCTGCCACAACCCAATCGATTCTTCCGGTCATCTCCAACCTCTTGGGTTCAAATATTACGGCCAGTACCACCAGAATTTCTTGGAACACAAATGTACCAACCAATGGGCAGATATTTTATGGACCATCTATTTCCTATGGGTTGTCTTCTGTGTTGTTAGATAATACCACTAAGACCACTGCGCATACCGCAACCTTAACCGGGCTAAATCCTTCAACTCCTTATCATTTTAAAGTTACTTCAGTAGATGCTTTAAACAACAGTACTTCTTCCCCTGACTTTTCTTTTACCACTTTGTCTACTGCACAGACTCAAGTGGCGCCGATAATCAGCTCTTTTAAATCAGCTCCCGCGATAATTAAATCCGGTAGCTCTGCTGTTTTGACTTTCTCTGTGGTTGGCAGTACAACAGTTGTTGCCATAGATAATGGGGTAGGTTCCGTATCGGGCGAGACTAGCAAATCTGTGTCACCAACCCAAACGACCACTTACACCCTAAGTGCAACTAATAGTGTCGGAACTGCTACGGCGCAAATTACCGTCACTGTCACTGCTAATGATGTTATCTCTTCCCCCACGCCATCTCCTTCCCCAACAACTATTTCTCCAACAATTTCTTTGTTTACCGCATACATGAGTGGAAAGTCCGCGAGTCTGTCTTGGGTGGTGTCCGGTTCACCGGCACCGGTAGTCAGTATTAATAACGGATTAGGAATTCTATCAGGTACAAATGTTTTGGTGTCTCCGACCCAAACCACTACTTATACTTTAACCGCAACCAACAGTGCCGGAACCGCTACGGCTCAGGTGACAGTGGTGGTTGACTCAGTAGTATTTATTCCGCCTGCGGTTGTCCCCGTTAGTTCAGCTAAGATTAAATTAATTAATAGAAATGGCACTTACTATCTGGTTCAAAACAATCAGCGCCAAGGAGTAACCAACCCCGGAATGCTATACACTTACGGATTTGAATTTAAAGATGCAGTTCCTACAAACGTGGAAGACGAAAGCCTGTCTGAAGGTCCTCTGTTGTTACCTGCCATGGGCTCACTAGTCAAAAGCAAAGAAGACCCGACAGTTTACTTAATTGCCCAAGGAGAGAGAAGAGCGTTCGTCTCTGCAACGGTCTTTAAATCTTTAGGTTTTAAATTTTCATCAGTGCTGTTGGTTACTAATCCGGAGCTACAGGCCTTACCACAAGGCAGTAATTTATCTAACCCTACAGAAGCTCACCCCCCAGGTTTTGACATTAATGATAAAGGAACAGTTTACTGGATTGCTCCAGACTTTACCCGCCAACCTTATCCTTCTTTGGAAGTTTATAATTCCTGGCATAAAGATAACGACTTTTCTCAAGTGGTTCCTGCCAATTCAGCTGACTTAGACTTACCGGTGGGGGAGATGGTTATCGCAAGGCCACAAGAATAGATGATATTTTAAAAAACAAGCCTGAAATAAGGTTTGTTTTTTTATGATATAATAAGCATTATGATATTAAGTATATTTTTAGGTTTAATGTTGGTTTTGGCTTGGGTTGTGCTATTTATTATACTCAGCGAGTTTGTGGCATTTTTACGAACCAGAGTGCCATTTGTTCCCACTCATGCCGGTGACATTAAATTTATTGTGGAGAAGTTAAAACTTTCCCCGACTGATGCGTTTTATGATCTCGGAAGCGGTAACGGAAAAGTTGTATTTTTAGTCAATGAGCTTTCCGGGGCAAAAACTGTTGGCTTTGAATTAGGCTGGTGGACAATCTTATTTGCCAAGATTAGATTAAAGATTTTAGATTTACGATTTAAGAGGAAGCACAGTATAAAATTTAAAAATCAAGATTTTTTTCAAGCTAATTGGTCAGAAGCCAATATAATATATTGCTATCTTTATCCTCCGTTAATGGGCAGGATAGAGGAAAAGTTTTTGGCAGAGCTAAAGCCCGGTAGCATTGCCATAGTTCGAGATTTTCCTTTCCCGACAATGAGTTACGTAGAAAAGTATTATTTACCGAAAGATCATGAGATATACGTATATAAAATATAATTTGTAGAAAAAATTACAAATAATAATAATAAAAATAGCCTTTATTTAAAGGCTATTTTTATTATATGTACCATTTTGTAGAAAAAATCTTGACAGTACAGTCTGTCTGGTATATTATTTAATATATGGAAATTCAGGTTATTTTAAAGAATTTTGGACTCTCGGAAAAAGAAATCGCCGTATATTTGGCGCTTATTGAACTTGGGCCTTCTTCGGTTCGGGAAATATCGGCCAAGTCCAAAGTTAACCGGGGAACGGCTTATGATATTTTAAAGTCACTTATGGCGTTAGGGATAGTGTCTTATTATAATAAAGAATCCAAACAGTATTTTGCGGCCGAACCGCCGGAAAAACTGCTTTCGGCCATTGACCAAAAAAAAGAAGATTTGGATGAGGTTAGAGAAAATATTAGGAGCAGTTTGCCGTTTATAAAAACTTTATTTGAAAAACAAGGCGGGAAGCCGGTGGTAAAATTTTATGAGGGAGCAAAGGGAGTCAGGCAGATTTTTGAGGATATTTTGGATGAGGTTGAAAAACAATCGGGAAAAACTTATTACTTATATTCTTCCGCTACAGCTGAAGATAGAAAAAATGTTTACGGCGCCATGCCGGATTTTAGTCAAAAAAGAATCGCAAAAAAAATCAAAGTAAAAGTTATTTCTCTTGGAGCAGGCGGTAAGCCAATGGGTTTAGATGAGAGAAAGTGGATGCCCGTAGGAAAGCAGGACATAAAAGCCACTCATGAAATTATCTATGCCGGGAAAGTGGCCCACATTAGTATAGACAGCAACGAAGATCCGGTTGGGGTGGTCATTCAGAACGATGAAATTTTTAATATGCAGAAAACAATTTTTGAATTTAATTGGAATAAACTATAGAAAGATAGAGAATTAGAGAAAAAGAGAATTAGTTTGTCCTGTCTCTTTTTGCTATTTCTCTGAATCACTAATTCACTAACTCTCTAAACTTATGTGTGGAATTGTTGGATATTTAGGAAATAAGCAAGCGGCGCCGATTTTATTAGAGGGACTGTCGCGTATGGAATACCGCGGTTACGATAGCGCGGGTCTTGTGGTTGTCTCCAAAGCCGGCAGTATATTGGCCAAGAGTAAGGGCCGGGTAATAAAATTGGTGGAAAAATTGGACGGCCAAGAGCCGGCCGGCTTTTTAGGTATTGCTCATACTCGCTGGGCTACTCATGGTGTGCCGAGTGACGCAAATGCTCACCCGCACAGTGATTGTAAGGGTGAAATTTTTGTCGTGCATAATGGGATTATAGAAAATTATCAAAGCATAAAAGATCGCCTTATTAAAGAAGGTCATAAATTTTTATCGGAAACCGACACGGAAGTTTTGGCTCATTTAATTGAAAGTTTATACAATGGTGACATTACTTTGGCGGTTCAACAAGCCTTAAAGCAAATTATTGGCGCTTATGGTTTGGCAGTTGTTTCAAGCAGAGAGCCAGAAGTCTTGGTGGCTGCTAAGGTGGGATCGCCTTTGGCCATTGGCGTGGCAGACGGAGAATTTATTGTGGCTTCGGATGTGACGGCAATTTTACCGGTTACCCAGAATGTGATTTATTTGGAAGACGGAGATTTAGCCATAATTAAAAACGGCAAATTGACCATTACCGATTTGGAGAACAAAACCAAAAATAACCATACGCAAAAAATTGAATGGAGTATGGAGTCAGCACAAAAAGAAGGCTTTGAACATTTTATGTTAAAGGAAATATTCCAGCAGCCGGAAGCCATTAAAAATAGTATTCGCGGAAGACTGCTTTTGCCTGAAGGTGATGTGAAACTCGGAGGGCTGGCAGAAGTACGGGAAAAACTTCGCGGAATGAATCGCCTGGTAATTTTAGGTATGGGCACGGCCAGGATAGCCGGCCTGGTGGGCGAATATATGTTGGAAGAATATGCAGGGCTTCCCGTGGAAGTGGAATTTGCCAGTGAGTTTTCTTATAAAAAATCACCATTTGATAAACACACGGCTGTATTGGCAGTGTCACAGTCCGGAGAAACGGCAGATACTTTAATCGCACTCAAAGAAGCCAAGCGCAAAGGTATTTTAACTTTAGGAATTGTAAATGTGACCGGTTCCAGTATTGCCAGAGAAACTTCTGCCGGAGTGTATAATCACATTGGTCCGGAAATTGCCGTGGCATCCACTAAAGCGTTTGTCTCCCAGGTGACAATATTTGCTCTACTGACCGTATTTATGGGAAGGATGCGGAATATGTCAAAAGTTATGGGGGAGCGGATTTTAACCGAGCTGGAAAATTTACCGGCATTGGTAGACAAAATTTTAGATACCGCTGAGAGCATAAAACAAGTGGCGGAAAAATATAAACACTACGACCACTTTTTGTACTTGGGACGGAAGTATAATTTTCCTATTGCTTTGGAAGGGGCGCTCAAGCTAAAAGAAATTGCTTACGTGCATGCGGAAGGTTATAACGGCGGGGAAATGAAGCACGGGCCAATTGCGCTTATAGATGAACGGTTCCCGACATTTATTTTAGCGCCGTCCGATAGCGTTTACGAAAAAAATATTAGCCACATAAAAGAAATTAAGGCACGCGAAGGCCGGGTCATAGCCGTAGCCACGGAAGGCAATGAAGAAATTCGCGAACTAGTGGATGACGTAATTTACATTCCAAAAACCCTGGAAATGCTCACCCCAATTTTAACTACTGTACCATTGCAATTATTTGCCTATTATGTATCCGTAGCCAAAGGCTTAGACGTCGACAAGCCGAGGAATTTGGCAAAGAGTGTGACAGTAGAGTAAGTAGAGATTTAAGATTTAGGATGTAAGATTTAAGAATTATTTGCACATAAAAAATTATCCCCGACAACAGAACGCGAGAGCGTCCCATTATCGGGGGAAATTGGGCTGTCACCAGATGCGAGCCGGGTCACACGACAATGATGGGCAGTTGGGATCCACTCCCAGTGTAATCAGCGGTGACCACGCCCTGTTCGCATACGCGGCCTGTTCTCCAGCCCTCTGGCTTTCCACGTGAGAATTCATGCGCCGCGGTTGATTTATCTATGTTGTTGCTGTTTGGAATGACCCCCGAGGGATCAAAACAGAAATACCCTCTAAAACGAGGGTCAGCCAACAGTTGTTGGATGGTCATGTGCGCCCTCCTTTGAAGCGTAGAGTTAAAAATAGCAAACGGAGAGAGTTTTGTAAAGAGTTAATATAAATATATGCAAGCACTAATATTCGACCCAGCCTTCGCTAAGGCTTCGGCGGGCAAGCAAACTCATCATTAATTAAATTTTTATGAAAGCATTGGTATTTGATAAGAGTAAATATGACTGGGAAACATCTAAGGGTTTTGAGCTCGTGGATATTCCCGAGCCGGTTTTGGGCGAGGGGGATGAAGATAAAATTATTTTAAAAGTAGCCTATGCCGGGGTATGCGGAACCGACCGCGGAATTTGGAACAGGCAGGCTTTTAAAGAACAAATACTTTCTTCCATCGATAAAGAAAATAAAACTTACCGCCAGTTAGGCCACGAATTTTTTGGTGAAGTTAAGCAGGTTGGGTCAAATGTGAAAGACATTAAATCTGGTGATTTTGTGGCCTGTGAGTCACATGTGGTTTGTAATGAATGTTTTCAGTGTAAAAGTGGACAGAAAAATGTTTGCACCAATGAAAAGATTTTGGGAATTTCCGTGGACGGTGGATTTGCGCAAATGGCTAAAGTCCCGGCACAAGTGGCTTGGAAAGTGGATATGAGCAAAGTAAGGCCGGAAGTGGCAGTCCTTCATGAACCGTTTGGTAATGCCGTACACGCAGCCAGTAAAGTAGATTTAAAAGGAAAAACCGTGGCAATTTTCGGCCTTGGTCCCATTGCCCAGTTTTTAGTGCTAATTGCAAAAGGAATGGGAGCCAAAACTATTATTGGCATTGAACCAAATGAAAAAGCTTTAGAGATGGGTAAGAAATTAGGGGTTGATGATGTAATAAAGCTTCCAGCGGTCAGCAGTCAGCGGTCAGGAAAGCCTTACGCACATAATCAGGAAGTTACTGATCAGGTAATGAGTTTAACAGGTGGTCTTGGCGTGGATGTGTCTTTTGAAATGGCCGGATTTAATGATTCGGTAAATAATTCCATTGCTAGCGTGCGCCGTGGCGGGGAAGTAATTTTGTTTGGCTTAAAGACCGGTGATTTTATGCTTGAAGATTACAACCGCCTGGTGATGAAAGGGATTACTATGTACTGTGTGGCCGGTCGGCAATTGTGGGGCACTTGGGAGATTACAAAAAAATTATTGGAAAATTCGGAAAACGGCATTGCGGAAAAACTCTGGTCGGTTTTGTTAAATAATGGCGATGGGACAATTTTGCCGATTGAAGAGTATAATAAAGAGAAGTTTGAAGAGATGATGAAAAATAACCCGAAGATATTAATTAAGTTTTAACCAGTTGTAAGTGCGTAAGCGAGTAAGTAAATAAGTTACTTACACACTTATTAGCTTATACACTTATACGCTTACAATTATGTATACAAACTATAAACAACAATTTGAAAGCGAGATTGAAGAAATAAAGTCAGCCGGGATGTGGAAAGATGTGGGAGTGATGGAAGGAAAGCAGGGAGCGGAAATTTCCGTAGGCGGAAAAAATTTGTTAAATTTTTGCGCTAATAATTACCTTGGGCTTGCATCATCAGACGAGCTTGCGAAAGCCGCCAAAGAAGGAATTGAAAAGTATGGGTTTGGAGAGGCCAGTGTTAGGTTTATTATTGGAACTTCCACTATTCATAAGACTTTGGAAACTGAAATCTGTAAATTTTTTGGCACAGAAGATTCCATAACTTACACTTCCTGTTTTGATGCCAACACCGGGCTGTTTGAAACAATTTTAAAAGAAGGAGACGCGGTATTTAGCGATGAATTAAATCATGCATCCATTATCGATGGAATAAGATTATGTAAAGCCGAACGGTTTCGTTATAAAAACTCAGATATGGCGGATTTGGAAGCTCAGCTGAAAGAGGCGTCGTCCAGACCGGAGAAGCCTGGAAACCCAGCGGTGGATGTAAAATATAAGCCACGCCGAATGTTAATTGCCACTGATGGGGTATTTAGCATGGACGGGATTACAGCCAAAGTAAAAGAAATTTGCGACTTGGCGGAAAAATATGGCGCGCTTGTAATGGTAGACGACAGTCATGCCAGTGGTGTGCTTGGCGAGCATGGCCGTGGGTCAACCGAAGGGCTTATGGACCGGGTGGATATTTTAACTTCCACTTTTGGCAAAGCCTTGGGAGGAGCGGGTGGCGGGTTTACCACGGGACGAAAAGAAATTATTCAGGTATTACATCAACGTAGCCGAACCACCTTGTTTAGCAACAGTTTGCCGCCAGCTATTGCCAACGCAGCGCTTTTTGTTTTGCAGAATTTTGACACCAAGTTTGACGGAAATAGAAAACAGTTGGTGGAGAACACAAATTATTTTAGATCCGCAATGGAAAAGCTTGGGTTTAATCTTGGCGGGGATGGCCCCGATGCTTCGATCGGGGTAGGCAAACATCCAATTACCCCGGTTATGTTAATGGAAGAAAAATTGGCTCAAGATATGGCTAAGGCATTGTTTGTCAAAGGGATTTATGTACGCGGATTTACTTATCCGGTAGTGCCCAAAGGAAAGGCCCGAATTAGAGTGCAGATTTCCGCGGCTCATACCAAAGATCAAATGGAAAAGTGCGTTCAGGCTTTTGAGGAAGTTGGAAAGGAAATGGGAATCATATAATCCGAATGATCCAAAGACTGCAATCCGAATGATCCGAAAAGGATTGCAAAAAAGATTTAGGAGTATTCGGATATTAATTCGTAGATTAGGATTATGTTAAAAAATATTGTTATCCTCGGTGGTGGAACCGGAACTTCCACTTTACTTAAAGGTTTAAAAAAATACCCGGCAAATTTGTCTGTGGTGGTTTCGTCGTGGGACGATGGCGGTAGTAACGGGAGATTGCGAAAAGAGCTAAAAGCTTTCCCTTTTAGTGATATTCGTCAATGCTTGGTGGCTTTAGGAGAAGAGGGTTATTGGAAAGAGTTTTTTAAATTCAGATTTAGCGAAGGCCCGTTAAATGGCCACACAGCAGCGAATTTATTTTTGGCCGAATTGCAAAGTATTACTAAAAGTGTGGTCAAGCCAATTAACATTGCCAAGCAACTATTAAATGTAAAGGCAGGAATTTATCCGGCTACCCTGAGCCCCGCCACTCTTAGCACTGTTTTAGAAAACGGTAAAAAAATAACCGGCGAGCATTTAATTGATTGCCCACAAAAAGGTAAATTTTCCCGCATAAAGAATTTAAAGCTTGTAGCAAAAAAGGCAAACCCAGCAGCCATTAAAGCCATATTGGATGCAGATGTTTTGGTTTTTGGCCCCGGAGACCTTTACACCAGTATTTTGCCGAACTTACTGGCAAAAGGCATAGGGGAAGCGGTGCGGAAGTCTAAGGCCAAAAAAGTTTTTGTGGCGAATTTAATGACCAAGGACGGACAAACCAATAATTTTACGGCGTCGGATTTTGTTTTGGAAGTCTTAAATTATGTGCCAAATTTAGATTATGCGATTTTAAATAAAAAATTACCGCCAAAAAATATTTTACAAAAATATAGGCATGACAAAAGCGAAATGGTTATACTGGATAAAGAAGTTTTGAAATCTCTTGGTATAAATATTATTTTAGAAAATTTATTGGTCAGTAAAGAAGCAAAAAAGGCCAAAGGTGATATACTAAAACGGAGCTTCTTGCGACATAACAGTGAGCTGTTGGCAAAATTAATCTGGCAAATTTGTAATTAATCAAACAAAATAAATCATAACCATAAATAACGGCCGTTATTTATGGTTATGTGAGATAATATAGGAATATGAAATCATCCAAAATTCTAAAAACTTCCAAAGCCGTTAAGTTTGAAATTAAAGAAGGCAAGAAAATTGTTGGCCGGGCATTTTTGTATATTATTCAGAATGATTTACACGAAAATCCTTATGGGCTATTGGAAGATTTATTTGTGGAAGAGGAGTATCGCAGTCAAGGTTTGGGTAGGCAGCTTATAATGGATGTTATTGCAGAGGCCAAAAAGCGAAAACTATATAAACTTGTGGGCACAAGTAGAACTTTTAGAACCCAAGTACATCATTTTTATGAAAAGCTAGGCTTTAAAAAGTACGGCTTTGAATTTAGGATGGATTTATGATTAAATTAGTTGCATTCGATTGGAATGGCACCTTGCTTTCGGACACTGCTATCACATTGCGTTCCGAAAATGTTGCCCTTAAGGCCGTGGCTCAAAAGCCAATAACATTGCTGCAATTCCAAAAAGCTTTTGATATTCCAATTACCAAATATTGGAAAAATTTAGGCATGACCGAAAGTTTTTTTAATAAACATATACTGACCATTGAAGATGTGTTCCATTCCACTTATGAGAAAAATGTCAATGCGGCTCGGACTCGAAGTGGGGCTAAAGGAGTTTTAAAGTTTTTGCATGAGGCCAAAATATTAACCGTAATTTACAGTAATCACAATATTCCGAACATTCATAGGCAGTTGGTTAGACTGAATATTCTGAATCGGTTTGATAAAATTTTAGCCAATGAAAAAGCCGGCGAAACTCCCCAGGTGTTTGCCAGACATAAAGAGCATCTGCTTAAAGAATATATCAAGCAAAATAGAATTAAACCCCACGAGGTAATTTCCGTAGGGGATACCGAAGAGGAAATCCAAATTGGTAAAACTTATGGATACCATACTGTTGCCATAACCGGTGGCTATAATTCTAAGGCACGGTTAGCAAACCACCATCCGGATTTTTTAATCCATAATTTGGCCGAGTTAAAAAAAATTATACAAAAGCTTAATAAATAAAAGATACAAATTAACAAATGCACAAACCTGCCCGCCATGCTAACTTGCTGATAAAGTTCTAGTCTTACTATCTAGGGATTGTTATTAGGTTACTTTTAAGGAATTTCCAAGCAGGTAGTAGCAGGCGGGTGATACAAATAACAACAAATTTTGCCTTTGAGAATTTGTATATATTCGTTTCATTTGTCTATTAGTATATTTGTATCGCGTATTTGAAAACTATGAGGAATCAATTTGTAATTTTAGCGGCCGGCAAGGGAACGAGAATGGGCGGAAATGTGCCTAAGGTTTTAGTAATGCTAAAAAACAAGCCACTTATTTTATACACCTTGGAAGAAATTGAAAAAGTTAATCAATTGGTTAAGCCTGTTGTGGTGGTGGGGTACGGCGCGGAAAAAGTAAAAACAATTTTGGGTGACGGTTATTTATATGCGCTTCAGGAACAACAACTAGGAACCGCGCATGCGCTGTTTTCCGCAAAAAGGAAAGTCAAAGCAGATAATATTGTGGTTCTGTACGGGGACATGCCATTTATAAAAGCCGAAAGCCTGAAAAAACTTATCACCGCGCATTTTAAAAACCGTACGAAAGTTTCTATGCTAACCGCGACTGTGAAAAATTTTTCCGGGATCTATGCTTCTCTTGAACATTTTGGCAGAATTATTAGGAGCAGTAGTCGCTCTGTTGCCACCATTGTAGAGTTTAAAGATGCAAGTACTCACCAACGCAAAATCAAAGAAGTGAACCCGGGTATTTATATGTTTAACACTAAATGGCTTTGGGAAAATTTGGCCAAAGTAGGAAACAATAACTCCCAAAAAGAATATTATTTAACTGACATAATAGCCTTAGCCATTGCCGACAAACAAAAAGTTTCTTGCATTCCCGTGGACCCCAAAGAAGTGTTAGGGATAAACAGTAGGGAAGACTTAGGTGTCGTAGAAAAAATCTTAAATCTTTCATCTTAAATCTTTCGTCTTTATGGTGGATATCATACATTTTCCCCTCATATTTTTGAGGGGATTTTAGGTTTGACAACCAGCCGTATGACATAGTATGATAATATCATACTAAGAGGAAAAGGCAGGTGTTGGTGCCTCGATAAATAATCATATTATCGGGACACCGCCATCTGCTTTTAAAAAGGTTAAAAGGCAGAAATCCAAAACAAGCAGGGGGATACTGAAATGGCAAGGATTCTTTCGTTGCCGAACGTAGAAGGGCTGATCCTTGACCTGGATCTGACCCTGTATGACAACCGTGAATATACCAAGGCCTGCGACCTCAGCGAGGTGAAGGCTCTTAGCAGGGCTTGGGCAGTCTCTGAAGATGACGCCCTGGCTCGGTTTACCGCCGCCAGAGAAAATCTTAGCGTGGAATTGGGCCACAAGGCAAGCCGGAACGAGACAGTAGCCAGTCTAGGTTTTTCCCTCGACTGGTGGAACGAAGTTCGGACAAGCGGTTTTTGTCCGGAAAAGTTCCTGTGTGTCAATCCGCGCCTTGTGGAAACATTGCGTCGGATATCCGAACGATACAAGGTGTCCATTGCTTCCAATTCTCCCACGCCAATTGTTCATCGGGTGCTGGAGACTTTAGGTCTTGGTGATCTGAAGAATGGTTGGATGGTACTTGGAACGAACGATGCCATGCCAAAGCCGAGCAGTGAGCTGTACCGAATGGCTGCTCAGCTTCTCGGTTTGCGCTTCGACAAATGCCTCTCAATCGGCGATCGTGAAGAAATGGACGGATGGCCGGCTATGAGGCTGGGAATGGGCGCCATCATCATCGACGACGTCGATGATTTGATCGGTCTGCTTGAAAATCTACTTGAGGTGGCGGAGTTTCGGGAAAACAATTTCGACATCTCCCGTCTCCTCAACCTCTACCGCCCCGGCCAAGTTGATTTTTGTGGATTCACAGGCCAGGCAGGCGCGGGCAAGACAACAAACGCCCACCTGACCGAGCGGGTCGCAAATCAACTTCTTATTCCGACGGTTCAACTCTCCTTGGACGTTTTTTTCCGGAAGTCCAGCAAGGCCCGCAAGGCTTGGTTGGAAGAAGGGAAGGCCCTCGGTCCGGAAGAGTACGCCGCTCGGGCTGATCAAATGTCCTGGTGGAATTTTGAGCAGTTTGAGGAAGTTCTCCACGACCTTCGAAGTGGCAGAAGCGTCACCTTGCGGAATGTCTACAACCGTGAAGACGGGGGGGAACTGACCGGTACCGTCAATCTCGACGTGCCGGACAAGGGTCTGGTAGTCATCTGCGAAGGGGTGGCCATTGCTCACATGAGCGACTATTTCTCGCATTTGGTTTACCTGCATGCCCGGCCCGAGGTGAGAGCTTCCCGTTTGCAGAAACGTGATGCACACCGGCGAGGTCCGGAAGCCGCAGAGCGTTTCAAGCTCACCGAAGCTTTCGAGCGTCGTTACTTCGGAGAACATCTAAGCCGCGCCGACATGTTTGTGGACACCAGCGACGCCGTGCCGTACATCATGAAAGAGCCTCCTGCTATTACTACTCTGTAGTCTGCGGAGTCATCTCGGGCAGAAAGTGGCACAACAGCCACTTTCTGCCCACCTTTTCTATTTTTTGATAACAGGATATAATTTATATATGAAAAAAGCAATAATTTTTGACATGGATGGAGTTTTGTTAGAAACAGAGCCACAAACCTTTAAATTTTACCAAAAATATTTACAGGAAAATTTTAAAATATTACTAAAAGACGAGGATTTTAAAAAAAAGATAGGAAGAAAATCGATTGATTTTTTTAATGACATTTTAAGTGATGAAGATATAAAAAAAATAAAAATAATCGACTTGGTCGAATTGAAGAGAAAAGAATTTCATAATTCTTTGGGTAGTTTTGTTAGCGCAATTCCTTTCGGGAAAGAATTACTGAAGGAATTAAAAGAAAAAGGTTACTTATTAGCCTTGGCTTCACAAAATGAAAAAATTATGATAGAAAAATCTTTAGAATGGCTGGGAATAAAAGATTATTTTCAAATTATTTTGAGTTTGCAAGATATCAAGAATAAGAAACCCGACCCAGAGATTTATTTATTAGCCATGGAGCGTTTAGGGGTCAAACCGGAAGAAAGTATAATTATAGAAGATTCAGAATCGGGAATTTTGGCTGCAAAAAAATCAGGAGCTTATGTGGTTGCTTTACAACATCCCTATTCTCCCCAGGAACATATAAAAAAAGCTGATGTTGTAGTGAGGCACTTAAGCGAAATTAAAAATATTGCCGACAAGTATTTTTTTAAATAAATATAAATTTATGAAAAGAGAGCGACTAACAATTACCTTGCGTAGTGATTTGCTAAACGCATTGGATAATACTATAGATGGTGAACGGTTAAGAAACCGGAGTCACGCCATTGAGTATTATTTGTCCAAATCACTAGGGGAAAAAGAAGTTCCGGCGCTAATCTTAGCCGGTGGCAAACCGGTGTATTTTGACAGCGAGAAAAAAAGTTTGCCTAAAGCCATGGTGAAAATTGCCGGTAAGCCATTACTTGAGCAGACGCTGTTACGTTTAAAAAAATCAAAATTTAATGAGGTTGTAATCTCAGTGGGCGAAGGCGGAGAGATAATAAAGGATTATTTTAAAGATGGTTCCCAATTTGGTTTAAAAATAAAATATACCCAGCAACCGGTTGGATGTAAGGGTACGGCTCAAGCCGTGTTGTCCGCCAAGTCGGCATTGGGGAGCGGGCAATTTGTATTAATTTATGGTGATGTATTAAGCGACTTAGATTTTGGCGAATTTTTGGAATTCCACCGCCAACAAAAAAAATCGGTTTGCACTATGTCGCTGACCGGCTCTGAGTCTGTAGATATGTGGGGGCTGGCTAAATTAAACGGCAATAAAATAGTGTCGTTTGAAGAAAAGCCAAAAAACCCAAAAACTTTTTCTAGGCTTGTAAACGCCGGTATTTATGTTATGGAGCCGGAAATTTTTAAATATTTGCAAAATGACATTGCCAAGTTGGAAAGCGGAGTTTTTCCTCGCCTTGCGGAAGAAGGTAAATTGTCCGGGTATCCTTATGAAGGACTGTGGCTAGATATTTCTTCCAGTGCCGCTTACAGTCAGGCGTCTAAACAGTTTAAAGGAATTTAAGTAATTAAACTTAAAATCATACCATGAGTAAGGTTGTAAAAAAAGCTAAAGTTGCCTTAAATGGTTTGGGCCGGATTGGCCGTATTTTTTTGCGCCAGGCTATTGGCAATCCTAATTTTGAAATCACTGCTTTGCATAGCCGATCAAGCCTGGAAACTTATGCTCATTTGTTAAAATACGACTCTACTTATGGAACATGGGATAAAGAAGTCAGCATAAAAGGTAATATTTTAATTGTGAACGGCATAAAAATTCCTTATGTACAGGAGACTGATGGAGTGTTGCCCTGGAAAAAAATGGGGGTTGATGTTGTGGTTGATGCGACCGGAAAGCATAGTAAACGGGATCTAGCCGTAAAGCACTTGCAAGACGGAGCAAGGTATATGCTTGCGACAGGGCCTATGGATGACGCGGACGAGACCTTGGTTTATGGAATTAATCACAAAAATTTTAATGCCAAAGAGCACAAAATAATTTCTGCCGCTTCATGCACCACTGTGTGTTCCACTTTAATTATGAAAGTCTTGGAAGAAAATTTTGGCGTAAAACAAGGGTTTATTAACACTGTCCATGCTTACACTTCAGACCAGAGTATTTTAGATAATTCCCACAAAGATTTAAGGCGCGCACGTACTGCCGGTCAGTCCATAATTCCGACCAGCTCGGGAGTGAGTAAAACTATTGTTAAAGTTTATCCGCACTTAAAAGGTAAAATGTCGGCAATCTCCCTTCGGGTGCCGGCGCTTAATCCGTCCGTGGTATGCTTAACGGCTGTTCTGGCAAAAAAGACCACCAAAGAAGAAATCAATAAAGCTTTTGCCAAAGTTGCCAAGGGTGAATTAAAAAATCATTTGAGTGTAAGTGACTTGCCGTTGGTGTCCATTGATTTTCGTGGTAACCCGCACGGGGCAATTGTAGACCTGCCTTCCACCGATGTGGTGGACGGGTCCCTGCTTTCACTTTTGGCTTGGTATGATAACGAGTGGGGTTATGTACACCAAGCACTTTATTTGTTGGAATATCTTTCCAAGCAAATTGCAAAATAAGATTAGTAATTAAAAAACTCGAAGATTTAATCCTCGAGTTTTTTAATTACCTGTAGTATTTCTTGGTGGATTTTTCCGTTAGTGGCCAGAATGCTTCTGGAATTGATAGTGAGTTTTTTGTTTTTTGTTTCGCTGGTTTTACCTCCAGCTTCGGTTAAAATTAACACCGCCGCCGCGTAGTCCCAAACATTAATCCTTTTTTGAATTAAAAAGTCATAGACTCCGCGGGCAATAAGACAAATTTCCAAAGTGGAGGAGCCTAGAGTGCGGATTTTTTTGGTATTGGAAATCACTAATGGAAAACTTTTTATGGCAATGGTAATGTCCCGACCCCAGCCAAACCCGCCGTAAGCAGTGGCAAATTTAGAAACTTTGGAGACGTGCAGTTTTTTTCCATTTAAAAATGAACCTTTTCCGCGCATGGCTGTGTATAGCTCGTTTAAAATTGGGTTGTAAACAACGCCAATAAGCGGTCCCTTAATATCCCACAGTGCAATAGAAATGCAGGCAAAGGGTAGGCCTTGAATGTAGTTGGTGGTGCCGTCGATGGGGTCAATAATCCACACTAGGTCATTTTTTTCAATTTTGGGTGTACCAAACTCTTCCCCGATAATTTTGTGTTTAGGGAATTTTTTTAAAATAAATTTACGAAATTCGGTTTCAATTCCACGGTCAACCTCGGTGACCAAGTCATGCGGATCTCCGTGTTTTATGGAGACGGTTTGCGGACAACCAAAATATTTTTTAAATTTAGGAGCGGATTTTTTTACTGCTTCCACCGCAGTTTTTAGGTAAATATCAGTTTGTGACATATAAGTTAGTATATAGGAAAAAGTGATATAATAAAAGAGGTGTGTTTAATTTGAAGATTGAAAAATATAAAATTAAAAGATTACAAGGGAGGCTTTAATTTTTCAATTATTTAATGTTTAAATCTTTCTATTTATTACTATGCGTATTATTGCCGATCTACAAATTCATTCCAAATATTCCCGCGCCTGTAGCCAGGAGTTAAATCCGAAAAATATTGGCGCTTGGGCGGATAAAAAGGGAA
>CAYZEI010000016.1:357-24421 GCA_964477745.1 uncultured Candidatus Saccharibacteria bacterium | reverse complement strand
AGGACGGGAGTTTTACAATATCTGGTGGACCCTACCGGATTCGAACCGGTCGCCTTCCCGATGTCCATCGGGACGCTCTACTAAATTAAAACCCGTCACAAAGGACGGGAGTTTTACAATATCTGGTGGACCCTACCGGATTCGAACCGGTCGCCTTCCCGATGTCCATCGGGACGCTCTACTAAATTAAAACCCGTCACAAAGGACGGGAGTTTTACAATATCTGGTGGACCCTACCGGATTCGAACCGGTCGCCTCTTCCATGCCATGGAAGCGCTCTACCAAATGAGCTAAGGGCCCAAAATATAACCATCTTTTACAATCTTTTCAACGATTGTTCTGCTTTTATACCTTTTTAATCTAGCCTCAACTGACCTTGCGATTTTTCGGTCAGAAAAAATTTGTTTAAAAACAATTTTCCACGGAACATACGCCTTAATTGATTTTGTCTTGCCGGAATTATGTTCAACCAATCTTTGTTCAGGATTCCCAGATGAACCAATATAATACCGGTTTGATAATTCGCTGTGCAAAATGTATACCCAACAAGACATATGCAATCCCCTCGCCTCCCCGATGTACATCGGGGTGCTCTACCAAATGAGCTAAGGGCCCAAAATAATCGCTTTGATATTCTATCCTATATTGATATTTTTTTCAACCCTATCAGTCCCCTACTGTGGCAATACGACCTTAACCTGTCTTCCATCGGGCAAGATCACTGTTGTCTCTCCTTTATTAAGGGTATCATTTGTGCCGGAAGTATTTTGATCTGAGGGAAGCAGTTTTTTGGCTCCTTCAATTAATTGAGTAAAGTTTTTCAATTGATCCTGAAATGGTTTCAACAGACCTGATTTTTGTAAAACCCAACCAAAGACAACAATTATTAATGCCAGTCCGGCAATATAACCTAAAGCGCTAAACATGCCGTTAAAAAATGCCCGCCAAATCCCTGGATTTTTTTTGGCCCGAATAACCGCTAAATGCTGATTAATCTCTACCAAATAAGCTTTTAGTTCTTGTTCAATCATATTTTTATTTTGGTCTCCTCGGCTGGAATCGAACCAACATCAATAGCTTAGGACGCTACTGCTCTAATCCATTGAGCTACGAGGAGAAATTAATTCACTAACTCGTTTATTTATAGCAAAAATAGTCTTTAATAGCAATCCACCTTTTCGAACCACTATTCTACACATACCATAAGGAAGCTTCCCTTTTTTGGAACCCTTAATAATATTAATTTCAGTTTTGTCGTCTAAACTTATACCAGTAATTTCCGACCAAAATTTAATTGCGGCGGATTTTGGGATGTCTTCAAATATCCTTAAAGATACTTTTATCGACTCGCTAGATACATTATATACATTTTTAAGTATATAAACGAATAACCTGACCATCCCAGGATCTGAATTAATAAAGCTGAATTGTCTTTTCGCACCTTCTGCCCAATACAAACCAGCTCCTAAAATTTTCAATTCTTTCTGGCTGATTGAGTCAAGCAAATTTTCTGAATACTCATTGGCGATTTTCCAAGCTTTTTCTGATATAATTTTACTAGCGTTCCTTCTTTCCAACCATCTATTTTTGTATTCAGGCAAAATATTGACCCCTCTACAGTACCTTAGGGTTGTTGATTTTGAAATTTTCAAAATTCTGTGAATCTCAGGAATACTGTGCCCAGTTTGTCTCAGCCTAATAATTTCTCCGACTATTTGATTAGATATTGGCATTTTACCCATATAAACATTATAACAGATAGAATAAATTAGTCCTAGTATTGATTTAATATATTCATTAAAATGAAACAAATTTATCCTTTAAATAAGCTAAATATTGCTAAAATCTTTTTTTTCTTGTTTTTGGCAAGTATTTTCTTTCCAATTCGCTATGTTTTCCCAACAAAAGATGCTTTCCAAACAGGTGCATATTCTGATTTTACTTCAATTTCCTTATATCTAAGCGATATTTTCCTATTTATAACAGCAATTTTTGCTTTCCCACCACGTGGTGGAGTTAATTTACCACGTGGCGAGAGCCTTCCACCACGTGGTGGGACTATTGGGGGAAGGATTATCTCCCTAGTCACTAGCAACTTACCACTTGCATTTCTTTTTTTCTGGCTTATTTTAGGCTTAATCTCACATTTTTCCCAAATTACTGAGTTAAATTGGTGGTTTTTTGTAAAATACCTTGAATTAATTGTTGCATATGGAACATCAATCTATTTATTCAAGAAAACAAGCATAAAACAACAATTCCTGTCACTTTTCGTATTTTTAACAAGTTTTCAGGCAATTCTGGCTATATGGCAGTTTGTTACTCAAAAATCCATCGGGTTGGGTAAAGTAGGGGAACAAGTCCTTGCTCCGAGTATAATTGGGGTAGCAAAAATTGTTTCAAGTGGAACAACCTATATACGAGGATATGGCACCTTTCCTCACCCAAACCTAATTTCTGCATTTTTAGTAGTTGGAGTCCTTATTTCCGGCTATTTACTTATTAATTCCACTAAGTTTTACCAAAAAACCTTGTTTAGTCTGGCTTTGTTCATCAATATCCTAGGATTAACCGTGACCTTCTCCCGGGCAGGATTTCTTGCAGCGGGGTTAGGTCTGATAATATTTGCCGGACTAACAGTAATTAATAACTGGAACTCTTACAGGCCTACTATTATTACTTTTATCTTTTTAATTATAATTTCTTGCTTGACTTCCTTTGTGATCTTTAAACCCTATCTGCAAACTAGAGCCACAGTAACTGACCAAGCTTCATTAGAAAGAGTATTTTATGCCAAAACCGCTTGGAAAATGATTCAGCGCAATCCAATCTTTGGCGTCGGAATAGGGGAGAGTGTGATTCACATGCAACAATACTCAGCCATCAAACTCTGGCCATGGCAAATTCAACCGGTGCATAATTTTTTCTTGCTGGTAACTGCTGAGCTTGGTATTCCTGGAATGATAATTCTGCTTTGGATTTTCCTGTCCCATCTAAAAGCTATAAGCTACCTGCCTGTCCGGCAGGCAGGTAAGCCAAAAGCTAGTTCTTCTACAAACTACTTGCTACTTGCCACACTTATAAGCTTCCTTCTCCTGATGCAATTTGACCACTACTTTTACACCCTACAACAAACGCAAATGTTGCTGTGGGTATTTTTAGGAATCATTGTTGCAGAAATAAAAACTCCCCATCCGCCAACTAGCGAAAGGGAGTTATAATTCTCTAATCTTAAATCACAAATCTGAAATCTATTTGTGGTATTCTTTTCCCGCCAAAATAGTACAAGCGCGATAAATCTGTTCTTCCAATAGCACTCGCGCAAAATTACGAGTAAAGGTAAGAGGGGATAAGGAAATAGAATAATTACTGTAGCCTTTCAGGCTGGAATGCAGGCCAATTCCACTGCCAATAACAAAAACCAGTTCTTTTCCCAAACCGCCTGTGCGCTCCATAAACGTAGCAAAATCTTTAGAGTTGCGAACGGCACCTTTTTCTTCCAGCAAAATTACAATTCCACCTTCCGGCAGTTGCTTAACTATTTTTTCGGCTTCTTTTTCTTTTATTTTTTCAATATCGGAATTATCAAAATAGGGGACTTCCGGCAACTCCACCACTTTAACTTTGGCGTAGGAGTTTAAACGTTTTAAATATTCTTTTTCCAATTCCAAAAACGCTTTCTCTTTAAATTTTCCCAAAGTGATAATTCGGATCTTAAACATAAGTCTTTACCAAAAAGCATTAATCAGTTAAAATTAGTACCAGTTCCAATATTTTATATCTTAAATCGATTATCCGCAATTGCTTAAGGCTTGCCCTACGAAGCCTTGGCGAAGTAGGGGCCTGTAGTAAAGTGGTATTACGCGGCATTCGCATTGCCGAGGCGGGGGTTCGATTCCCCCCAGGTCCACCAAAGAAAAACACTCAAAATAGTTTGAGTGTTTTTCTTTGGAAAAAAATAAGAGCAGGCTCACGAAGTCCTACTCTTATGTCGCAGGAACATGTCCCGCAAATAGCGCTGAGATGCGCTAAGAATCTATCCGGCAGAGATTAGACTCCCTTGCCGGCGGATGGCAAACGTCCCGGAACCGCAAAACGCGGTGGCGGCAACTTAGCGGCGATTTTTGCCTTCAGCATTGCTGAAAGCTCAGCCGCACGGTCAACGTGTGCTTTTCCCATACCTGCACCTCCTTCCTTAATTTGCCGTCTTTTAGGTTTTCGGCTGAAACCAGAGCTGAACGCTCTTTCAAAAAAACTAACTATAATTTTCTTAAAAGAGTGGGCAAGTGTATTTGACTTGCCCAAGGGCCTTCAAAGTGAGAAAGAGGATACCGCAAGACCTACGCGGGACGAGACTGTGCTCGCTCATACTGCTGTCCTGCAAGAAACACTTGCTCCATCATGTATTCCAGCGCGTAGCAAATTGAGTCCGGGCCAGGATTAACCATGGCAAGCTTCTCAATTGCCTCAAAGGCATCATCGCAAGGTCCACGAAGGCTTCCAGTGATTGAGTAAAAGTGTAAAAACCCAACCACAACCGCTTCGCTACCTTCCTCATTCAGTCCATGTTGATACTGTTTGAAGTCTCGCGCACCAGTTAACATCGCAGTAATACTGCCGTTTTCTATGGAAAACCCAATTTTCATACTTCCTCCTATTGCTTTTGCGTATTCATACCCCGCCGGGTATTTTTGTTTTAACACCAAACAATATCATTAATTGATACTCTTGTCAATAGATTAGGTCAAATTAAAATATAATTTTAGCTTTAAATAAGGTAAAATATTCATATAATTATATTTTGTTCAAAGCTATTGACACATTCTAAAAAATCTCATATAATACTTACATGATAAATATCCCACAAAATTTAAGGACTTCTTTGCTCTCCATGAACTTCTCGGAAAAAGAAGCGGATGTGTATTTGGCGCTATTAGAATTAGGGAAAGCCACTGTATCGGTAATTGCCCGAAAAGCCGGACTTAACCGCACCACGGGATATCATATTTTGGATTCTTTAACCGGCAAGGGATTGGTAAGTGTTTCCGGTAGCGAACCACTTCAGGAATTTGTGGCGGAATCACCGGATAAAATTACCGAACTGTTACAAAAAAAATTTACGGAGTACGAAAAATATTTAAACCAAGCAAAGGAAACAGTCCCGCAATTAAAATCTTTTCATAACATTAGTGACAGACCAAGGGTAAGATTTTACGAAGGAAAGCAAGGGCTTATGGAAGTTTATGAAGATACTTTAACTTCGCGTGAACCACTGAAAGCTTTTGCCAATTTTGAAGACATGCATAAAGCATTGCCGGATTATTTTCCTTCCTACTATTTACGTCGCGCTAAAAAAGGATTAAACATCCGCGGGGTAGTGCCCATTACCCCCGAAGCCCTAGAGCGACAAAAACACAACAAAGAAGAAGCCAGAGAAATGGTTTTTGTGCCCGGAGATAAATACTATTTTTCCCCGGAAATCGATATGTACGACAACAAAGTTATGATAGCCTCATGGAAAGAGAAACTGGGAATTATTATTGAGAGTGAAGAAATAGCCGACGCCATGAAAAAAGTATTTGAACTGGCTTGGATCGGAGCTCAACAAATATCTAAAGTTAAATAGTCATCAATCAAAAATAAAAAACACTCAAAATATTTTGAGTGTTTTCTTTGGTGGAAACTTAAATTTTTTTATAATTCTTTCTTTAACGATTTGGAAACGAAATACTGGGCAGAGAAAAATATTATTAGTATAGTCAGCAGGCCAAATTCGGCGTACTTTATATAAGTTTTTACGGCCTGGTAAGATAGGCTGAAAGCAAAGCCAAAAATCCCCATAATTCCTAACCAAAAAACCACTGCTGTTGCGGAAGATTTACAGAATTTTCGGAAAGAAACATCCAACATACCGAAGCGAAGCAAAGTAGCTCGGTGAGTTCCATATATAAATTTTGTAAGTAGTAGCGATCTGGCAGAACGTTTTATTAAATGCTCATCATATTTCCCGACTGCCTTTGTCACCCAGCGCGACAACAGCGAAGATTTTTTCATTAACCTACCGACACCGAACCAAGCCAGTTGTTCTAAATAGGCTCCGGAAATAATAATTCCAGAAATAAGCCAAGGATTAAGGCGACCGGAACTTATGACAAAAACACCAATAATAATCATTAAATTGGCGTCAAAAAACATGGCAAAAAACAAAATTACATAAGTCCAAACTCCCAAATGTAAAAAACTAAAGTCCATGAGAAATTTCGATCTTAGCTCCAAGTGAATTTAAACGGCTGACTAAATTTTCATAACCCCGATTAATGGAATAAACATTACGTAACAGGGAAGTGCCCTTGGCCGCCAACATAGCAATTAAAATTATCGCAGCCGGACGCAAAGCCGGCGGACAAATAATTTCCGCGCTCTTAAGTTCGCTCGGGCCGTCTATGTACACGCGGTGTGGGTCAGCCAAAATAATATTAGCGCGTAATTTATTTAATTCCATATAATAAATAGCGCGATTCTCATAAACCCAATCGTGAATTAACGTAGTGCCTTTTGCTTGCGTCGCCACAGGCACAAAAAACGGTAAATTGTCGATGTTTAAACCCGGGTACGGTAGGGGATGAATTTTTTCTTCCAAGGCGGTAAGTGTAGACGGAAAAGTTTTAATGTCAGCCAAATTGGTAAAACCGTTTAAACTTTTATAAGATTTTAAAATTTTATAATTGAACCCCATTTTTTCCAACTTCAGCAATTCCAATTCCAAAAAATCTATGGGACAACGTTCAATGGTAATAGAGGAGTTGGTAGTAACAGCCAAAGACAAAAACAACATGGCTTCGATAGGGTCTTCGCTTAAATAAAATACCGCTTTGGTATTAATCTCCGGTCGGCCGTGAATTTTTAAAGTAGAAGTGCCGATTCCCTCAACTTTTACGCCCAAAACCCCCAAAAACCGGCACAAATCCTGCACCATATAATTGGAAGAGGCGAGCTTGATGGTGGTAACCCCCGGCAACTTAGCCGCAGCCATTAGCACATTTTCCGTAACAGTATCACCCATTTCGTAAAGAACAATTTCCGACGGTGCCAGCTTCTGGCAAGACACGGCATAGTGATCGTGAAAAGTTTTTATTTGCATCCCTAACTTTTCTAAAGCATATAAATGGGGCCTAACGGTTCTGGCTCCCAGTTTACACCCGCCCGCAAGCGGTAAAGAAAATTTCGGCAATAAGTGAGCCAGTGGCCCAAGCAACATTAACACGCTTCGGGTTTTAACCGCAGCCTCTCGGTTAATCTTATTTAGATTAATTTTCCCGGGAGTTAATTCCACATCACTCCCTTGCCATTTGACTGTCACTCCGATACTTTGCAAAACTTCAATTACCCGGTTTACTTCTTCAATTTTCGGCACATTTTTTAAAATTGTTTTTCCGCTGTTTAATAAACTGGCACATAACAGACTAACAGCGGCATTTTTGGAAGTGTTTACCGCCACTTTTCCTGATAATTTATGCCCGCCTTCAATCTTAAAATTAACCGAACTGTCGGCTAAGGTAATAATTTCCCGGTTTAACACCGCGCTAATTTTTGCCAACATTTCCGTAGTTAAATTTTGCTGACCTTTTTCCATTCTGGCCACTGCGGATTGGCTGGTTTTTAAACTTTTCGCAAACTGACTCTGGGTAAACCCTTTTAATTCCCGAACCTCGGCAATAAATTGGCCGATTTTTTTATGGTCTTGGGTGCTGGTTTTCATAATAGATCAAAAAGATTACTCATGATATAAATATTCAAAATAATAGCACAATAAATTCATTATGTCAAAATTTTATATCACATATGATATAAAAACCCCACTGTGATACGTCGACGTATCACAGTGGGGTTTTTAAAACTGAAAATTTAGAAATGTAGGATTTTGCTAAACCAGGCGTCCAAAAAATGAGACTTTTGATTGCTGAAATATAGGGCTAGAATAAGCGCAAAATAAACTGCATTTAAAAGCGCAACCTTAATCAAGTCATGCTTAATAATGCTGTATTCGGCTTCGTGGGATAAGCCCCCAGTTAAACCGCCAGTTTGTTGTACATACCCTGAACGATGCTTTTTTGACATAAACAGTTAAATCTAAATATTTAAAATCCTTTTAGTAACTCAAATATTATATCATTTTTCCCTATTTGAAAGCAACCAGCAACTAGTGCTACAATGGTTTAGCTATGAACAACTTCCCACAAATTTATATACTAATCTTAAGCATTATTGCCTTAGTGGTATCCGGCTATTGTGTCTGGCAAATCCGCACCTTTAATGCCTTAAGGAAGTCTTTTTTTGCCGGAAAAAACGCCGGTGATTTGGAGGAAGTTATTAAGAATCTACAAACGGAACTAAGCTTAGGCAGGCAACAGCAAGTCCAACTGGAAGAATCACTAAAGAATCTAAGCAATCGAAGCTCTTTCGCAATGCAAAAATTAGGCTTGGTCCGCTTTAACCCTTTTGACGATGGGGGAGGGAACTTTAGTTTTGCCTTAGCTTTGCTTGACTTACATGACACGGGAGTAGTGATTACCTCTATGCACGGCCGGCAACAAAACCGCATCTACACCAAAACTATTCAAAACGGCCGTTGTGAAATCGCCTTAACCGAAGAAGAACAGCAGGCGGTAAATTTAGCCGGGCAACCCAGATCTTAATTTATTTTATATACACCATTAATAAAGGAACTATATGGAAAAACTATTAGACGAAAATTTAAATGGCCCGGCCGAAACCGTGGTCGGCCCTAGTGTAAAAATTCAGGGAGATTTAAACAGCGAGGGCAATATCAAAATTGAAGGCCAGGTCAGCGGAAAAGTAAAAACCAGTCAAAGTGTATTTGTAATTCCTGGCGCCAAAATTGCAGCTGATGTTTTGGCCGGAAACGCAGTGGTTGGTGGAGAAATTTTAGGTAATTTAAAAATAGCCGGGCATCTAATTTTGCAAAGCACGGCAAAAATTTCCGGTGACATTGTTTGCGCAATATTACGCGTAGAAGATGGTGCCCAATTCACGGGCAAATGCTCCATGGGTCAAAACGGCAACGGCAACGGCAAAAAAGGTTCTGCGGAAAAAGACTCAGAAATAGAACCGGAATAACCAAAATTTACGAAATACGAACAGATACGAACGTACGAAGTCTTTGTATTGGCGTATGTGTTTCGGTTCGTAAGTTCGTAAAAAATTCGTACTTCGTAAAGTTATGTATTATTACATCCTGGATCAAAATGGTTTGAATATAGAAAAATTTGAAAAGCTGCAAACCGAGCTCCAAGGTTTGTTGGCGGAATTTAAAATTACCGGCGAGACTTCTCGGGTCACACCGCTTCGTACGGTACAAGATTTAGTGGACACCGCGAGCCAACGGGGAGCAAAAACTTTAATTGCTTGTGGAAGTGATGATACTTTTAACCAAATGCTTGCCGCGTTAAAGGGGCGAGATTTTACTTTAGGCTTTATTCCGTTTGACGAAGATTCCAACCTGGCCAAGATTTTAGGAATGACCGATATTTTTCAGGGCGTAAAAACTATTGCCGGTCGTCGCATCGAAAAAATTGATCTGGCCAAAATTTCGGACAACTATTTTATTAGCTACCTGGAATTCGGCGTTATGTCGCAACAACTAAAAAATGCCGGTTTGTGGCAAAGTTTAAAATTACTCTCTTCCGAAACCAAAGCTTTTACCATTCGGGTAGACGACTCCTATACGGTAACCATTAGCGGACTGGGCGGTTTGGTTGCCAACATTCGCTCCGGCTCCAGCAGTAACGAAAAAATTGCCAATCCGACCGACGGCAATTTGGATTTATTAATTTTGGAACGTTTAAATAAAATGCAAATTCTAAAATATCGCGATGCGATTTTAGAAGGGGCGCTGGAAAAAGTTCCCAACACCACAGTTATAAAATGTAAAAAAATTGAATTTCTGGAACCGCGTGGTTTTAACCTAACAATGTTGGGACGCGCTGTAGCCAAATTTCCTAGCGTGGTGGAAATTATTCCCCAACGCTTGCGGATGATTGTGGGGAAAAACCGCACTTTTTAAGACAATTGCGCAGATTTATAAATATGCTATAATCAAAATCCTATGAGATTAAAGGATCCATATCCAAATATTCAGCCAAAAGAAAAAACACAGGATAGTCGCACCATAACCACTTAAACCCTCGCACACCCGCGGGGGTTTTTATATTCCTGAACTCAAGCGCTTGTTTTTTACCAGTTCTAAAAAATAGTCGCGTAAGTTCAGAACCGAATTTGCGATAAAAGGGGGAATTCAAATGTGTGCGATAGTTGGAGTTAGTGGTACCAGCGATGCGGCTAAAATTGTCGCTTTAGGCCTCCATGCTCTACAACACAGGGGACAAGAATCAGCCGGCGTCTGCTCAGACGATGGCAACCGTCAGCATTGTTTTCGAGAATTAGGTCTAGCACTCGACGTTCTTACGGAAGACCATCTCCGAAAACTTCCTGGTGAAGTTTCCATAGGACACTTGCGCTACTCAACTGCCGGAGAAAGCACTTTGTGCAACGCTCAACCGTTCAGTATCTCCTGTAACAAGGGCAGGATTTCGGTAGTCCACAATGGCAACATCACCAACGCTCCAAAACTGCGAGCCAAGCTTGATTCGGAAGGATCTATTTTCCAAGCCACCAGCGACACCGAGATTATTTTGCACCTCTTGGCAAAATCAGCAAAAACTGAATTTGCCGAAGCGCTAACCGAAACTCTGTGCCAACTCGAAGGAGCCTTTTCTCTGCTGTTCTTGGTCAACGGAAAACTGTTTGCTGTCCGCGACACTCACGGTTTTAGGCCCCTAGTCATGGGACAGATGTCTGATGACACAGGTTCAATAGTCTTCGCGTCTGAAACATGCGCGCTGGACTTGATTGGTGCCACCTACCTTCGGGAAGTGGAGCCTGGCGAAATAATCACGGTAACCGGACATGAAGTAGCCTCAGTTCAATACGCCCCAAAGCAACCAACTGCCCAATGCGTATTTGAACACATCTACTTCTCAAGGCCCGACTCCACCGTGTTTGGGCACTCTGTGTACCGTATGAGGGAACGGATTGGACGCCTACTGGCCACTCATTGCCCTGTCCAAGCGGACTATATCGTCCCTGTTCCGGATTCAGGCGTGGTTGCCGCTTTAGGCTTTGCTGAAGCCTCCGGCATACCATTTAAACCTTGGCTTGTGCGCAACCATTACGTTGGTCGCACCTTCATTGAGCCAAAGCAAGCCGTCCGCGATCTCAGCGTCAGACTGAAACTCAATCCAGTCAAAGAAATGATTGCGGGTAAACGAATCGTTCTGGTTGACGACTCTCTAGTCCGCGGGACAACAATGCAAAAAGTTGTTTCTATGATCAGGGAAGCTGGCGCTGCGGAAGTCCACGTCAGGATTTCCTGTCCGCCGACAATCTCCCCATGCTTCTACGGCATGGACACACCAACGTTCAAAGAGCTGATCGCATTCAGAATGACGGTCAATGAAATTCGACAGTTCATTAACGCCGACACTCTGGAGTATCTCCCAATGGAGGGACTAAGAGATGCAGTAGGTGACTACGAAAACTACTGCTATAGCTGTTTCGACGGCAACTATCCCACAGATGTAAGCCAGCTGATACAAATCGGCTAGGCACACACCTTTGCCCCTGCTTCCTTTCCGACAACTCGGAGAGGAGCAGGGGCGTTTTTTATTCTTTAATATTTAATAATTTATAATTCACTCATAACCATAAATAACGGCCGTTATTTATGGTTATGTAAAAAAATTAAAATTAACCCGGTAACTGTGCTTGGCGTCCTCCTTTACGCCTAACAGTTACCGGGTTTTGTATATTAATAACCTTTGAGATGACGCTCAATTTCAAGCACCTGGTTTTGTATTGGGTAAAGACAAGCCTCAATTAGCCTCCTCTCAACCATGAGCCCAGCGTCAGCAAAAGCACCAATCATCTCATCATAAACATCACTAGCTCTACCACCCTGAGTTAGCCTTAATTCTCCGCGACTAACAACTTTCCAAAGTCCGGGGGAACTAATAGAAACCTTGGCGTAAGTAGCCCAACCAGCGGAAAGCCAGCTAAAGCTCCAGACACAAATCTGGTACGTGTTACCAACTATAGTGACCGAATGCTCGAGTGAACGGACATGGAAAGGTTTAACCAAATTATCCGGACGGGTTACAACAGGTGGTGGTGGAGGAGGTGGTGGCAAAACAACTTTTTGCACCACAGCGACTTCCAAAACCTTCTGCTCCTCTACTACTACAACCGCCTCGACTGGTTGTTTTGTTATGGCTACAGTTTCCGGCTGGCCAATAATATACTTCTGCAAAAAACTCATACAACCCTCCATTCTACCAACCGCAAAATTTTCTAGCCACCCCTCCTGCCAGCGCTGAAACAAGTAAAACAGGTAAGCCGATCAACAAGACCAAAAACGGCACGCTGTTTTCGCCCTGAAATCTTGGCGACAATCTCGTAAGCGGACTTACGGCCGGAGGCTTCCAACCTCTGTTTTGACCAACCATTGCCGCAAGTACCCATACTAAAGCATGGGTAAAGACTACAATATCAAACCATCTGACTCCCGCAAACATGGAAAATCCAGCCTCAGCCATAAACACGACAAGGCATTCCCTGCAATACTTTACCATCATCCAAAGCATTTCTGTGTCCTCCTAAGTGTTGTAAATAATCATCTTGTGATGACTTAGTAGCATAATCTATTCACAAATAAAGGTAAATAATGTTATAATAAAAGTGTCATAAACAACAACACTTTGTTATGATTCAAGGATTATTGGAAAACTTAGGGCTTTCCCAAGCCGAATCCGCAATTTATTTGGCGGGTTTAGAATTAGGAAAATCTTTACCCAAACACTTGGCGCAAAAAGCCAAAGTTAACCGCTCATTGCTTTATAAACTTTTACCGAACCTACTTCAGCAAGGATTGATTTCCGAAACTGTGTTGGGGAAGAGAAGGTATTTGATAGCTGAAGATCCGCAAAATCTTTTAAATAGAAAGCAGGCGGAGATTGATCAGCTGGAATCCATTATTCCGGAACTGCGCTTGTTATTGGCAACTGCCTCCAACAAACCTAAAATTGTTTTTTACGAAGGTCTGGAAGGAATTAAAAAACTTTACTTTGATAACTTAAAAGAGAAACTGCCAATCCTAGAGTTTGTCAGTTTAAAAAAAATCCATCCGGAAATAGAATTCCACTCCTCCAACTACTACATTCCCCAAAGAATAAAACGAAAAATCCCCATTAAAATTTTAGTTTCCGGCCAAGCCAAATCCAGCCGGATTAAACTTGTCACTGATGTTTATGCTTTGCGCGAGGTAAAATTACTGGATGAAAATTTATATCCAATTCCGTTAGATTGCTACATTTACGGCGATAATGTTTCCTTTGCGCTTTACCGAAAAGACACTGAGCCAATCGGCATAATAATCCGCAGCAAAGAAATTGCCACCACCCTACGCTCGCTATTTAATTTCATTTGGACTAAAATTTAAAATCCCATAACTTGCTAAGTCATGATTAAATAACATATAACCATAAATAACGGCCGTTATTTATGGTTATATAAAATTAACCCGGTAACTGTGTTTGGCGTTTTCTTTTTGCGCCTAACAGTTACCGGGTTTTGAATGTTTTCTGACTTCGACCTTATGGCACCAAAAAGGCGTACATGTGGCCCGGCACATCCGGCCAGTTGTGGTGCGTTCCTTCAAAATAGGGGTGAGGAACCATTCCCGAACCTCCGTAATCGGAAATTGGTGTCCGCATCATAAAACAAGTAGGGGCATGCAAGAAACTCGGCGTGTATGTTTGTATCGGTTCCATAGCCACTGTCAGATACTCTTCCGAGGGCTGATCCATGTATTGAAGCCGAAGATGTGGGCCGGCCTCGGCAGGAAGCAACTCCAAACCACGTTTCTTTGCAGCCTTGCGGATGTCAACCCCGTAAGGCTCACCAACCAAGCCGAGATCATAGCAGTGAACAAAAGCGACTTCTATTTCCCTCTCGACCTCGGTAGTTTCAAAAACGTGATCTTTCGGCGGTCCTTTAAACGCTTTGCGCGTCATAATGGTGAATGCGTCACCACCAACACAGATTCCTTGTTTTACCATTTCCGCAATCAGTTGTTCTGCTGTTTTGCCGCCGATGTAAATTTTTCGCGTCGTGAAGGGGCTGGACTTGCAGGCAAACTGGTATGACGGTAAAACTTTGCCCTTGCCCGAAAAGTTGATTGTGCCAAACTTCTCATCAACAGAGGCTTTGGTTGCTTCGCCTTCATCGAGCAAGCATTCCTTTCCATCTTCTAGCCGGACAAGCCGGAAGACTCCTTCGTATCGGAATCCCGGGCCGTGATCAAGCGGTTCACCCAGATCTACAACGATAGTTACCCTTTCCATCGGGCTAGCACCAAGATGAATAGCTTTGATTTCCTCGGTGGCTGTTAATCCAAAGCTAGTCAAAATATAATCAGCTGAGCCAGCAAAGGAGCCTGAAGCCGCAACCTTAGTCAAAGTCAATCGCGTTAATTCTGTTCGTTTCATAAATTCCTCCAACAAATTTTCGCGTATTCATGCCCCGCCGGGTGTTTTTGTTTTAACAGGCAACAATATAACGAAAATTTAATATCGTCAAAAAATATGTCATAAATTTGCCCAAATAGTACCTTAATTTGCTTATGTATATTGTATTTGCTATACTGTTGACGTAAATAACGTCAGAATTTTAACCGATACGAATACAACGAATTATATCCGAATGCTCCAAATGAGAGAGTGTGCCATATTCGGATGCTATTCGGAGATTAGGATTGCTATATGCTTGATATTAAACAAACCCTAAAAGAATACGGGCTGGAAGATGCCGAAGCCTCATTATATTTGGCGTCATTAAAACTGGGGGAAGCAGGAATGTCGGAGTTATCACGGGAAGCACAAATAAAACGCACCTCGGCTTATGTAATATTTCAAGCCTTACAAAAAAAAGGCCTTATGGGCAGTTTTAAAATGCGCGGGCGCCATAAGTTTGTAGCCACCCGACCGGACATGTTAATTTCCCAGACCGAAAAAGAACTCCAAGATTTAAAACTGATTTTACCACAACTCAACAGCCTGACGCAGAAAAAAGATCAACGGCCACAAATTACTTATTACGAAGGCAAGGCCGGATACTTTTTGGCTTCCGAAGAATCCTTGCGCGTAGCTAATTCCACGGTTTACCACATTGGCTCCATTAGTGAAACCCACAAAGTAGTGGGGGAGGACTGGGATTTAAATTATTACATTCCCTCCCGCCTAAAAAATCATATTCGTTTTAAAGCTTTATATTTTAGATCACAAATGCCGAAAAGTTTTTTAAGTTCCAACCACGGAGAACTCTTGCGGGAAGTCCGCTATTTGCCCGAGGCTCACATTTTTGGCACTTCCAAATTAATTTACGGCAACAAAGTGGCAATTTTCAGTTCCAAAAAAGAATTAATCACCGTGATTATAGAAAGCGCAGAGATTGCTGCCAGTGAGAGATCAAATTTTAATATAATTTGGGACTTAAGCCACCAATAAAAGGCTTGATTTTATTATGGTTTTCTGGTACAGTAAATAAGTTATTAGTTAAGAAATCTCTTAAACATGAACCTTTCTTCACTCTCCTCGGAACTGAATATGTCGGTGCAAGACCTTCGCGCTCGCGCTCGTGATAAGGGTTTTTTTATTTCGCCTCGGGCAAATAAAATTGATAACTTCTTGGCAAAAAAAATTACCGAAGCTTTGGCTGTTAAACCAGTAGCCGTAAAATCTGCCGCGCCGGTGGAAAAAAAGAAAGTCAGCATCCCCAGCTTTATAAAAGTCCGTGACTTTGCCATGCTGTTAAACTTGCCGGTAACCACTGTAATTAAAGCTCTAATTATGAGCGGGGTCATGGCCACCATTAACCAAGAAGTGGATTTTGACACCGCAAGCATTATTGCGCAAGATTTAAATTTTGAAGTGGAAAGTGAAGCCGACCAGAGCGTCCAAGAATACGGCTTGGGTTATTTACAAGAAATTTTAAAAGCAGAAAAAGAAGACAATCTCAAAAGCCGTCCGCCAATTGTGGCAATTATGGGACACGTTGACCACGGAAAAACCACCTTGCTGGATACCATTCGCAAAGCCAAAGTGGCCGAAGGCGAAAGCGGTGGAATTACCCAGCACATTGGGGCTTACCAAATAAAAAAGAACGGAAAATTTATTACCTTTTTGGACACTCCGGGCCATGAAGCTTTTTCAGAAATGCGCGCTCGCGGAGCCAATGTTACCGACATTATTGTACTTGTAATTGCTGCCGATGACGGCGTGCGACCGCAAACTTTAGAAGTCATTAACCGCGCCAAATTTACCAACACCCCGATGATTGTGGCGATTAATAAAGTAGACAAACCGGAAGCCAATGTCATGAGAGCCAAACAGGAATTGGCCGGTCAAGGAGTTTTAACCGAAGAGTGGGGAGGCAAAACTATTGCTGTGGAAATTTCCGCCAAACAAAACAAAGGCATAGACAATCTTTTGGAAATGATTCTGCTCACAGCGGAAATGGAAAATTTCCGCGCCAATCCAAACGGTAAAACCATTGGGACAATTATTGAAAGCAAAATCTCCCAAGGAAAGGGAGCTACAGCCACAGTTATTATTCAAAACGGCACATTGAAAGTTGGCGACATTATTGCCGCCGGCGCCGCTTTTGGTCGCATCCGTTCTTTAGAAGACGAAACCGGCAAAAAATTAAAAGAGGCCCTACCTTCTACCCCGGTACAAATTTCCGGTTTTAGTGAAGTACCTCAAGCCGGTGACATTTTACAGACTACGGACAATTTAGATTTAGCCAAACAGATTGCTGTTTCCGTTCAACGCAAAAATCAGAGCCACAAAATTGCCAGCAAGCAAGGTATTGTGGGAGATTTGGAAAACAAGACTTTAAATTTAATTATCAAAACTGATGTGGGTGGTAGTTTGGAAGCGATTAAGCAATCCATTGCCAAACTAAAAAATGACGAAGTTAAAATTGGTATTTTAAGCGAAGGCGTTGGGGAAATTAATGAGTCCGATATTTTATTAGCCTCCAGCTCCCGTGCCACCGTAATTGGCTTCCGCACCAAAGTAAATCCTAAAGCCATTAACTTAGCCAAACAGAAAAAAGTGGTGGTGGACAGTTACGATGTTATTTACGAACTATTGGAAGACATTACTTCCGCGGTTATAAAAATGTTTACTCCGGAACTGGAAAAAATTTCCAACGGTAAAGCCAAAGTCTTGGCCATCTTCCGCACTGAGAAAGGCATTATGATTGTTGGTGGAAAAGTGGAAGAAGGGGAATTAAAAAAGAACAGCCAAATTATGGTTTTACGTGACGGCGTGGAATTGGGCCGGGCGGAAATTATGGAATTACAACAAACTAAAGTATCTTCTAAAACCGTTAACCGCAATGAAGAATTCGGAATAAAGTTAAAAACAGCGGTTAAAATTTTGGAAGGGGATGTGTTGGAAAGCTTTGAGGAAAAGATTAAGCAAAAGACTCTTTAAGTATTTAAGAATACAGGGATAATAAGTATACTAAAACCCCGACCTTTGGGTCGGGGTTTAAATTACCAAAATAATAACGGGCAAATGTTATGAACACTGCCCGTTACAAAAAACACGGTCTTCGCGAGTCTACAGTTAACTCTACCGCCAGTCTTTGAAGTAGTATGTCCGAGAGTCAGAGGTCGCCATGGCCACCAAGCGCTTCAGCCTTGCGAATGAGGGCTTGGATGGATGATCATTCAAAAAACATGCAACCTCTCCCATCACATTAACCTCACCGCGATACATCCTCTCGTCTGGTACGAAAACCCAGTCTAAGGTTGGGGCGGCGTTGAATCTATGCAAGCGACTATCAACGGTGACGGGAATGGTGTGGCTGTAGGTTTGAACGAACCCCATCGCACGCATCACCCACATATCGGTAGGGCTGTCTCCGAGATCCACGCAAAAACTCGAATTGCGCTCCTTGAGAAGAAAACTCCTTCTGGCCTCAACAAACAGTTCTGCGCCTTGGGGGACATCTGTAACTTGAACAACCCTGAACGGTTCATGGGACCAGTTCCTACTAATCCGAGCCAAAACAACTTTCTGCCCTCGCTCATTCTCCAGCTCACTCCTAACTTGGTCGTCATGTTGCCAATAAGCGTCGTGGCGGAACGGGTCAAAACCATCATCCCCTAAGTGGAAATTTGAATACTGTGATCTGAAGCCTGCCAAAGCGGCGGAAAGATAGTACCAACCTCCCTGATGGATCCGCCGAAAGTCATCAAGGGTTATTACTGGCTGATAGTGTTCTGCCCACTGTCGCACGAACTCAGGATTGGGCTCAAAAACCCCCATCCCCTTGGAGTCACCTTCACAAAGACAGTAAATCTCCTGCCTGTTAAGCTTTGGAAGAGAAGAAAACCATTCTTCCATGCTCTGAAATGTTAACTGAGTACGCATTGATTCCTCCTTACTACACTCCTTGTCTGGAATCTGTCTGGAGTCGTATGAACCCGCTTGGGAAGTCGTAATATCCTCTCAATTGAGGACTTATAATAATATTCCAAATAAAGAAAAACGTCAATAAATCTAGTCAGAATATGACCGTAAAATATCAGACAAGGCATAAAATGTAATTGACTAGGGTACTATATAATGTTATTATGACGACGAAAGATTCGTCATAAATATGAAAACTCATCAACTGCTTCAAAAATTAGGCTTTTCGGAGAACGAAATTAAAGTCTATTTAGCCACCTTAGAATCTGGATTGGCAAGTGCCCAAATCATTGCTGAAAAAGCTGGGGTTAAGCGTACAACGGCTTATTCCGTCCTGGCTTACTTGGTTAACCGTGGTGTAGTGGGTAAAAGCAAAATAAAAGGTAAAACCCGATTTTTAGCCGAACCCCCAAAACGACTTTTACTTTTAACCAGAGAAATTGAAGAGGGTATTAGGACTTCTTTGCCTGAACTAGAAGCAATCTATAATAAAAATGAAATAAAACCGAAAATAACTTTTTTTGAAGGGATAGAAGGAATAAAAAATGTTTTTGAAGATACTCTACGGGAAAAACCAAAGGAAATTTTAATGTGGCTGACTGATGATTATTTTAAAGATTTACCGGGTTATAGCGCAGATTATATTAAAGAACGGGTTAAACTAGATATGCATGCAAAACGAATCGCTCCAGCCGGTTCTATTTGGGAAAGAAAAAATAAACAGCGGGACAAAGAAGAATTATCCGAAACAATTACAGTGCCTCAAGAGTTTTTAAATATTGGGATTGAAGTTAATGTCTATAATAATAAACTTGCCTTCATGAATTTTCGTGAAAAAATTGGTATTATTATTGAATCCAAAGCCATAGCCGATGCCATGAGACAAGCTTACGAACTTTCTTGGAAAGGCGCGCAGAGTTTAAGAAATAAGACTCCCTAGTCTTGGTCTTGCCAAAAACTCAAATTTAAAGTAAGCTAATGAGTCAACTTTAATTAAAATAAATTTTGCCCGCCTGAAGCGGACGGAATGACAAACATATGAGACCAATAAAAAAAGTTAAAGACACCAACCGAATTGCCAAGGTCAATTCTTTAGTGGAAAAAGCCTTAGGGCCGATTTTACAGGAATTTTTAGATTGGCAAAGTGGGCTGGTCACCATTTCCAAAGTAGATACCAGTAAAGATATGAAATATGCCAAAATCTGGATTTCTATTTTTAAAGGTGACGATACCAAAATTCTTGACCACCTAACCAAAAATATTTATGACATCCAGGGTGAATTAAATAAAAATTTCCATACTAAAATTATTCCTCGTATTAGTTTTCACCTTGACACGTCTCCGCGCTACGTGGAGCATATAGATGAACTGATTAGAGAAGTACACGAGGAAAAGTAAACTCTAAATTCGAATACCTAAACACTAAACAAATTCAAAATATAAATTGCAAATGTCTGAATGTTTTCAGTTTCAAATTTTGAGTTTTAATATTGTTTAGTATTTAGAGTTTAGTATTTCGAATTTTTTACCCAATTATGGAGCATCATTTCCAACAAGCCACAGAACTCATAAAATCTTCTTCCACCATTCTCCTAACCATGCACGAACGTATGGATGGGGATGACGGTGGAGCGCTTTTAGCTATGGGAGCTCAATTGGAAAGCATGGAAAAAAATGTAAGCTATGCAATTAAAAAAGGTGTCCCGCCAAATTTAGCTTTTTTGCCCGGAGCGAATAAAATTGCCGACGACATCATGACGCAAGACTTTGATTTGCTAATTACATTTGGCTGTTCTAGCCTAGACCGTACCGGCAATCCTAACATCTCAAATCTTCCAGCCAAAGGCGGATCCGCCTCTGGCGGAAAAATAAAAATCCTAAACATCGACCACCACCCGGACAACAGTCAATTCGGTCATGTGAATGTAGTGGACCATAAAAAATCTTCCGTAGCGGAATTAGTTTACGATTTTTTTACTTTCAACTCCTGGCCAATTACCAAAGACATTGCCACCTGTCTGCTGACCGGCATAATCACCGACACCGGATCTTTTATGCATGCCAATACACAAAGCTCCACGCTAAAAGTAGCTGGGCAACTTATGCGAAAAGGTGCAAGAGCCAACAAAATTTCACAATACGCTTACAAAAATAAATCTCCACAAATTTTAAAAGCTTGGGGTAAAGCGTTAAAAAATTCTTTTTACGACCCCAAGCACAAAATTATTTACTCAGTAATGACCAAAGATGACTTGGCGGAATTTTCTACTCTGCCCCAAGCCGCTTTTGAAGGCTTTGTGGAAACTTTAAACACCTTGCCGGAAGCCAAGTTTGCCATGTTCCTGCGCCAAGACGGCGAAGTTATCAAAGGAAGCTTGCGCAGTGATACTTTTAAAAATATTGATGTCTCCAAAATTGCCCAAATTTTTGGCGGCGGAGGTCACAAACTGGCCGCCGGTTTTGCCGTGGCCGGGAAACTGACCCGCGATGAAGCGGGGATGTGGCGAGTAATATAAATTTCTAATTATCCTAATTTCTAATTCCTAAATAATTTACAATATCCAATTACCAAATAACAAACCCCTGTGTCTATTTTAGACATTGGGGTTTATTTATAGTTTACGAAAAATATAGCTTCTGTTATATTATGGATTAAGGAGGACGCCATGCCGCACATGGACAACAACCTTGCCGGTATAATCTTCGGAGTATACTTCGGCATTGCTGCACTATTGTGTGCGTTAGCGCCTAAAAAACGCAAACTATGACAACCCCGCAACCATAACGGCGCGCTTCTCTCCGGAGCGCGCCGTACCTCATTTACGATGATTTGATTCTTATCTTTTTGCTTTCAAGACTTGCGCCCACCAAGTTAAACTTTTCATTAACCCTTCAATTTTTTTATCTAAACCCGGGTCGAGTAATTTACCGGCGTCATCAAAATATTTTTCTACCGGCCCGACCATTATAGTTTCGCGCATAGCTACAGCACCAAAATTTTCAATTACTGGTCTTAAATTTTCTATCATTCTCGCGCCGCCTACGGTACCGTTAGACACCCCCACCAAACCAAAAGGTTTTTTTTCAAATTCCAAATACAACCAATCCAACGCGTTTTTTAAAACCGCCGGGTACCCGTGGTTATATTCCGGGCTAACTATAATAAAGGCATCTGCTTCGCGGGCAATGTTGCTCCACTTTTGCGCATTCTCGTTAGGGTAGCCGGTTTTAAAATATACTACCGGTACAGTCGGCGCATTGTATAAAGGCAAAGGCAATTCTTTAAAATCTACCAAAGTAGATGCGTGCCCGGCATCCAAAACTTTTTGGTGAATATATTTAGCCACCACTTCACTCTTCCGGCCCTCTCTGACACTGCCTAAAATAATTGGAATATTTAACATAAGAATTTTTTAATTAATTATATTAAGTATACTCTTTAATCAAAAAACTGTCCTTAAATTTTAAGAACAGTTTTTTGGTGCCCAAGAGAGGACTCCAACCTCCAAGCCCTTGCGGGCGCTACCACCTCAAGGTAGTGCGTATACCAATTCCGCCACCTGGGCAAATTTTATAAATTATTTTTATTTACAACTAATGCATTATACGCTTTTATCCGATTAATTTCAAGGCACTAGGTTAATAATAAAGCTCTTGATTTAAGACTCATAAAGATATATAATAGCCCCAATCAAAAGGAGGCTCGATTATGCTGTATAAATCGGGTCTTCTTTTTAATTCACGTGAAAGAGGTATCCCATATGGGAATGTTTGACAGATTAATTCCTGCTCTAGACATGGTTGGGATGGAAGAGCCCATGCCGATCGTAAACGCATTAAGGAACCTAGTTCCGGCGTACAAAATCCACGCCTGGTCAGATACCTGGCTCAGTTCTGCCATCGACAAACTGCACGCGGCTGGCGCAGTCGGTGTGTGGGCAGACTACAAGCTACACGATACGCCGGATACAGTTGCCAAACGAGCTTCCGAAATCAAGTCAGCCGGCGCGGATTGGATCACTGTGCATGCCGGTGGCGGACCCAAAATGATTGAGGCTGCAAAAAAAAGCGGCCTGTACGTCATAGCGGTTACGCTTCTCACATCGCTCACAGACAAAATGATCAAGGATCTATACCACGCCGATCCAAGCGATGTTGTTCTGTTACTTGCGGAATGGGCGCGTGAAGGCGGTGCAGACGCCCTCGTTTGTTCCCCCAAGCAAGTCGGAACACTCAACCATTGGCGTTCGGGACTCGTTGACTATTCATGGAACACCAAACTCATTGTACCCGGCACTCGCAGCGCCGGCGCCGAAGCGAATGACCAACAACAAGTGGATACGCCCTACAACGCCATCCTCAATGGTGCCGACTACTTGGTTGTTGGCCGTCAGGTTACTGGAAGTTCGGACCCTCTCGACGCGATTCAGCAGATTGCCGATGAGATCGCGCCGGCAATCCAAGATCGCCTGGAAAAAGAAACCTGGAGGTACTAACCATGCACCCACTGCTTCTCGACCTCAATAAGCTCGGTGGTTACTATCAGTGCCCCGAGTCTGAAGACGGCAAACTTCTCGGACCTCTGGTCGGCTACGCCGGCCGGTACACAGACAATGACGGCACCCAGAAACAATACGTGGGCAAGGTGTACTTTAACTTTGCCCAGGGCGAACAAGACCACAGCTTTCGCGTAAACTGCGCGGACCTCCTTGTGGAGTCTGTTCAAAAAACGTTCTATGAGGACAATATCGACTGCGTGGTCGGCCTTCCGATGGGAGGCATCATGCTCTCAGTAGAACTGGGCAGAATACTTTGCTGCGACACGATCTTTGCTGAAAAGCAGGTCCTGTCGCTGGCCACAGATACCGAAAGGGAGAAGTCCCGTCTGATGATTCAGCGCCACAACCTGGAAACAGAGAGCAGGATTCTACTGGTTGAGGACGTGGTCAATAACTTCAGCACCACTAAGGAGATCATCCAGTTGCTGGAAAGTATTGGCTGCGTTGTGGGAGGAATTGCCTGCGCCATCAACCGCTCGCCCGATGACCACGTTCATCTGTTGAACCGCGTCTGGCCTGTGGCCAGTGTGGTTCACCAACCGACCCAACAATTCCGCCAGGACGACCCAGCTGTGGCCGAATACATCCAGGCCGGACAAGTTGTCTGGAAGCCCAAAAATGAATGGGCTCGGCTCAAGGAGGCCATGGACAAATACCCAGAGAGTCTCCACATGGACGACCTGTAAATACAGCAACCAACTTCAACAAGGCGCCACGCAAACCCAATCGGAATGCGTGGCGCTTTTTCATTTAATTTATTTTTGTTAAACTACTCTTATGTCCTTCCGCCTTCGCCAAGGCTATGGCGGATTTTGCCTCTAATAATTTATTTAATAAAGTGGCTAAAAAGTTTATAGTGTATTGTATGTATTGTGATGTGTCCCTTAT
>CAYZEI010000016.1:0-347 GCA_964477745.1 uncultured Candidatus Saccharibacteria bacterium | reverse complement strand
GTAAAGAGCCAAGTGTAACGGTCTCAATTCCTGAGAAGTTATTTGATGCTCGACTAAAAAGAGCTGAGGCCGCATTGCTCAATGGCAATACTGAAGTTTTGAACAAAACAATCGAAGAACTAAAAAGTTTATTCGAAAAATTGAAGACTTTGTTTGTGAACATTGCGGTAAAAAAACCAAGGGTAATGGATACACCAATCATTGCCCTCACTGTTTATACAGCCGTCACGTGGACAATTATCCCGGCGATAGAGAGAATCCTTGCGGTGGACTTATGGAGCCAGTGGGATTAGAACTGGAAAAACATGTATATCACATTGTTCACCAGTGCCAAACCTGTAATGCCC
>CAYZEI010000015.1:0-27400 GCA_964477745.1 uncultured Candidatus Saccharibacteria bacterium | reverse complement strand
GCGGTGTGGCCGGCAGAAAAGCTTTTGCCGTTGTCGGCGGGGGAGAAACCGTGAATGCCGTCAGGCTAGCGCATCAAGCCGAGCACATAGACCACGTCTCCACCGGCGGGGGAGCCATGCTGGAATATCTAGCCGGCAAATCCCTCCCGGGCATTGAAGCGTTAAAATAATTTTTTATGAGTGATTTAAGAATATTTTTGCTAATAGTTCTTTGTGGATTCATAATCGAGTCAGTGTTTTACTTAATTTTCAAATCGCTATTTGGAAAAAACTTCAGACAACATTTTAAACCAAAGATTGTCAGTATTAGTATTTTCACGATTCCAATTTGGGGACTAGTATTTTTGATTACAAGACAAAATTTTGGTTTTATAAAGATATTTTTACTTTCCGCTATTATTGGCACCATGGCTGAATCTCTTTTAGGCAGGTTTTTATCAGACGTACTTGGTAAACCGGTATGGTCTTATGATTTTGCAAGAATCGGAAGATTTACAAGTTGGATTTCCATTCCTTACTGGGGTGGCGCTGGTTTGCTATTTTTTTGGATTGCAAAGCTCGCGGGGATATAAAAGCCTTCAAATAGGTTTTTTTGTTTAAAGCGGAATGTTTCTAAAATAAAAAAATCGGATCGGGGCATTGTTCCCCGATCCGACTAATGGTTTGTCCGATGTCTGTTTTCAGGACGTCGGTGTTTTTGTGTCCCTTCAGATTACCGCGACGAGCGCGGTCATACCAAGACCAAAAACCGCCGACATTATGATTCCAAATTTGCTGAATGCGTCGGCGCTATTGAGCGCCAAGGTGATTGACCAGCCGATCGCAGACGCAAAAACAAAAACTACAACTGCTGAACTAAAATTCATGGCTTCCTCCTTATTTCCCCTTTGGGAAAGAAAGTTTAACATTATATCAAATATTGGTAACTTTGTCAATAATAGCGTCATAATTTCAAATCAAAATATTTATTTGAAGGAATTAGATTTTAGCAAACTTATTTTGTGATATAATTATTAGGTAAATTAATATCAAAGTCCTTATGAAATCAGCCATGTCCGCCGAAGGCGGATCCGCCTCTGGCGGAAAGATTACCAAAATTCAAGCCATGGAGGTGTTAGATAGCAGGGGGAATCCGACTATTCAGACTACGGTTTGGTCTGGCGATGTATCTGCCAAAGCCTCTGTGCCAAGCGGGGCATCCACCGGTGTACATGAAGCCTTGGAATTGCGCGATGGAGACCCAAAACGCTATGGCGGTAAGGGTGTGCTTAAGGCCTGTAAAAACGTAAATGAAAAGATTTTCAAAGCGGTAAAGGGGATAAGTGTTGACCATCAGGAAGAAATAGATAATAAAATGTTGGAATTGGATGGCACAGACAACAAGCGTAAACTTGGCGCCAATGCTATTTTGTCGGTGTCTTTAGCCTCAGCCCGTTTGGCTACAAAATTGCACCACAGCGAGCTTTTTTCTTACCTCGGTCAAACTTACGGATACACTCCAAAAACCCTGCCTACGCCGTTTTTTAATGTTATAAATGGCGGTGCGCACGCGGATTCAGGTTTAGATATCCAAGAGTTTTTTATCATCCCGCTAAAAGGGAATTTTGCCACCAAATTACGCATGGGTGCCGAAGTTTTTCATACCTTAAAAGCCCAGTTAGCTAAACAAGGCCTAACTGTGGCTGTGGGGGATGAAGGTGGGTTTGCGCCAAAATTAGTTGGCGGAAATGAAACTGCTTTAAAGCAATTAGAAATTGCCATTAAATCTGCTAAATATATTTTGGGGAAAGATTTTGCGCTTGGTATGGATGCGGCAGCCAGTGAATTTTTTGACACAAAAAAAGGCACATACGAATTTAAATCGTCCAAAATTTCCGCCAAGCCCTCCAATGTTTTTCAAGTATATAAAAAATGGTTGAGCAAATATCCGCTCCTGGCCATTGAAGACGGTTGCGCGGAAGACGACTTTTTGGGCTGGAAATTTTTAACCCAAAATTTAGGTAATCAAACTTTATTGATTGGTGATGATTTATTTGTGACCAATCCGGTGCGCATTCAAATGGGAATTACGCAAAAAATTGCCAATGCGGTATTAATCAAGGTTAACCAAATTGGCACACTTACCGAAACTTTGGCGGCCATAAAATTGGCGCAAAAAAATAAATATAAAGTGGTTATTTCGCACCGCAGTGGCGAGACCTGCGATTCCTTTATAGCCGACTTGGCCGTAGCGGTTGGCGCGGATTACATTAAAACCGGAGCGCCGAGCCGAGGAGAGCGCTTGGCGAAATATAATCGGTTGCTTGAGATAGAAACAATAATATGATACCGATAAGCGGATTTAAATACTGATGAAACGGATAATACGGATGCATCACCTTGGTGTTTATCTGTATTATCAGTATCATCTGAATGTATTCGTATATCAGTATCACAATTTATGAAACACAAAATTTACAAAAAAGTTGTTTTAGTTATCCTTGATGGTTTTGGGATTTTTCCGGCCGGGCGCGGGAATGCTATTTCTATGGCCGAGACCCCGACTTTAAATTATATTGTCAGTAATTTTCCCGCTCTGTCTTTACAGGCTTCCGGGCCTTTAGTTGGTTTGCCTTGGGGAGAAATGGGTAACAGCGAGGTGGGGCATTTAAATATTGGCGCGGGCAGAATTGTCGGACAGGATTTGCCGCGCATTACCGCCTCTATTCAAAACGGCGAATTCTTTAAAAATCCGGTTTTACTGGAAGCGATTGAGCATGCTAAAAAAAATCATTCTGCTTTGCATTTGGTTGGATTGGTAAGTTCCGGTGGGGTGCATAGTTTTGACGAACATCTTTATGCCTTACTAGGTATGGCAGCGGAGCAAGGACAAAAAAAAGTTTTCATTCATATGTTTACCGACGGACGCGATACCGATCCAAAAGTGGCTCTGCTGTCCGTGAAAGAATTAAATGCCAGAATTGCTCGCAGTTCAGTGGGAAAGATAGCAACTATGGGCGGGCGGTTCTATGCTATGGATCGTGGCGGGCATTGGGCACAAACCATGCTGGCGTATGACGCAATGGTTAACGGCAAAGGGCCGGTGGCCAGCAGTCCGGAGGAGTGTATTCGCAATAGTTATAATGCGCAAATTTTTGACGAAATGATTAAGCCGACGGTTATGGTTGATGAATCGGGAGCACCGGTGGCAAAAATTTCCGACAACGACGCTGTGGTTTATATTAACTTTCGTTCCGACCGAGCCTTACAATTAACGCAAGTCTTTACCACCCCGGAAAGTATTCCGGAAGAGTTTCGTCGTCCGGCATTGCAAAATTTGTATTTTGCCACCATGACCGAATACTCCCCAAACTTGCCGGTGCATGTGGCCTTTTCTTCCATTAGTTTAAAAAATAATTTAGCCGAAGTTTTGGCGAATCATAAGTTTACCCAATTTCATATTGCGGAAAGCGAAAAGTATGCGCACGTAACGGCATTTTTTAACTGCGGAAAAACCGAAAAGTATCCAGGGGAAGAACGGGTAATCGTGACCAGTCCGGAAAACAGTAAAAATTATTCCGACCATCCGGAAATGTCCGCGGAAAAATTAACCGATATTTTAACTCAAAATATTTCCAGCACCGAGACTAATTTTTTTGTGGCAAATTTCGCCAATACCGATATGGTTGGCCACACCGGCAATTTGCAAGCCGGCATTTCAGCCGTGGAATTTATTGACGGATGCATAAAGAAAATTATGGACGTGAGTTTGTTAGCGGACGCGGCGTTTGTTATTACGGCCGACCATGGAAATATTGAACAAATGATTAATGTTAGAACCGGTGATATTAACAAAGATCATACCACCAATCCGGTACCGTTTTTAATTATTGCCAATGAATTTAAAATTCCAAAAGTCGGAAATAGGGATTTTTGTGACTTGTCGTCCCGAGTGCCGGCCGGGGTGGTTTCCGATATTGCCCCGACTATTTTGGAGCTGTTCGGTTTAGAAAAACCTCTTGAGATGACCGGAATTAATTTGCTGGAAATTGTGGATGAAGTGCCGAGAAAGATTTAGGATTTAGGATTTAGGATTTAGGATTTAGGATTTAGGATTTAGGATTTAGGCGGGGGACATTAACGTCCGCTGTTATATTTTAAATTAAAGTGATAAGATTAAATTCGATTGAGCGTATATTATGAGTAAGATTTGGAAAGTAAAAGAAAAAATCCCAATTGATTCCGCGGTGGCGGGTGGGGAATATCCGGAACTGGTTAAACAGTTGCTGTTTAATCGCGGGCTGGTAGATGCTGAATCTGCCAAAGATTTTTTGGAAGTGAGTTATGAAAAATTACACAGCCCATTTTTATTTATAGATATGCAAAAAGCGGTTGACCGAATTTGGCAGGCCATAGAAAGTAACGAAAAAATTTGTATTTACGGTGACTACGACGCGGACGCAGTTACGGCTAATGCTGTACTTCAACAGGCCTTTCGTTTTTTGGGAGTAAAAGTAGACAGTTATATTCCCGACAGGTTCTCCGAAGGATACGGGGTAAATATGGAGGCTTTGGCAAAAATAAAAGAGCAAGGGTCAAAAATAATTATCACGGTTGACTGTGGGACAAATTCTTGTGATGCTGTGGAGTTTTGTGCGCGGGAGGGGATAGATTTAATTATTACCGACCACCATGAAATAATCGGCCCCACTCCACAGGCTTTCGCTTTAATTAATCCAAAAAATCCAAACGACGCTTACCCGTTTCGGGAAATTGTGGGTGTGGGGGTGGCGTTCAAACTCGCTTGCGCGATTTTGCAAAATCCTAAATCTCAAATCTTAAATCCTAAATTAATGTCCGGATCAGAGAAATGGCTACTGGATTTAGTTGCTATTGGTACTGTGGCAGATTGTCATACACTTCGCGGAGAAAATCGAATTTTTGTAAAATTTGGCTTGAAAGTTTTAGCTAAAACCAAGTGGATGGGACTAAAGACATTAATGGCAGTTGCCGGAATAAAGCCACAAGAAAAACCCGTAGATACCTATACTCTAGGTTTTGTGATTGCTCCGAGAGTAAATGCCGCGGGACGTTTGGAGCACGCTAATGTGGCTTTGGAACTTCTCATGGAAGAAAATTTAAGCCAGGCAACCGAAAAAGCTGTAAAGTTGGAAGAAATCAACAAGCGACGTCAGCAGTTAACCGCTACGGTAATTAGCGAGGCCAAAGAGCAAGTGGCTAAAATTCAAGACCGGAAAATTTTACTGCTAATGGGCGACAACTGGCCCAAAGGCGTAGTAGGTTTGGTGGCAGGCAGACTCGCCGAAGAATATTATAAGCCGGTAATTGTGTTGGAAAAAACCGATGAATTTTGTACCGGTTCCGCCCGGACGGTAGGTGAGTTTGATATTTTGGAAGCGATTAAGCACGCCTCGAGTCATACCGTAAAATTTGGCGGACATAAGCAGGCGGCCGGGTTGACCATAAAAGCGGAAGAGTTTGAAAATTTTTACGGCAAATTGTTGGAGTATGCGGAATTAAATGTGACCGAGGAATCCTCCCAAAAAATCTTGGAACTTGAATCCGAGCTTTTTGGCATCGACCTAACAGCTAGCACCTATAACCTAATAGCTAACCTCGAGCCCTTTGGTGTTGGTAACCCTAAGCCCAAATTTTTGGTAAGTCAAGTAAATATTGCCTCATCTAAAACCGTAGGGGCAGAAGGCAAACACTCACAGTATCAACTCAAAAAAGACAATCGAGCGATTGCCGGGATTGCGTTTAATTCCGCGGTTCTTGAAAAAAACTTTAAAGTCGGCGATACTGTAGATATAGCCTGTGAGTTAATTGAAGACACTTGGAACGGCCGGAATGATGTGAAGTTAAGAGTTATTGATATGAGAGCTGTAAAATAAATCCTAATATCCCCGCCTGCCTTGCCTGCTTGGGAAATGCATAATAATTATTTAAGTAAGTTATTAAGTTTAATTTTAATATATTGCCGTGTGCAAGGCATGGCGGGCAGGTAATTTCTAAATCCTAAACAAATTCAAAATGAAAATCCTAATTTAAAAATTTGTTTTTGAATTTAATTGCTTTAGATTTTGATATTATTTAGGATTTAGGGTTTATTATTTAGAATTTGTTAGTATCAAATTTATGAAACTAATCATCTATACAGACGGTGGTGCAAGAGGGAACCCGGGGCCGGCCGGGGCGGGTGTTATTATTTTAAACGAGCAGAATAAAATTATTAGTCGGCATAAAAAGTATCTTGGCGCCCAAACCAATAACGTGGCTGAATATCGGGCGCTAATTTTGGCGTTGGAAGAAGCGAGTAATTTGGGCGCGGAGACTTTAAAAATAAATATGGACTCTGAGTTAATTGTTCGGCAAATGCAGGGGCGCTATAAAATAAAAGAACCGACCCTTAAAATTTTGGCTCAGGAAGTCTTTAAATTAATGCAAAAATTTAAAAACGTGGAATTTAACCACGTTTTTCGCGAAAGCAATAAAGAAGCGGATAAGCAAGTTAACCAAGCCATAGACGAGGCTTTGGGCAAGTAATCCGTAATTATCTAATAACCATACTTTTTAATATTCCGCTGTCCAGCAGAATAATGTTTTTCGCCGACCCGTCAACAAAAAACTTTTCCACTAAACCGTCGTATAGTTGGTATTGATTTTGCCTGTCGCGGGTATCCAATTCTATGGAATTTATTTTCCCGTTGGAAATAAAGAAGGCCTGGCCAATATTATTTTTAGCAACTAAATTTTTTAAATTTTCCGAAGTGCGGGTAATGTAGTTTAAATTTCTGGCCAGCGGGTCGTAGTAATCGGCTTGGCCTAAGTGAATTATGGCCAAGGTAGAATCATTTTTTTGAAAGTTCGAATAACTCACATTGTCGGCTAATTTGTCCATTGTGGAATTAATTAAGTACAAATTACCGTTGGCCAACAGAAAAATCTGTTTTTCATAAGTAATAAACAGTTTACCGGAAGCAAAATCGGGTAAATTTTCCATTAAGACGTGGCTGGTGGAAAATGGCGCTTGGCTGGTATAGAGTTTAGGCTTTTGTTTTGCCTCGCTTTTAACAAAATACAATAGACCATCCTGGAAATTAAATGCTGTTATGTCGGGAAAAAGCAGAGTTTTGGTTTGTGTATTTTTGTCCACGCTATATAGCGAATTTTCATATAAAGCAAACAGATCACTGCCGTTAAAAATGAACTCCGGGGTTTCTTTAAATAGATTACTTAAGTCAAAAAAATGTTCCGATGATTTGTTAAACAAGGTTAGCTTTGTCCCTGAAGCACTCAGGATTATGTTGTCTAATCCGGCATCGGCGGTCACTATGCTGTCTACTTTTTCCGACAGAAAGATTTTTTTTGGATTTATTGAATCGGAAAAAGAAATAAAATTTAGCGCATCATCTGTCACATAGATAACGTCGTCTCCCTGGGAGTAGGCGTCAGAAACTTTAGTGGCAAAAGTTTTAGCCGGGGGATTTTTCAGTAATAAAAATATTTTATTAAAAGCCGGACTGCCCCATGCAACTTGTCCGGATTCTATAATTAAGCGTTTGCTCCAAGTAAAATAGCCGTCTTTTTTTACACTAACTTCGTATTCTCCCGGGACCACAAATTTTATATCCCCGGAAGAAGCTTTTCTGAGCTTATTGTTTAAATAAATACCGGCATCTTTTGGCTCACTACGAATAGCCAAAATGCCGGTCGTCACAAAAGTTTTTTTGCTAAAGTCGTAAGTAATGCCACGAACGTAAAGAACAATGGCCGGTGCCAAAATTAGAAAAACCACAAACCCCAAAAGAAGCAATAAATACCTGGTCTTTTTTGTCATAAGTAATTTGATTACCTATATTTTACAGCATATTTGGCTCTTCTACAAATGCCTGGGCTTTGCTATAATTGATAGGTTATAACCGACCCGAATACAACGAATTATATCCGAATGCCCCGAATTGGGACCATTTAGGAACATTCGGATGCCATTCGGAGATTAGGATCGCAACATGTTTGAAACGAAAATTGGTATAGATTTAGGCACAGCCAACACTTTGGTTTATGTCCCCAAACGGGGGATTATTATTAATGAGCCTACGGTAGTCGCGATTTCTTTGGAAGACAATCGCGTATTAGCGGTAGGTCAGGAAGCCAAAGAAATGTTGGGTCGAACTCCGGAAACTATTGTTGCCAGCCGACCGATGAAAGACGGGGTAATTGCCGATTACCGGGTTACGGAAGCCATGCTCAGGTATTTTATAAACAAAGCTTTGGGAAACATTAGATTTTTTCGTCCCGAATTAATGATCTCTGTCCCCGGCGGAATTACCTCCACCGAACGTCGCGCGGTAATTGATGCGGCATTGGCAGCCGGTGCCAAGTCGGCTTATGTAATTAAAGAAACTGTGGCCGCCGCGATTGGTGCCGGAATTCCTATTGCCGAAGCCCGCGGTAATTTGGTTATTGATATTGGTGGCGGTACCACAGATGTGGCGGTTTTGTCTTTGGGTGGAATTGTTAATTCCACTTCGGTTCGGGTTGCCGGTAATCGACTGGATCAATCTATTATAGATTTTGTTCGCAAGCGTCACGGGTTAGCCATTGGCGACCGCACCGCGGAAGAAATTAAAATTACTATTGGAAGTGCGCTGGCTTTGCCGGAAGAAGAATTAATGGAAATTAAAGGCCGGGATATGATTTCCGGTTTGCCAAAAACCGTAACTGTTTCCACTAATGAGGTGGTGCATGCGATTTCCGATGATTTGTTGGAAATTGCCAAGGCCGTAAAAACCGTCCTACAAGAAACCCCGCCGGAATTGGCCAGTGATATTATAGACAAAGGTATGGTTATGACCGGTGGTACCGCACTTTTGCGGAACCTTGACCACTACATTGCCAATGCTGTTGGAGTACCGTGTTTTGTGGCCGAAGAAACTTTGCTGTGTGTAGCCAAAGGCACCGGAGTAGCTTTAGACAACTTGGATAGCTATAAAAAGAGCATCTTAAGCACGAAATAAAAAAACACGGATCTACAGACAGTATGCGGATCTACCGATGTCAACGGATTATAAAGACCAACATCAGTAGAAATCTGTATATCAGCGTTAAATCCGTAGATCCGTGTTAATTTACTGTTGCATAAAAATAAAAACTATTCTATAATAAATTCAAATCAACAAAACTAACTTTGAAACAAAATATATGGCTAAAAAGTCTTTGTACCTTTTTTTGACCTCTTTTTTGGGGGTGTTGCTTTTTTTAATTCTGCATCGGTTGGTGATTTTCTTTTATTTTTACTTGTTGGCCGGCGGTTATATAAATCCGGGTATTAGCTACTTACAATTTTTGGTGGTGGATTATTTTACCTTGGCGATTGTGTTAATGTTTGGGGCTTGGTATGGCATTTGGTTGGGAATGTTTTGGTTTGAAAAAGTTTATGTGGAAAAAAGTCACGGCGGTTTTGCTTATCACGTTTCCAATAAATATTTCCCTCGGACCCCAAAAAATTTAGAAAGTAAAATTTCCGCGGTTAGGCAAAAAATTGAAAATGATTTGTGGCAGTTGGAAGATTTAACCGAAGCCGGCATAAAAGCTGTGGTCGCCACACCTAAACCGATTAAGCGCCGGGTAGTGAGAAAAACCGCGCCAAAGAAGCTTAAAGCCGTTAAGTAAATTTCTATGACCATAAAAAATCTATTTTTATACTCTTTTTTGCAATGGGTATTTTTTAGTGTATTGAAGTTCGTGTTTTTTAGGTACGAAATTTTGGCTAACCCGGGTTGGCAAAACATTTTGTATTGGCTATTAGCCGGGGCAATTGCCGCAGCATTTGTAAGACGCTACGGAGTAATTAATTTTTTGGAAGCTATATTTTTGATTATAGTTTGGGTGTTGGGAGATTTGTTGTTGGATTTAATGTTCTTGAGTGTTTATTTGGGCTTAGGAATGTTTTCTAAAATGGAATATTGGGTGGGTTTTGGGATTTTTGGTTTAGCGGTATTATTTTTCCACAAAAAACGCCATATCCATGTGCGCAAAGTGCTACAGCATAGTCATGGACACCACTAGAAGCAAGTAGATAGCATATAGTATTTAGTAGATAGGGGAATACATTTGACAAATATTTTGTAGGTGGTAGAATTGTTTTTAGTTGAATATTATAAAGCGTTTGATTGGTTTCGCACACCAAAAGCTGACCCGGGTAAATATCGGGGACGGGAACGCCCTTACCGTATAAAAGGGGAAATAAGAGCGTAGTTTCTTCTTGTATTTCTTAGAGAGAATATCAACCTCTCTCTAGCTCTCTCCAATCTTGGAGAGAGAATTTATAAGGAAAATCTATGAATCAAGGTGGTACCGCGGAAATAAATCCGCCCTTGAAAATCTTTTTAGTAAAGATTTTTGAAGGCGGGTTTTTTGTTTTTCAAAGAATTCGAAATGAAACTTGAAGGAGAGACTAATGTTCAGGATTCGGTTTGAGGTTCCGCCCGTTCCATATAGGGGGCTAATTTCGCCCAAGGTTTGGGCCACGCTGTCTTTGTGGGATGATGGCTGTAACGTGGAATTTGAGACAGTGGTGATCAAGGTCTGTGATGTTGAGAGTCTTGCTAAAGGAGGGGGATATCCCAAGATCACCCAGAAGTTCTGTGTCGAGCTCAATTTGAATGGCCACAAAGACGGAGTAAAGGAGGCTCAGGAGTCGGCGGAAAAGCTGGCTGAGATGCTGGGGCTGGAATTTGGCCTGGACAAGGCTCCTGTGGTCGGTTTTGAAGCCGACAAATCCTGATCCCCGGCAATGCCGGCAGCGAAACAAGAAAGCGGCGCGAGTCTGATGTATCCAGACTTGCACCGCTTTTAATATTGGGATATTATTAAGGTATACGTTCGTACACTTCAAAAAGAATTACGGATTAAGGAATATGACACAGCCCATAATAATGCATTTGGATATGAACAGTTATTTTGCCACTGTTGAACAGCAGGATAATCCTGCGTGGCGGGGCAAGCCTTTGGGCGTGTGTGAACATTTGGGTGGTATAATTATCGCCGCCAGTATAGAAGCTAAAAAATGGGGTATAAAGACCGGTACGCCGGTGTGGGAGGCAAAGAAACTTTATCCAAAAATAATTTTAACCCATACTCGGGCAGAAGCTTACCGTAATTACAACCGAAAATTAGTGAAGTTGGTTTCTGATTATGTTAGCGAAGTGGAAGTGGCCAGTATAGACGAGGTGTATTTGGATATGACCAAGGCCACAAATATAAGATGTATGAATGAAGATGTAAAATATCAAAAAACAGATAAAATCTTAAATCCTAAATCTTATATCTTAAATCTACCATTAGTTAATCCTTTCCAAGAGGCGGTACGAATAGCGCGGGAAATAAAACAACGAATGAAAACGGAGGTTGGGGATTATTTAACTTGCAGTATTGGTATTGCGGAAAGTAAGTTAGTGGCCAAAATTGCTTCGGATCTACAAAAACCGGATGGTTTGACCGTAATTTCCAATGGTTTGTATTCGGGGCATTCGGATATTAATTCGGTGTATTCGGATCGGGAGAAAAAAATTCAAATTTTAAACAAGCAGGATCTATATAATAAACTTAAACTTACCGACATCCCCGGGATCGGGAGAAGGATGGAAAAAAGATTGAATGTTCTTGGTATTAGAACGTTACTGGATTTAAAAAATTGCCCGCAAAGTTTGTTGGTGTCCGTGTTTGGTATTAACGGTCATCATCTATATAATATGGGACAACTCCAGGGTAGCTGGAAGGCTGTGGTGCACCAGGAGCAGGATATAAAGTCTATTGGGCATATGTATACTCTGCCTAAAGAGTTTCGGCAGGCGAAGTTTTTTCCGCCGGTGTTGTACAAACTGTGTGAAATGGTTGGTCGGCGGTTGCGAAATAAAAATTTATCCGGGAATATTATTTATTTCTATCTTAGGGATAAAAATTACGAGGGCTGTGGGGAAAGTCGAAAGTTAGACTTTTATATTTATGATGGCCGGGATATTTTTATGCAATGTATGAAAATATATGAGCGGTTAAAAATTGCCAAAACGGAATTTAAACTTATAGGCGTAACCGTAGCCGGGCTGGCCCCTGCCAGTCATCAACAAAGTTTGTTTAAGGACGAGGCTAAAAAAGAACAGGTAGCAAAGGCTTTGGACGCGATAAATAAAAAATACGGCGACTTTACGGTTTGCCGGGCGCCTATCTTGTCTGTGGGTAAAGTTTTCCACGACAGCGTTGGTTTTGGCCGAATTAAGGAGATGTAAGGGTCAAAAATTGGGAGTCCAGTAAATTTATGGTATAATAAATAGGTAGATAAATTTAAAATCATCAATCTTTAAGGAAGGAAATAATATGACCGATCAAGAAGATTACAAAAAAATGTTAACTGACTTAATCCAAAAGCAAATGGTGGTATTGGGCCCGAATATTGCTTTGGATAAGGCTCGTAAAGTCCCGGGAGTAAAAATTGCCGATGACGGCACGGTTTTGGATATGGACGGCAACCCGCCTATGGTGTTAAAGGGTGTGGCAAATGAGTATATGAATCTTTCCGGGCAAATTGCTCAAATGACTTTAAATTCTTTGTTGGAAAAATACCCGTCGGTTAAGGGTCTTTAGTCCGACCCGAATTTACGAATTTAAATCCGAATGACCCGAATTATATGCGCGAGATTATTCATAAGGATTTGAGCTACCGGATTACCGGATTATGTTTTAATGTGCATAAAAAGCTAGGCAGATTTTGTCGCGAAAAACAATACGCGGATGAATTGGAAAAAACTTTCAAAGAAAATAACTTGGATAATGAGAGGGAGTTTGCTCTTGTTGATATGAATCCCGAGGGTCCTGATGGTAATAGAGTCGATTTTTATATAAACAAACTAATACTTTTAGATGTAAAAGCAAAAAATTATATTACTAAAGAAGATTATTTCCAAATGCAACGCTATTTAAGCGCTTCTAAACTGGAACTGGGATTAATCGTCAATTTCCGAGATTCACATTTAAAACCCAAACGTATTCTTAATAGTGCTTTCCATTCGGGTCATTCGGATAATCATTAGTATTATTCGGGTCGGTTAAAACAAAAATGATAATCAACATCCTTTTAGTTATAGACTTTATAATGCTGTCGGTGGCGGTGGTGGGGTATGTTTACTCTTCTACCAGAGAACGTAAATATTTACGTTCCGCTGCCAGCCAGTCTTTGGAATTGCAACAAAAAGTTTACCAAGCGCAGGTTTTAAAAGAAATCGGCGAACGTATTGGGTATTCTTTGGACACGGCAAAGATTGTAGATATTATTACCAGTTCTTTGGGTAACTTGCTTGGTTATGATGCGGTATCTTATATGGTGGTAGGCGAGGACGGACGAGTGGTGTTTAAATGTCATGTGGAAAATACCGTAAACCATGATTTTATTGAAGAAGTTAAGCATAAGATGTTAATGTCTTATGAAGCCATTTTGAATAAACAAATTAAGCCGAAAAGTTTAGACGAAAGCGTTACCGGAAACATTTTGGATGACAATTTAAAAGGAAATGTGGAATCATTTTTTAATTTGCCGGTAGTCATTTCTCAAAAATTAGTCGGTTTAATAAACGTCGCCTCAAAGCAAAAAGGGCTTTATGGTGAAGAACAAGCCTCTATTTTATATACAATTACCAACCAAGCGGCCACGGCCGTTTCTAAGTTACAAAGCGTGCTGGAAAGTGAAAAAGGCAAATTAGCCGGGGTTATTTATTCGCTTGCCGACGGGGTAATTACCGTAGATTTAAACCATCAGTTAACTGTTTACAACCCGGCGGTAAAAAATATTTTGGAAATAGCTTCGGACAAGCCGTTAACCATATTTGATATTGTGGACAGCTTGGCCGGTAAGGTTGATTTAAGAATCAAGATTGAACAGGTTATTGCGGAAGGAAAGTCTTTTGTTGTGCCGGAAGTTTTAATTAAAGATAAAATATTGGAATTAACCGTGGCACCGGTAAAAGACGCTGTCGGAGAGCTAATTGGAGTTAGCGTGGTTTTCCATGATATAAGCTCGGAAAAATCTTTGGAAAAACTTCGCCAGGATTTTACCGCCATGATGGTTCATGAGTTACGTGCTCCGCTTACTGCCGTGCGTTGGTCTTCGGAATCTTTGTTGAAAAATTTGTCGGTTGCTTCTGGTATGGATCCGGCCAAGGTAAAAGATACGGCCGTGACGATTGAAACCGCGTCCAATAATATGCTAGAACTGGTTAATGATTTACTGGATGTGGCAAAAATTGAATCCGGTAAATTTGAATTAAATATGCAAGAGTACGATTTAGTCGGACTCATAAAAGATCAGGCTAAGGCCTTTACCCCGCAAGCCGAAGTAAAACATTTAGCCATAAATATTATTACGCCGGAAAAGTATTTACTTAAATTTGACCGGGTTAGAATCGGTCAGGTACTTTCCAATTTAATTAGCAATTCCATAAAATATACCGACAGCGGGCAATTGGATATTAGCTTAGAAGCCAATGCGGAAGAAAAAATCGTTACCGTTTCCATAAAAGATTCCGGGATTGGGGTTTCGCGAGAAGACTTAAGCCAGCTTTTCTCCAAATTTAAACAATTAAAAGGCTCAGATCACGCCCGCAAAGGTACGGGCTTGGGGCTGGTGGTCAGTAAGGGGATTGTGGAGGCTCATGGGGGCAGAATTTGGGCGGAAAGTGCCGGCGAGAGTTTAGGCTCTACTTTTGCCTTTTCCTTGCCTTTAGATAAAAAATAGTATTATAATTAAGCAAATAAGTTAAATATTTAAATTATGACTAAAATATTAGTAGCAGAAGATGACAAGCTGATTTCCGGTTCCTTGTGTGACGCCCTAAAGGCAGCCGGTTATGACCCAACCCCGGCTTATGACGGCGAAGAAGCTGTGGCTAAGGCCAAGGAAATTACGCCTGATTTGGCTTTGTTAGACATTATGATGCCGAAACTGGACGGGATTTCCGTGCTTTGGGAGCTAAAAGCCAGCCCGGCAACCGCTAATATGCCGGTGGTAGTACTTACCAATATAGGCGACGTTGAGACTATTAGTAAGATTGTGGAAGCTGGGGCTGTGGATTACTTGCTCAAGAGTGACCAGTCCGTAGACGATATTATTCAAAAAGTTAAAGACGTGTTAGCTAGAAGTATAAAGTTGTCATAATTCAATAGAAGATACCAATATACGAACAGAACTAATGAAACGAACTATAACAAATGTCTTTATTTCGTTAATATTAGTAAATTTGTATATTAGTATCGCGAATTAGTAAACTATGAAAGTAATTCTCCAAGACCAACCACGATATATTTTGCGTTTTGATAAAGGCGAAGATGTAATTGTCGGTATAGCTCAATTTTTAAAAAACCAGAAAATTGGCGCGTGCTCAATTTCCGGTATTGGTTCCTGCTCGTCCATTGAGCTGGGGTATTATAATTCCCATTTGAAGGAATACAGAAAAAAACCTTTTTTTGAAGAATTGGAAATTTTGTCATTTCTTGGTAACGGCTCAATAAAAGATGGCGAACCGCTTGTTCATGCCCACGGAGTTTTTTCGCAAACCGATTTTACCGTTATGGGTGGCCATGTGTTTAAGGCTGTTGTTTCTGCCACCGCGGAGATTTTCATTATCAAATTAGAAGGGGAGATGAAGCGGGAATTGAATGCTGAATTTAATTTGAATTTACTGGTTTAGATTTCCCGATCCGAATACAACGAATTACATCCGAATGACCCGAATGAAGAAGATAAAAGAATTTTATGTGATTGCCCATAATATGCGCTCACTGTTAAACGTCGGCTCCGTCTTTCGTACGGCCGACGCTTTTGGTATAACCAAAATTTTCTTAACCGGTTACACCGGTACCCCGGCTAACCCTGTGCATAAAAATAAAATTGCCAAAACAGCACTTGGCGCGGAAAGTTGGGTGCCCTGGGAGCACAAAGCCTCAATTTCTAAATTACTAAAAGAGCTAAAATTAAAAAAAGTTAAAATTATCGGGCTGGAAAATAATGTTAGGGCAGAAAGTATTCATAAGTTTAAGCCAAAATTTCCTATAGCTTTATTACTTGGGCAAGAAGGACCGGGGATTAATAAGAAGTTGTTAAAACTTTGTGATAGTGTTATAGAAATCCCTATGACAGGCAAAAAAGAAAGCCTAAACGTCTCCGTGGCCTTTGGTATTGCTGTTTATCAACTAACAAAATAATATTTATTTGTCAGAAATAAGTTTTTATGTTGAAATAATAGAAAGTTTTTTCAACAGGGAATTTTTTTAACAGAGCTGTGGATAGTTTTTTGTCGAAAAGGTAAATAAATTAAAAAAGTACTAAAATACCTCTTGTATAAGAGGTATTTTTTGTATTTATCAACTATTTGCACCTTTGACGTATGGGTATTTGTGGTATAAAATATATAGGTAATGGTAAAAAGTGGTCACAAGTGGGATAAAGTGGTAAATCTTGTGGACAAGCTACTTTTTTCTGTAGGCATCTGTAGTGCAGTAATAATTTCTGTAGACCTATGTTTATCGGTGAATATCAAGCTACATTAGATGAAAAAGGCAGGATATCTATTCCTGTTAAGTTTAGGTCGCTGTTAAAGTCCAAAATTGTTGTTACCAGAGGTTTGGATAGTTCTTTATTTTTGTATCCGGTCAGTGAATGGAAAAAGCTCGGAGAAAAATTGGCTAGTCTCCCAATTGCTACTGCTTCAACCCGCGCTTTTTCCCGCCATATGTTAGCCGGCGCTATGGATTGTGAAATTGACAAACAGGGCAGAATAATTTTGCCCGGGTATTTAAAAGATTTTGCCAAAATCAGCAAAAAAGTTATTGTGGCCGGTTTGTATAACCGAATTGAAATTTGGAGTGAAGAATTGTGGACCGCATACAAAGCGCAAACTGAAGCAGCCAGCAATGAAATTGCCGAACAGTTGGGAAGTCTGGGAGTTTAGAAATATAAGATTTAACATATAAGATTTAAGATTTGGAATACACTCACATACCAGTATTGCTTAATGAAGTTTTGGAGTACTTACAGCCTATAGAGGGGCAGAATTTTGTTGACGCTACCTTAGGAGGCGGAGGATACAGTCGCGCCATTATCAGCAAGGTTGGAAAAAACGGAAGTGTGTTATCGATCGATTTGGATAATGATGCAATAGAGTTAGCGCAAATTTCAAAATCCAAATTACAAATTTCCAATTGGACCATAGCACAGGGGAATTTTAAGGATTTGGATAAGATATTAAAACATCATGAATTTTCGGCTCCCGACGGGATAGTCGCGGACTTAGGGCTCTCCAGTTATGAACTGGAACACCGAGGAATTAGTTTTCAAACCGACCAACCGTTAGATATGCGGTTTGACCAATCTCAACAGCTGGATGCGAAATACATTTTAAACAGTTATGACCAGGAGAGACTGGAAAAGATTTTTAATGAATATGGGGAAGAAAAATTTAGTAGGCAAATAGCGAGAAAGATTATAGATTTTAGATTAAAGATTAAGGAAATAAAACACACTTCAGATTTATACGAAATAATTAAAGATGCGCTTCCTAAGCCGGTTAAGCATAAGGCCGATGATAGTGCCAGAAGAATCTTTCAAGCGCTCAGAATAGAAGTAAACCATGAATTAAGCAGTTTAGAAGAGTTTTTACCAAAAGCCTTTGATTTGCTTAAGTCCGGCGGTCGGTTGGCAATAGTGAGTTTTCACTCCCTGGAAGACCGAATGGTAAAGCAGTTTTTTAAAAAATTAGAACAAGGTTGTGTTTGTCCGCCGGAATTCCCTCAATGTCTTTGCGGAAAAACCCCAAATGGAAAAATATTAACTAAAAAATTAATATCGGCCACGGAAGAAGAGTTAGAAAAGAATCCGCGGTCAAAACCGGCCAAACTTAGGGTCATTGAAAAACTTTAAATCAAAACAAAAATCAATTCAGAAAATTAAAATAAACATCAAATATGGAAAAAGCTATAACCTTAGGCGGATTTTGGGCTCCGTCATTTGCAAAAAACAAATCAAAAGTTATTAACCGTAAAGAAGTTGGAAGCTTGCAGTTATTTTTGGCGGTTTTATTAATTGGTCTAAATGTTATGTTACTGATGAGTTATATTTATGGCGTGAATAAATATGCAGGTAAGGGTTATGAAATTAAAAAATTACAAACTCAATTATCCGTCCTGACGGAAGAAAATAAAAAAATCAGTTTAAAAATTTCCGAAGCCGGTTCCATGGTTAGCATTCAGAATGACTTCTTAAGCAGTAATTTTGTATCTGCCGGTACCCCGAAATTTTTGCAAACTACTCAGCTGACTCAAAGATAGGGAGTAAGGATACAAGGATACAAGGATAATAAGTTGGGGGTATGCGGGAAATTAAATTTATCATATGTAATTGTTTAATCACATCATGGCGGTAAAAGTTACAAAAAGTGAGTTTGGTTCCCGAAGCAGCCTTTTGACTGCTTTTTTATTGCTAATATTCGCCAGCATTGCGGGCAGATTATTTTATTTACAGGTAATAAACGGCAATTCGGCAAGGGAAGAGGCCTCTGCTCAGCACAGTATTTATAAAAAATTATTACCCAGTCGCGGGGAAATCAAATTAGCGGACAAAAATTCTTTAGATACATTTCCGATTGCAGCCAATTTGAAAAGTTATTTGGCGTACGCGGTACCCGGAGATATTATTAATGCCAAAGAGACGGCCATGGGGCTGGCTCCGGTTTTAGGTTTGGATGAAAAAGAACTTCAGGCCAAAATAACCCAAGCCGGAAAAAAATATGTGCCGTTAAAAAAACAACTTACCGACGAACAGCAACAAAAAATTAAAGACTTAAAACTATCCGGAATATATTTTGACTCCGAAGATGTCCGGTATTATCCGGAAAAGAATTTATTAAGCCAAGTTTTGGGTTTTGTCGGATATAGCGGAGACAAAAAAACCGGACTGTACGGTTTGGAGCGGTATTTTGAAAAAGATTTAGCCGGTTCAGTCGGCGAGCTGTACACGGAAAAAGATGCTAGTGGGGTTTCTATTTTTGTTTCAAATCGAAAAGAGCAGCCCGCGGTAGACGGGGCGGATATTATTTTAACTATAGATAAAAATATTCAATTTCAGGCAGAAAGTGTAATAAAAGATTCCGTGGTGAGAAACGGTGCCGATAGCGGTAGTGTGATTGTGATAGACCCAAAAACCGGCAAGGTTTTGGCAATGGCTAATTATCCGGACTATGACCCAAACTTTTACAATAAAGTGGAAGACCCGCGCGACTTTCGTAATGATTCAGTTACCGGAAACTACGAGCCGGGATCTATTTTTAAACCCTTTACCATGGCGGCGGCGATTAATGAAGGTAAAATAACACCGGACACAACCTATACTGATACCGGGTCGGTGGTTATAGATAATTACACAATAAAAAATTCAGATAATAAAGGCCATGGTGTTCAAACAATGACACAAGTTTTGGAGCAATCTTTAAACACCGGAGTGATTTTTGCTAAAGAACAAATCGGCAACCCGAAATTTTATGAGTATGTGAAAAATTTCGGGTTTGGGCAAAATACCGGAATAGAACTGTCGGAAGCCAAAGGAAGTTTGGATAACTTAAAAGCCAATATTGCCGTAAACTATCACACCGCCACTTTCGGCCAGGGAATTTCCGCAACCCCGATTCAGTTGGTCCAGGCCTTTACCGCGTTGGCCAACGAAGGCAAAATGATGAAACCGTATTTGGTTTTGAGTAAAATATACCCCGATGGCAAAACGGAAAACAGTCAACCCCAAGTGGTCAGGCAGGTAATTTCCGCGAAAACCGCAAATATGGTTTCCGCTATGTTAGTGAATGTGGTAGAGAACGGACATGGAAAAAAGGCCGGAGTTCCCGGTTACTATATTGCCGGAAAAACCGGGACGGCTCAGGTGCCAAAAAAAGACGGTCGGGGATACGAGGAGAATAATAACATTGGTTCGTTTATTGGATATGGCCCGGTGGAAGATCCGCAATTTTTAATGCTGGTTAGAATTAACCATCCCCGCGACGTAACTTTTGCCGAAACTACGGCAGCTCCGGCTTGGGGACAACTGGCGCAATTTATTTTGAACTATTACCATATTGCCCCCACAAGACCGCTAACTAAATAATTTTGTGGCTTATTCTTGTGGTTTGTGTTGAACAAAACCACAGCTTGTGCGTATAATTACATTATGCAGGAACTCTCAGACCAACAATTAGTTGCACTGGCAAAAAAGGGCGACAATGTCGCACTGGAGATTTTGGTTTCCAGATATTTAAAATTGGTATTTTATTATGTTAATTCATATTTAAAAAATACCGCCAACGCGGAAGATGTCTCCCAGGAAATTTTCATTAAGCTATGGAAAAATTTAGCCAAGTACGATGCCACTAAAGAGTTTAGACCGTGGCTGTACAAAATTGCCAAAAACAGTTGCTTGGATTTTTTAAAGAAAAAACAGTCTTTATCTTTCACGGAATTTGAAACTACGGAAGGGGAACAGTGGCTGGCTCAAACCATCCCAGATGTCTCGCCAAGTCCGGCCGTTAACACAGACAGGGTTATTTTGGGAGAAAAATTAGCCACAACTCTTAAGTTATTATCCCCAAAATACGCGGAAATTATAAGTCAGTACCATTTGGAAGATCTGAATTTTCGCCAGATTTCCGAAAAGAGCAGACAGTCAATTAATACCGTAAAAAGCCGATATCGAAGAGCGATTGTTCAATTAAAGAATATTTGGCCGTCTTAAAGCCAGATTGTATCAATTTTGAATTAAAAAGAATGCACCAAAAGGCATTCTTTTTTCGTATATATAAGGTAACTATATGAATTTACAACAATCAAACTATGAAATAATTGACCCTAGCCCCGAGTTATTGGGTAAGGTTATGACAGCGATTAAATACCGCCAGGAGCTTTCTGTCTTAAAAAGAAAGTTCGTTTTTTCATTTTTCTTTTTTGCACTGAGCGCGTTGCTTTATGTGCCAACTGCGCTGTCGGTAAAAAGCCAAGCCCAAACTTCCGGAATGTTCGGGTATCTTTCCATATTAGTTTTTGACTTAAAATCTATCGGCAGTTATTGGCAAGATTTGGTTTGGTCTTTGTTGGAATCTTTCCCGGCATTAGGGGTGGCCGGATTACTGGCTCTGACTTTGTTTGTAGGTATTGCAACCATGGCTATGGTTAAATATATAAAATCAATTCGTGGTCTTTCACAATTAATTCATAATTAGAATGTTAGATTTTATTCAGTCCAAAAAAATTAAATTGGTTTTTGCCTTTGCCGGAGCTTTGGTGATTTTGCTTTTGGTATTCCAGCTGGGTGTTTTTGTCGGGTTGAGAAAAGGCGGATTTTCCAATACCTGGGGAAAAAATTACGGCCAAAATTTTGGTTTACCTCCCAAAGGCCCGCTGGGCGCATTTGAAGGGAAAGAATTTTTTGGCGGTCACGGAGTGGCCGGAGAAGTAATAAAAATTGAAGAAAAAAGTTTGGTTATAAAAGGGCGGGACGGATTGGAAAAAATTGTAAATATTTTAGCAAATACCATTATTCGAGAAGGGGGCAAGACTTTAAAGCTTTCTGAAATAAAAATTGACCAAGAGGTGGTAATAATTGGCGCACCAAATCCTGACGGCACGGTATCGGCAAAAATGATTCGAGTTTTTGCTCCCGGAAACGAGCCAATGCCTTATAACCCTAACCCAATGAATCAGGAGTTTAAAAGATAATTATGGATAATCTTAAAAAAATTATTAAAAATAAGTACTTTATTATTGTTGCTGTTGTTGTCCTGATTGGTGGCTTTCTGGTTTATAAAAACAGTTCCGGGACTTCGACTGCGGTTAGTTATGTAACTTCACCGGTTGCCAAAGGAACCTTAACGGTTTCGGTTAGTTCTTCCGGCCAGGTGGAGGCTTCTAACCAGGTGGATATAAAACCTCAAGTGGATGGAACAATTACCAGTGTGAAGGTCAAGGAAAATCAGCAGGTGAAGACCGGTGATGTGATTGCCATAATTGACCAACAGTCCGCAGCCAACGACGTGGCAAAAGCCCGGGCGAGCTTAGAGCAAGCTCAAGCCAGCTTCCAAAAATTAATTGAAGGCGCCACCAGTAATGAAATTTCCGCGCAAAAATTAAGTTTAAAATCCGCTTTGCAATCTTTGGATCAAGCCAAGCAAGATTACACAGATACGGTTACGGACCAACAGCAAAGTGTGGATAAAGCTTTAAACGATTACTTAAATTCCGATTTGGAAGCAGTTGCCAGTGATAATTTAAGTTCTATGACGGTAAGTATTAGCGGAAATTATACCGGAACCCTTGAAGGAAAATATATTATTACTTTGTTTTCCGCCGGCGATGGGACGCATTATCAAGCCGGTGGTTTGGGAACGGAAAGCGGGATTTTAAACCGAGGAATTAAACAGCCGTTGGGAAACGGTTTATATATTACGTTTAGCTCCACCGGAAGTATTTCTCCCTCGACCACTTGGACAATTCAAGTTCCCAATAAAACCTCAAGCAGTTATTTCAGCAATTTGGATTCGTATAATACCGCGGTCAGGAATCAAAAACAGGCAGTGCAAAAAGCAAAAAATTCCATTACTTCCGCCCAAGACTCTTATGACCGGGCAAATTTGCAAATGGAGACTTTAATGGAAGCGGCTTCCAGTGCTGACATCTTATCGGCCAAGGCGCAAATTACTTCAGCACAAGCTCAACTGGCCAATGCTCAAGAAGCATACGGCAATACCATAATCAAAGCCCCGTTTGACGGAGTAATCGCCGACTTAAAAGTCAGCGCCGGCGACGAAGCTAATTCCGGTTCGGCCATTGCAACCATAATAACTCAAAAACAAGTAGCCAAAGTTTCATTTAATGAAGTGGATGCGGCAAAAGTAAAAATTGGACAAAAAGCGGTGTTAACATTTTCTTCGGTTGCGGATTTGTCCATAACCGGGCAAGTGCAAGATGTAGACAATATTGGTACCGTTACTCAAAATGTGGTGAACTTTTCCGTGGTAATTTTGTTTGATACACAAGACGAACGAATAAAACCGGGAATGAGCGTGGCTGCTTCTATTATTACCGACGCCAAACAGGATGTTTTAATGGTGCCTTCGGCTGCGGTAAAAACTTTAAATGGGCAGTCTTATGTCCAGGTTTTATCCGCAAATTCGCCGGTGCAAAAAGATGTAGCGGTCGGGTCTTCCAATGACACTGACACCGAAATCTCCGGAGATGTTAAAGAAGGGGATGAAGTAGTGACTCAAACTATTACCGGGTCTTCGGCTACCGCCAAAACTTCCGGTACTAATTTATTGCAAAATTTATTTGGCGGAAACCGAAACAGAACCACCACAGGAACATCTAACAGCACAACCAGAAGTACTACCGGCGGTGGTTCAGGTTCCGGAGTTATCCTAAATGGTCCGCCACCGGGGGGCATGTAATGATTGAATGTAACGGAATAAAAAAAATATATTATACCGGCGGGGAAGAGAGTGTGGTACTTAAAGGCGTATCCTTTTCCATTATGAGCGGAGAGTTTGTGGCCATTATGGGGCCTTCCGGGAGCGGAAAATCTACCTTGATGCATATTTTGGGCGCTTTAGATACGCCGACCAGCGGGGCATATTTTTTGGACGGTAAAGATGTTTCCAGTTTAAATGACGACGAGCTGGCGGATATTCGGAAAGAAAAAATCGGGTTTGTGTTTCAAGCTTTCAATTTGTTGCCTCGGGCTACAGTACTGCGTAATGTTGCTTTGCCTTTGGTTTACGCGGAGATGCCGAAAATTGAGCGGGAAAAAAAAGCCAAACAAGCGCTTTTGCATGCCGGTTTGGATGAATCCAGATTTTATCATTTGTCCAACCAACTCTCCGGCGGACAAATGCAACGTGTGGCCATTGCTCGCGCGCTGGTAAATGACCCGGCAATAATTTTGGCCGATGAGCCGACCGGGAACTTAGATACCAAAACCGGGGAAGTGGTATTAAAAACTTTTCAGGAATTAAATGCTCAAGGACGCACCATTGTTTTAATTACTCATGAACACGATGTGGCAATGTATGCTAAAAGAATAATTTTTATTAAAGACGGAAATATTGTCAGCGACGAAGTAAACAAAAACCAGGTAACAATTAAAGCTTAAGATTAATTTTTTATGCTCACCTTAGATTTAATCGAAGAAACATTCTCCGCAGTTTCGGCTAACAAGACCCGGTCCGGGCTCACTATGCTTGGAATTGTTATTGGCATTGCTTCGGTAATTGCCTTGGTGGCTATTGGGGCGGGTGCACAAAATTCTATTCAATCCAATATTGAAGCTTTGGGTTCAAATTTGCTTACTATTTCCCCGGGAGCTCAGAGAACTTTTGGTTCTACCGTCAGTAGTGGGCAAGGAAGCGCGCAAAGTTTAACTTTGGCTGATTCGGAAGCAATTGCTTCAAAGGTGGCAAACATAAAAGCAATTTCGCCGGAAACTTCAGGGCGGTATCAGGTGGTTGCCAAAGGAAATAATACAAATACAAGTGTAATCGGTTCCCGGCCGTTATATTTGTCCGTGCATAATTTGTCCGTGAGTCAGGGTTCGTTTTTTGCGGATTCACAAGTCAGCAGTTTTGCCAAAGTTGCAGTAATCGGTCCGACCGTGCGGGATGATTTATTCGGCGAGAACGCGGAAAATGTTGTGGGTCAGACCATTACCATAAAAGGTGTACCATTTAAAGTAATTGGTGTAACGTTAACAAAAGGCGGAACCGGTTTTAATAATCCCGACAACAATATTTATATTCCTCTGACCACAGCTCAACGGTATTTTTTGGGTAATGAAAATTTAGGTACCATAAGTGTGCAAGCAGACAGTCAGGAAGTTATGACTCAAGTGCAAACAGATGCTACCGCTTTGTTAATGCTCAGGCATAAAATTGCGGAAGGCTCAAGCGCGGATTTTAGAGTTTTGAATCAATCGGATATTGTTTCTTCTGCCTCAACCATTACCAGCGTGCTTACTCAGTTGTTGGCAGCGGTGGCCGGAATTTCTTTAGTGGTTGGTGGAATTGGGATTATGAATATGATGTTAACTACCGTGACCGAGCGCACGCGGGAAATCGGACTGAGAAAAGCCATTGGTGCCAGAAGTAAAAATATTAACTCACAGTTTTTAGCCGAAGCGGTTCTGTTAACTTTTTTTGGCGGAGCGATTGGAGTGTTTTTAGGCTGGCTCATATCATTTATTGTGTCGTATTTTAATATTGTGGCAGCCACAGTGTCTTTAAATTCCGTTTTACTGGCCTTTAGCGTATCCGCCGGTGTAGGAATTATCTTTGGCTATTATCCGGCTCGCAAAGCGGCTAAAATGAGCCCAATAGACGCCCTTAGGTATGAGTAGTTATCGGGCGCTAGGAGGGGAAAAAGTAGTGATGCTTTTTGTCCTCTCCTAACCTCTGGTAATTAAAATTAATTAAAGGAAAAAAATGACTAAGAAACATATTTTAATAGTAGCCGTTATAGTAATAGTGGCGGGTGGTGGCGGGTTTTTTGGCGGGATGAAATATGCCCAAAGTAAAACCCCGACTTTTAAAGCCGGCGCTTTTGCTCCCGGTCAAGGTAGGACCGGAATGTTCCAGCAAGGAGCCGGCGGAAGCGGTACTGCCCGGCGGGCAAGTTCCGGCGGACAATTTATTAATGGGCAAGTTCTAAGTAAAGACGATAAAAGTGTTACTGTTAAAGTAGGGAATACAGGTTCGAAAATAATTTTTTACTCCGCCTCTACCAGCATTGGCAAAACTACCAGCGGATCAGCTGAGGATATCTCAGTCGGCAAAGAGGTTAGTATAAGCGGTACCAGTAATTCCGACGGTTCAATTACCGCGCAAAACATCCAGATTCGTCCGGACATGCCGGTTCCGACAGCCCCGGTAAAATAATTTGGTAGAAAGTAAATTTTAGTGTAAAATATTTAAACAATAATTAAAAGAAATAAAATATGACAGCACAAACAATCAAAAAGTTAGTATTAGTTTCATCGGTTTTTTTACTGGCGGCCGGATGCAACAGCACTCAGCCGACAACCACAAACACAACCGGAACTCAGGCTACCCCAACTCAGCAAACTACTACAACCACCACCACCGGTGAAAAGACTTATACAATGGCAGATGTCCAAGCAGCCTCAACCCCAGAGAACTGTTTATCTGCAATAAATGGGAAGGTTTATGATTTAACCGCATGGATTAATAAACATCCGGGTGGGGATAAAAATATTTTGAAAATTTGTGGTATAGATGGAAGCTCCGCTTTTGACGGTAAGCACGGTGGTCAGACCAAGCCCGAAACTGTTCTTAAAGGTTTCTCAGTTGGTGTTCTAAAGTAAATATAATATAAAACGCCCTCCAGATTTTGGAGGGCGTTTTTTTTAAATCTGAGGAACCTTTATTTTGTCCATTCTTTTAGTTGTTGCTCGCCCAAAGGATGGTCGCCTTTTTCAATTTTAAAACTTTCTTTAAGCTCTTTCCCTAAATTTTTGTTGTAAATGGCATTGATAATTAAAATTATAAACATGGCAATAGTTGCACCGATTCCCGCCATTAGCATATCTTTTTGCGCGTCCCAAATATCTCCTTGTGCCCCTAAAAAGGCAATTCCAGCATCGGAAGATACATTGCGTGCTGTCCACCATTCAATAATTTCATAGACTGCGGAAAATGACAGGGTAATATCTAGAGGTAAATAATATCCCCAAAAGCCTTTGGCTTTTGTAAGGCGCACAAAGACTTCTCGCATGGGGTAAGCCAACAAAAAGCCGTAAGAAAAGTGGACTAACCGGTCGTACATGTTTCGTTCCGCCCCAATCCAATTTTGTAGAGTGTAGCCAAATGGGACTTCGGCGTAAGTATAGTGCGAGCCAATTACGTGTAAAATCATGAATAAGGTAATCAGCGTATAAGAAACATTGGACAGTTTAAAATACCGGGCGGTGACTAAAATTAGCGGTACAAAAATAAATACCAGGTAGTTTTCCAATAGCCAGTCGTGAGGGTAAACCGGATCAATAGCTGCCCAAAACCACACCACTACAAAAGCCAGCAGTAAAAATAGCTTATATTTAGAGATTTTCATTTGGTTTCTATACGTTAATATTTGTATAAATTATATCATATCTTTATTCTGGTAATAAAATTTAGCATATGATATAAATTTGGCAATAAAACCCAGCCCTTTTCTTTTTCCCGGATTTATTTTATAATATCACTTAGTTGTCTAATTATTGGGGCGTAGCCAAGCGGTAAGGCACGGGCCTTTGAAGCCTGCATTCCCAGGT
>CAYZEI010000014.1:0-28770 GCA_964477745.1 uncultured Candidatus Saccharibacteria bacterium | reverse complement strand
TCCAGTTCCAGTTCCAGTTCCAGTTCCAGTTCCAGTTCCAGTTCCAGTTCCAGTTGTGTCCGTCAAATCTAAATCATCAGTTGACGTTGAGGTAGTTGAGTCGGTTACATTAAATGATAATTGATTAGACACTTTACCGCCAGTGGCTAAATTTCTAACCTGAACCTTATAACTACCAACTGCCAAATTACTCGGCAAGGTAAATATTACCCCTTGACCCAAAACCATATTTGGAGTAATCCTATTTATTATTGTGCCGGAACTATTTACTATTTCTACGGAATTTTTTGCTAATTCGGAATTAAAATTTGTTCCGACAATTGCCATTTTATAATTATTTGTCAGCTGAGTTTTACTGACGGATGTTATTGATAACTGAGAAATAACCGGGGCATTTTCATAAACCATATCATTACCAAAGTCCGTGGCCACTGCAGTAACTGCCGTAACATTTATGGTTACAGAGTTTGAGACTTTGCCAAAATTAGCCCCTACTCCCACATACTTCAAGCGCACTGTGTATTCCCCGGTAGCTAAAGAGCTTGGGAGAACAACCGACACACTACCGGAAGCAAATTGTGCAACCGATTGAAAACTTAAAACATTTCCTGTACTATTTAACAATTCTACCGAAATATTGCCGGCTGTAATGCCTTGGCCGGTTATGGTTAATTTGTCTCCGGCTTTTAAGTTCTGCGAAGATACGCCGGTAATACTTAAAGCAAAAGCTCCGGTGGTGGTTCCTGTTCCTGTATTATTTCCACCGAGATTATTTGTACTTATTACTGGAGCTGATGGTATTGTTGATTTTCCAGGAACGAAATTAGTGGGCAATGTTACAACACCGCCGTTATCGTAACTGACTTGGAAAACGCTTACCGGAATTTCCGCAGTCGGCTTGAGCTGTTTTAAAACATCATCGGATAAAGACCAAAATACATAAGTATTTTTTTGTGCATCCCACTTCATACTTCTCATTGTCATCCCAACATTTATTTCGGATCCATCGGCCAATTTCAAACCAAATTGACGACGAGGGTCATTTTTATCCCATTCCATTGTTCCTATTGGCAACAAAGGCATGGCCTGTTCTATTACAGAAGATCCCGGAAATAATTTTTGAAGTTGAGCCGCCTGTTCAGCAGTAGAGTAATATGCGGTGTTGTAATAATAGTCATTATTACTAATTGCTACCGCTTGATGGCTATTACTAAAAGTGGTGGGAAGTCCAGGCAAAAACAAATTACTCAACTCCGGATTTTTGTCTTTGGAGTCTATGGCAGCGGCGAATATTGCCTTATTTTGCGCTGACATGGCCTCAGTCGCGTTAGTGGTGGCGTAATTGGTATAAAGAAAGGTTTTTAACTCATCAACACTATAAAATGTTTTTGTAATTTTTGTTTTTCCATCCGGCATGGTTATGGTAAAAGTATAAACTGTATTTTTTCCATCCGGACTTTTTACAGTGTCCAAAGTGTAAGATTTATAAGCATTCACAAAGCCCACGGAATCATATGATCCCTGGGCTGCCGGCACGCCGGTATACAAATTTGGGTCAACGCCTTTTGTCCCGCCAAGACCAATTTCCGTAGCAAGATTATGCGCGGACGGAGTAATTTTTATTGAGTCGGAACCGGATGTGGTGGAAAGCTGGGCTTTAATTTGATTATAGGTTTCCTGACTTATGGTTGCGGCCCCTGGGACCAAAATAGACCACGAGCCATCTGCAAATTCTAAAATTAATCTACCATCAGACGTTTGATACACCCTGCCCCCAAGTTCGCCATACCAAGCGACGGAATTCCCATATTCGTCTCTGAATACTTCTCTGGTAGCACCATCCACCAAAACCGGCTTGACGCCATTATCAATAATTAACTTCCCGTCTTGGGTAGCAAAATAATTGCTAAAATTTCTCACTATATCGTTAATAATGGAGTTTTCAGCGGTCGCTATAAATGCCGGATATTTGCTTAAAGCGGTAGTAAAATCTGCCGTAGTTTTGCCTTTGGCAATTTCTTTACCTTGGTACATAACCGACATACTACCGTCGGAATTGGCCTTAATGTCAAAATTAACTTCCTGGGCGCCGAAATTTACAGTATACACTCCGGAAGTTACAACTGGTGGGGTCACAACCTCTTCTCCGCCTACTCCCGGAGCCGGGGCAACGACAGAAACATCAAAATTAGAAGATGCTCCCTTATAAGTAATTTGAATGGTTGCGGAACCGGCTTTAATTCCGTGAACCAGTACCATACCATTGGACATTGTCGCTGTAACTATTTTATCGTCCGATGTGCTTAAAGAAACTTCCGAATCCGCCACCGTAACAATTTGTCCGGATTCATCGGTAACAGCAAATGTCATTCCACCATCGGTATTTGCCAACACCTCTGCTGTTTGTCCGCCGGTAGTAATGGCGTAAGAATGCACCGCCCCGTTAACATTTATGGTAATTGATTTTTCCGCTGTGGTTACACCATCTGTAACACTAACTTTTACTACGGAACTACCCACGCTACCTTCCCCCGGAGTCCCATACAGCGTTCCGTCTGCGGAATTAATTTCTAGCCAGGAAGGCCCGGAAACCATAGACCATGCATTTGTCCCACTACCACCGGTGGCTTGAAATTTATATTCAACGTATGATCCGACTGTTGTCTCCTGGTTTTGGGTACTGGTAATACTTATAGCCGAGACACCAGCTGGCGGAATTTGTGTTGACAGTGGAACATCGGCAACCCACTGGCCATTACTGTCAGATGTGTAAGACTGACCCGATGCTAAACCAATTTGTGAACCATCAGCATTTTGTCCTGCTTTTGCAACCCACCCACCATTGCCGTCTGCAATATAAATAAAAGTATTAGGATTTGTAACTTCTGTGCCTGCCTTTACCACCCATCCCCCGTTCTTATAAATTTGAGGCAAATCGTCAATAATTTTAGTGTCGCCTTCTTTAGGCAAGGCCGGTGTTTCTACACCATCTTGCGGGGCTTGTGCGTTCATAGCATTTATGATCAAATTGGATTCCTCAGAGGTTAGAGACAACTGAGTTTCTCCGGAATTATAATCGTAAAGTATTCCGCCTACGCCAATATATAAAGTTTTGTTAATGTTTCCGCCAATATAGGAAACCAGCTGGGTACCATTTTTATACACCTCAAGATTTTGCAAATCACCGGCTGTAATTTTCGGTTCAGCTACAGTCGGAGGCGGCGTTTGAGTGTTAGAGTTTTGGCGAACCCATTCTCCGTTCGCTGATACATATACAATCCCGCCAATTTCAGTTTTGGTTTGACCGTCATTTAATTTCCATTCGCCATTACCTTGAGAGGTATAATAAAAACCATTTGGATTTTGGACTCTTTGTCCGGCATCCACTACCCACTGGCCGTTTGTGAAAGTCTGGTTTAAATCATTTATCACTTTCTTTTCATTTTCTGTGGGGGTAATATTTTCTTCAGGGCTTACTACGGGTGGTGTCGGATTTTCTATCTCCGGAGCCGGATTTTCAACTGGAGGTGCGGGAGGCAAAGGTGTTGGACTTTCTGCTTGTTGCTGGGCAATAAATTCATCCGCGGCCGTGCTGTAAGCGTGTTCCGCAGTTTCTTGGGCGGAAACTAATCCAGGTCGTTCAGTATTTATTGTCCCTTGTATTTCCTCCATGCGGGTATCAATTGCATTTTGGTCGGCTAAATTTTGGGCGTCCGACTGTGCTTGGATTACCCACTGGTCAAATTTTGCCAATGCATCCTTTGCTCCATTCACATCCCCTGCCAAAGAATCCAAATATTCCTGTGTGACCGAGGCCTTCGCTTCTCCCACGCCAAAAAAACGGGATAACGCGGCTTTTACCTTACCGGTAGCGCTGGAGGTTTTTTTTGCTCCTTCGGTTCTCACAAATTGCGTTTGAGAGGTTTTTGGCGCAAATGGTGCCGCCGCTCCCAAAAGAGTTGAGCCCACGCCAATCCCGGCAAGAATTTTTTCTTGAGTACTGGTCTTTTTCTTTTCGCGCTTCACGCGCTTGATTTTCACTTTTTCCATAATCGCGGATTTAATTTTATGAGAAGTTTTATTTAACTTTTTAGTTTTTTTCATAAACCCATTTTAATTTTTTAGGGGTTAATATTATTACCATTTGCTTGAATCACCGCTAGTGCTGCTTGTACATCCTGTTTTGATATAGAATACTTTTGTCTGGTTTGCGGATCTGTCCAAGAGACTGTACCAGGGCGCCCGAGATCTTTAGGATCCGTTGCCCAGTCAACCAATTTTTCCCAATTCATTGGAGAACCAGATACAACCCCCGCGACAAGCCCTCCAGCAGGACCAGCGACCATAGATGCCCCGCCCATTACCGCAAGTCTCCCAAAAGTTTTTAATTTCGAAGAGTCTAAACTTATATTATCAGCCTTGTCGGAAACATCTCCTCTTAACTTTTGAGCAATGGCCCCGACTCCTGCATTAATTCCTTTATTTGCCTTGTCCTGAATGCCAGCAGTCGTTTTTGTAAGATTTTTTACGGTATTTTTTGTCTGATCCAAAATTGAACTTTCAGAACTTCCAGCACTAACACTTGTAAATACTCCGGCCTTAGAATCGTATTTCATTAAGTCCGAATTTTTATCTCCGGTGTAAAAATAAAAATTTCCTTTTTCGTCATTATATTCTACTCCATTTGTGGTAGTCACTGTTGTGCCATCTGCTAAAACCAGCGGGGTAAAATTCAAAGTTTGATTATTTTCTGATGTTTGCACCGACTCTAATGCTTCCGCCGGAGTGCTTTGATATTTGGCTAACTCTGCGTTAAGTTCTGATTGCGTCATTATAGGGGTAGCGGTGCTTGTATTTTCAGTGGCAATAGTAGCCTCAGATGAAACTGGAACCATAACCTCCGGCGCAACTTCCGGCGTCTGGGAAATATAATTTCTAATTAAATCCGCTGTAAGACCACTGGATACCTGTTGATTAATATTAGCCAGATCTTGAATACTTATATTTTCCACTTGCGGACCTGCATTTTGTGTACCTGTGCCCACAGTCATTGAAGATTCAACCATCTGCTCTAAAGTTTTTTGCTCGGTTTGTCCCGTTGAAACGTCTAACAAAGTATATGTACCGTCATTATTTAATAAGGTCATAACTCCTTGCTGTCCCAAAGTTGTAATATAATCACTGACATTACCTGAGCTACCTTGAACCAAATTTTGCACTACTAAGGACGGTGCAGGAGCAACGACTTGATTGTCGGTTCTATTGCTGTTTATGTCGTATGTGGCAAAAGAATAGTCAATCGGGGTTACAGTGTCAGTTACTATTGTCGCGTTATTTACCGTGCCTGTAGGTAAAATATTTCCGGCACTGTCTAACCAATTCCCTTGGCCGTCTTGCTAAATATTATTTGCTTGGGCATCTTGCCCCACCACATAGCCGGAGCCTTCGCCTTGGAACTGCTCATTTGTCTGCAAATTTGTAATTACATTTGAGTCATTATTTTCAGTCACATCCTCAGTTTGTGTTTGCGTTTCAGCCGGTGGTTGCCATGGTTGATTTAAAAAATTATCCGCATTGGTTTGCGAATTGTTTAAAATAATATTTGCATTCGGGTCTTGCAATCCTACCGGGAGAACTGGAACCTGGTCAGAGGCCCCACTTTGGCCCAAATTTAACGGATCCGTTGTGTTTACCGGATTAAAAACGGTTTGCCCATTTTCAATATGCGAAGTAAAAACATTACCGGTATAATCTTGGTATTGGCCATTATTTAAATATATCTGATTTCCGTAAGAATCAGCACCCACAGCAACGGGAGCTGGTGTGTTATACATTTGATTAATTCCCTGCTGAATTATTGGCGGAATCGGGGCTGTCGGAACTTCAGGGAAATACCCCTCCCCTGAACCTTCACCTAAATCTTCTGTTTGCCCGTCGGTTGGTAGAGCGTCACCCTCTGTTTCGGTTTCTCCACTTCCAGTTTGTTCTGTTATGACAGCAGGTTTAATTCCGAAAGTTTGATTATAAGAATCTTGAGCTGAAGAATAATCAAAATTCCCATAAACACCCCCGCTTCCGTATAAAGCCATATTGTAACGCCCTTGGGCGGCAAGGCTTTCAGCAAGAGCCGGTGAAATATCAGTCGGATCCGCGTAAGGATTAGCCATGGCTTTGGCTTCTTTTATACCAAAGATATCGGTAATTGCTTTTTTTACTTTTCCGCTCTTAGAATCTTTATTTTGTTCCTGCACCCTAACCATTGGTTTAAGGTTAGTTGCCTTAGCCCCGGCTCCACCGGCACCAAATCCAGCCAAGGTTGTGCCCAAGCCTAAACCGGCTAAGACCTTAGCTTTGGTACTTAGCTTTGTCTTAGTTTTCTTAATTCTTTTTATGGACACTTTTTTCATGAATTTTCTCTTTGTTTTGCCCATAATTACAGGACTTCTGGTACAAATTTTGTTTCTAAAATATATTTTTATCTATAATTAATTAAATCATTTTTTTAATGTTTTGTCCAACCAAAAAAATTAACATTTTTTGGAGGAAACAAGGTTACATTTTTACTAAATTAGTCGGTTGATTGTTAATAAACCCGGTAATGTTTTGCGCGGTAGTGTCCAAAATCCGCATTACCGCTTCCTTACTGTTAAAGGCGTTATGCGGGGTAATTAGCACATTGTCCATATGCATAAGCTCATGGTCAGAAAGCGCAATTTTTAACTGATCCTGGTTTGGGTGCCCGGTTAACATAGTATGAAGCTCTTCTTTAATAAACCCTTCCTCTTCCAGCACATCCAACCCCGCTCCGGCCAAAATTCCTTCCTTTAGTGCCCACACTAGCCCGGCAGTTTCCACCAAACCGCCCCGCGCGGTATTTATAAGTACACTCCCTTTTTTAAAAGTTTTAATATTTTCCATATTTACCAAATGATGAGTGGCCGGCATGTACGGGACGTGCAAAGTTATTACGTCGGATTGAGCAAACAAACTATTTAACTCCGCATACTCAAATCCGTACTCTTGGGCAAATTCGGCTTTCGGATGTGGATCGTAAGCCAAAACTTTCATACCAAACCCACGCGCAATTTTTACCACATAAATCCCAATATGGCCCACACCCACCACGCCAATGGTTTTATCTTTTAAATCAAACCCTTGAAGTTCTTTAGTTTCAAAGGAAGCCTGATCCTTAACTTGCTTAACTCCTTGATACATTTTTCTGGCCAAGGCAAGTAGTAAGGCAAAAGTAAACTCCGCCACAGTGTTTTCTCCGTAGGTCGGCACATTAGATACGCTAATATTCTTTCCGGCGCAGGCTTTAACGTCTATATGGTCAAATCCGGTACTGCGTGTCGCCACATATTTTAAATTTTTCATCCTGGCCAAAACTGATTCATTTATTGGACAACCTAAGAAAGTACATAGGACATCAGCATCTTCATCTTCCGATAAAATTTCCGGCTTATTTCGAAACACCAACTCATGCCCGGTGAATTTAGCGGTTAAATATTCTTGTTCCCAAGTTTCTGTTTCTATAAATACAATTTTCATATGGTATTATTTTAGTTTATATTGGAATTATATCATGAATAGTTATTGCTCTAGCATTACAAAAAAATCTGAGACATTCGAGCCTGTGGGGCCGGTTATTATACTTTCCCCCAAGGCTTCAAAAAAAGTAAAACTATCATTATTAGCCAAAAAAGTTTCCGGGCTTAAATTCAGCGCCTTTGCTCTGCTCCCCACCGAAATGTCGGCGACTGCACCGGCTACCTCCGTATTATCGTGCCCATCGGAGGCCAAACAAAGCAGGGCTTGGTTTACCTGAATATGTGACAAAGCGGACAAAGCCATTTCTTGATTTCTTCCACCTTTACCTTTACCGGATATTTTAACTGTACTTTCCCCCGCCCCAAGCAGACACTGACCTTTTTTTGCTTGTGATAAAATTTCTTTGGCCAGCACACCCGCCTCCCCTTGGAAGGCCGGAGAAAATATTTTTACTTCAAAACCCAACTCTTCAGCACGTTCGCTCATAGCCAAAAGTGCCTGTTTGGCCGAAACAAATAAAATATTGTGAATATTTTTAAAATACTTTTCTTCCTTGGGGGTTTCCAATAATTTACAGCTCGGCATCTCACACATTGTTAGCACATCATATTTTTTTAAGATTTCTCCGGCATCGCGATTAGTCGTGGTGTCTTTTACCGTGGGGCCCGATGCCACCATGGAAATATCATCACCCGGGACATCGGAGAATATTAAGGAAATACAGGTGGCCGGATAAATTATTTTGGCCAGATTTCCACCTTTAACAGAGCTAATATGTTTTCTTACAGTATTTAGTTCCGTAATATTCGCACCTTTAACAGTTAGGGCGGAAATTAAAGTCACCTCAGTTTCGCATGACATATCGTGTGGTTTACACAAAAGAGCACTACCACCTCCGGAAACCACACAGATTACCAAATCTTCCGCACTACACGCTTCCAACATGGTAACCAATTCCTCAGTGGCTTCTATGTTTACCTTAGTTGGTAACGGATGAGTCCCGACTCGACAAATAATATTCCCTAAACTCCCTTCTTTCAAATCCAGCACGTAACCACAGGTAATCCTGTCTCTTAGAACATGCTGAATAGCCGCCACCGCTTCTAGAGCCGCTTTGCCGAACCCTATGCATACAATTCGTTTATATTGACCGATTAAATATTTTTCTTGAAAAATTTTCAGCTCCTGTTTTTTTGAATCAAAGAAAAAATTCTTTTCCACGGCTTTTTGCGTAGAGATTGCTTCATAGCCGGCTTCAGCAATCAGCAAAGCCTGTTTTCGTAATTCCGAACTGGCCAATGTTTCAAAATTCTTTATAATCATATTCGCCAAATACTACAATAATACATATTATTGTAGTATTTTTCTTCTGTTTAATTTTAAGTCTTGCCTTAGCATTTCTTCTAAATCCTTACTTAGTTGTGATTTTTCTTTTAACTGAGTAATAACTTTTTGTAATCTTTCTTTTTCTTTTTTATTCGCTGATTTTACGATTTCACCAAGTAAAATTTGTGGCCAAAAATATAACGGATACTTGCGCTTTAATGTTCTCCATTCCTGGCTTTCCGATTTATTCTTCTTTTCCATTCGTCCGATTACCATCCTATACCCTTCTCCATAAAGCCTGAGCCACCATTGTACTTTGGCAATCGTTGTATAACTAGCCTTAGTCACCTTATTAACCTCTTGATAACTATTTCCTTCACTAAGTAATCTGGCTATCTGCAATCTCCTAGCTAAAATTAAAACTTCGGCTTCTGAAAATAAATCTTTAACATAATTTGCAGCCTCCAAACTATTATTCAGGGAACCGATGGATTTTACAAAATCCAAAAATAATTCATTTTGCTCTTGCTTGGACAATCTGGAAACATTAGTATATTTTCCCATATTGTTTTAATGCTAATTATTAATATTTTACTACAATAATACATATTATTGTAGTAAAAGCTAAATTATAAATTAAGCATGTCCCAAACCGCAGAGGCGACGTTTTGTGGCGCGCCCAACAACGGATCGTGGTGTAAATTAATAAAGGGCAAGGAATTCACTTCAATAAATCCGCATTTTTGAACTTTGAAGGACTTTGAAATATCCGGAACAATAAAATCAAACCCAACCACCGGGTCGCCTAAAATTTTTGCGGCGCGTTCAAATAGCTCAATATTCTCCGGGTGACAAATATTTAAATCTTCTTCCGAGGACCCCCCGTAATTAACCCCGATTTTTTCCGAAAGTGCGACAGCTTTTTTTACCGGCAAAATTGATTCCAAGGTTAAATGCTGTCTGGCTAAAAACCTTTGAACCTGTCGGTCAGCCGGGATATTTTTTACCCCCGGATGAGGTTGCAGATTTTTGCTTTCAATTAGCTGAGCTATGGTATGAATACCGTCACCGAGTATTTGCGGAGCATCACCGCGTAATACCCCGGCCAATTTAAAATTAATTACTGTAGCCCTATAAACCGGACCTTGCAATTGCTCTTCCACCATGACCCAAAAACATAATTGCTTGGCAACTTTAAAAGCAACTTTTAAATCTTCCGAACTTGAAACAAAAGTCGTGCTGTGTCGTCCACGACTACCGGCTCGGGGCTTAACGATAACTGCACTGCTTGTAGAACAAATTTTTTCAAAGATTTTTTTGGCTTGCTGAAAACTAAAACAACTCGCTCCAAGCGGAACCGGCAAGCCCTCTTGTAAAAATTTTTCTTTTAACTTCCATTTATCATCCATTAAATCCAGCCATGGGTTAAAATAGCCGGCCGGCCTGGGCAACCCGCTAAAGATTAGCCTTACTTTAAGTTTTGGGTTTGAGGGATGGTTTTTCTCTGCTAAATATACATCAAACGGCTTACCGAACAGCAACAACTCCTGCATTTGTATTCCCCTTTTTTCTGCTTCTTCCCATAATACCTGAGCTCGCCGAACTTTACATTTTTTAACATCCGGCTGACGGGTAATAATTTTTAAACCCTCCGCGACAGCCAGAATAATTTTACTGAAACTCCTGGTTAAACCACTTTTTACCAAAAACGAGGTAACCGGATTGTACAGCACCACCTGACGAACCGGGGTCAGCAAAATATTTAAACTTTCAAAATACCAATTAATCCCATGAGGCACCTGATTGTTACCGCAAAATTCACAATTATTTTTTGTCATAGCGTTTCTTTACCAACCAAGTCCCTACTCCGGCCAAAGCCAAAACTATTAGCCACCAGACCGTTTTGCCGGCGGCGCTATTTTGTTCAGGAAGAGATATAATATTTGCAATCAGCGACGGTTGAGATTTTTTTTCCGTACCCGTCGGGGGCTCAATATTTTTATTTTCTGAATTATTCCCGTCTTCTTCTGATGTCTGACTCTCTGAATTAGGATCTATATAGTTAACATTCCCGGACAAATTTGGTTCTATTCCAAGAGGCGAAGGCTGAAGTTGCTGTGGTGTTGGCACGTATTTAATCGCCGCACTAGCAAAAGAAACATTAATTAAAAATGTTACGGCAAATATTAACAAAATTATTTTGAGTTTTTGATTCATACATCTTAAATCTTACATCTTAAATCTATCTTAATCACTCGTCCAACTTATTTGCTGATACCCGTCGGTACTAAGCGGGAAACTGGGTGGTGGAGAATATAATAAATTTCCGTCATAATTCGTAAAAGTATTTCGAAAACCGGAAATTACATTACTTCCGCTTACATAGGTCCAAGTCCACAACCCGTAAGAAGCCAAGCTTCCGTTCACTGTAATGCTATTTTTTATATTGGTACCACTGGAATAACGATAGACTTGGATACTGCCATTTTGTGCAATCATGGCAGCGCTAATTGTTAAGTTCGTTGGCGCTCCATAAGCTACCAAAACATTCCCTTGAGCAATCAACCCTAAGGTGTCGGTCGTACCCGAATAGACAATATTATTAGGAATAATAATATTCGGATAATTACTTGTAGCCCCGGGAATTGCCGACACAACGGTAACCCGCCCTTTTACGGTGCCTTCCACCCAGATATGATCTTGGAAAAAAAATATACCATTCGCCGGGATACCGGCATCGTTGTAAATTAGCTGTCTTTGGGATGCATTTGGGTCATAATCTATCGATTTATTAATCGGATTGCCGTTGACATCGTAGGTATTATTAGGAGCATTAGTTAACTTTTTTACAATATAAATATCAACAGTGCCGTTTGAATTAAACACCAATGAATAACCTTTATTATTGGAGGGGCCTAAATATGCGGGGGCTCCGTCGCTGGAGGCTAGGTTTTTCATATCGTTCAAATTACTCGTCATACTGGAAAATACGATACTTGGCACCGGATATTGCCAAAAAGTTTTAGTACTCACCGAGGCCGAACCCCAAATCCCGGCCTTGGTTGCCGGGCAAGGTGACCCCGACCAAGACGGACAAGAATAAGTTGTTTTTGCCGAAGTAATCGGCGCGTTACCGGTTCCGTCAAAGCGAATTCCCCCATTGGCATGCAACTGTCCGCTGATGTTTTCATCTTCACCAATCCATACGCTCTCGTTGGTTAAAAACCCATACTTGGCCAATGAAGGAATTCCATATCTAACTGTAATAGTTCTTGAAACTTTTGGATTTTCAGTGGTATACCCTTTTGATTTAATGGTTACCAAAGTTGAACCCACCGCCGGCGGAGTGACAGTAATTTCATATTTACCCAAAACAGTCTGCTGGTCAAAATCCGTGTAATTATGAATGTACGGTCCGGGCGTCGTGCTGGCATTCCCGTCCCAATAATCGGTAGAGAAATGAGCTAAGCGCCACTGATAATAATTTATACCCGCTTCAGCGATTTGAAACGCTTGTTCCCGATTGGCTGTTGACCGAACGATCTTTAATTGGGTAACGGCGTATTGCAAAACAGATAGTAGCACCAGAGAAAATATAAAAATAGCTACTACTAAATAAACAATGGAAAAACCCGTCTGGTAAGATTTTTTGTCTCTTGATTTGATATTTGATATTTTCATCCTATTGTCCCAAGTTATTTTTTATACTGCGGATAGCTGCCCCGCCGGTAACCGAATATGAATTTTTATTTTTAACTCCGGCTTTGTTAAAAATCATCACGTTAATTTTAATAAATTTTACACTGGCCACGCTAACCGGCTGAACCAAAGCTGCCTGGGTGCTGGAACCGGTATAATCACCGTCATAATAATAAAACAACGGGGCAGTACTGCTGGCAATGTTATTTTGCATAAGTAATGTTTTTTCAGTAGAGGTGTTGTAAGTTCCACCGGAATATTTTGTAACGCCTTTATAGACTTTCCCGTTTTGCAAAAAATATCTCACTCTTTCGGTGGTTACCGAAGACGGATCGGCATTAGTAAAAAATACCAGCTGTTGGTTTCCGGCTGACTCTAACTGGTAAGCACCATTGGCTCCGGATGCGGCATTCCGAAGTTCGTTCGATACTTGGGAAATTAATTTTCTAGCCTGGTCTTGGTCAGCCAATAGCCCACTCTGCCCGCTGGCTGCGGAAAACAAATTTGAAACCGTCATTACAATTCCCACGCTGATTAAGGAAAAAATAAAAATTGAGATTAAAACTTCCACCAGCGTAAAGCCGTGATCAGCTTGCTCAAGATTTAAGGCAAAAATTTTAGTTCTCATAAAATACTACTTATTTTCCTAATAAAATTTCTACTGTGCCGTTTCCGCCAATTTGATAAGTATCAATAAAAGTCTGGTATCCCGGCAAGGTGACCGTTAAAGTGTAGGCATCGCCGTTGCTCGGAGTAATATCGTCAAATAAGTATTGCCCCGGGGTATAGCATCCGGATACATAATTTAGATTTATGGAAGTAAGTGCCGGAGTTTTTTTGTCATTTTGACTTGATAAATAAACCTTATACCGAACATAGCGGTTATTGTTTAAACTCGAACTAATATTGGTTCCCGGGACCGTATAAAATGTTTGGGCGGTACCGTCCGGACCGACGTATTCCCAGGTAGCATTATCGTTATTGACAGCAATTTGAATAGCTAAGGTGGTAGAGGCGTCCTGACTAATTGGTGTCCAAGTTATTGTGGTAAATGTACTTGCTCCGGTTCCGGTATCGTAGGTGGATGATTGTAATGTGGAAGTTGCGTTTACCGGGTATTTACTTCCGGATTTTCGTAACTGAATATCATTGGAACCGTTATTAATATAAATATCAGGGTCGGCTACCCAGTAAGTTGTCGGGGTACTACTGCTCCAATCGGCAAAACCTGAACCGCCGGTCCAGTCATTTTGCACCCAAACGCTTCCCCCGGTGGAACCAAAATAGTCTTGAGGCTGACTACCACCTTTTTGCAATTCCACCACCGCCCCTTCTAAGGGCGCCTTAGTTGTTGCGTCTTTGACGATAACCAATAAGCTATGGTCTGAAGGTGGGGTTAAAATAATGGAAAATGTTTGCGAGGTTGCGGGTAAAACATCAATTTTTTGGATTGGGGAGGTTCCTCGAATATTATAATTTTGCAACGTCGCCGTGGTTAAATTCGGAGTATAGGTATCCCATTCAATATTGGTATAGTTAATTTGGCCTGCCGGAAAACTAGCCGGACCGGAGACGTTTGTCTGATCAAATTTATACACGACCGGATTTGTGCCGATTGTTTTTGCGCCAATTGTCTGAACGCCAATACCGTTTAACGGTTGGCAAAAACTATCTAAAGTTTTAATTGTTAAATTGCTCAATAAATCTATTTGCAAAGGTACGTTTGTCACCACGCCCGATAAAATTGTCGGATCCGGATTAGTTGGATTAGGATTTTGAACGGTAAGCGGATAAGTTTGGTCAGTTGAGTAACCGGTTTTTGTGGCAACTACATGATAAGCATTACTTCCTGGTGGCAAACCGACCTGCACCCACTCTCCAGTGGCATTAGTTTTAACGCTTAACGCGATACCGTTGGAGATTCCCGTAATAGAAACGTCCACCCCGGATAGAGGCTGCCCCGTGGAATTAAATACTTGAACCCTCATGACCCCGGTGTTACCCGGAGTTTCCAAGCCCTGTGGTGCAACCGAGGTAGTAAAGGCCGTAATTTGCCCGGTGCTTGTATTTAACACTTTCATCTTTACCTGCTTGTAATCGGTCGGATAGGAATCCCCAGTTAGCGCTGTTAAATCGGCCGGATCATCAGTCCATGTGACTTCATAATAAATTTTATAGGTCACCGGGGCAATTAAAACTGTAACCGGGGAAATTTCATCCGGCAGAGAACCGGCCGGGACACCATGAATAGTACCAACATCACTAAATGGCAAATTCCTTACTATTTCCATGCGCTCTGAGGCCAAGGCGGAAAGAATTGTTTTTTCCCTGGCTAATTTAACACTTTTGGTTAATGCGGCATAAGCAGATAAAAACGCTGCAGTTAAAATTGCAAAAACCGCAACGCTGACCAATAATTCAATTAGTGTATAACCTTTTTGTTTCATTTTTAAATTTATTTTGTTTTCTCTGCAGAAAATTTCACTTATATTATACCATTGTTTTACCAAAAGACCAAAATTCTCTAAAAACAATAAAGGGAATTCTTGCAACCAGGCAAAAACTCCCTTTGGATTAAATTATTACCTTATTTTACCGGCGTTCTGCTGTACAATCCGACCAATTCTGCCTGCTTTATTATATGTCCTTGCATGGCTTTTTCCAAATCTTCTTTCAAAGAAAAGGAAGATAAAGAAAGTTTGCTGTCTAAAGCATAAAGTTTGAAAAAATACCGATGAGTACCAGACGGTGGACACGGACCGCCATAAACATTTTGACCGCTACTGGTCTGTCCGGCAATGGCTTTTGGCGGAACGGAGTTTTCGATGATGCCCGTTGTGGTCGGATCTATATTCCACAACGTCCAGTGCACCCAAGTACCGGCCGATGCATCCGGATCATCCACAATTAATGCCAAACTGACCGCTTCTTTTGACACATCTTTAAATTCTAAAGGAGGATTAATGCCGTCGCCGTCGCAAGTATATTTGGCTGGGATATTTTGATTATTTTCAAAAACCGAGCTGGTAATTTCCATAGGGTTAAGTTGTGTGCCTGCTGGCGGAGTTGAAGGTAAACTCGGCCGACTTTTTAACCACCAAAACCCCGCTCCTACCACCAACAAAAATATTAAAATTGTGATTAAAAAATATTTTTTCATTATCCGATGAAATTATTTGGGTAAATTCCCGAGAGTTTTTTCAGAGTTATAAATCAATCTTTCAAGAGTCATTTGGTCAGTTTCATCTAGAGAATATTTTTTATAATAAGTATTTCGGGCATCAAGACTAAAACGTGACATTCTTTTTACCAACTCTTTTACCTTGGATTCACTTACCGAATCGTTATAAGGCCTGTCACCACGAGCTGAGGACATTAATTTAAAATCACCAAACAACTCCGCAAGAGCTATGGCCGGAAGGTCTTCTTTTTCCGACAATGGATGGGCATTTAGTCGATCCAAATTTTCTGCTTGACTACGCCTTCCAAAAAACATACCAAAACCTAATCCCATAAATATATTGTTAATTTATTAATTTAACCGTTTTTTAACGGCACAAATGGTTCGGCTAATTCCGCCACATCAACCTTGGCAATTTTTGCGCCCATTGGTCCCACATGACACCATTCTATTAATTGTGTCAAAACTTCTTCCGGGCCTTCCGCGTTTATTGTAATACTTCCATCAGCACCATTTTCGGCTTTACCTTGCAATTCCAACTCCACAAACTTTTCGTAAGCTGACCAACGAAAACCAATACCCTGTACCCGGGGACCGGAAATTTTAATGTGTAAATGTTTTTTCATGAATTTATGTAAATTATTTTAAATGTGGTCTTATTTTTAAACCCAATGACAACTGCTCTTTCCGGCCGGACTTTTTAATTATTGCCTGACCGTGACTCGATTCAATCTCTACCGAATCCCCCTCCGCCAAACCCATTTCATCTAAAACACCTTTAGACAAAGTTACAGCCAAAGAGTGCCCGGTTTTAAAAATTTTCCTATTTGACCCGTTAACAGTTCCCATACAATTTAAAAATGTCATTAATTAGTAAGCTATGGGTTATTAATAGCTTATTTACTGCCTTTGTGACGATTCTTATACATAGTATAATCTAATTTTCAAAAAAAATCATCTCTCGCCTTAAAGCCTTGTAAAAAACAAAAAAACGACCCTTAAGGTCGCCCAAAACCCAAACCAAAACTAAACTTTGTTTTTTTCAAACCCGGATAAAAAATTAATCCATTCTTGAGGCAGACGGTTTTCCCGCGCGCCGATTAAAACCCGTTTTAAATAATCTTCTTTAATTTCATTTTCGCCAAAATATTCCGGTGCTTCCAAATACACCCACGCTCTGTATTCATCGCCGTCAAAATCTTTTACCGCCACTTCCGCCCGGTTAAAGACAGCCGGATACCCTTCAAATTCATCCAGCGCGTCTATGCTACGCTGATCCAGTTCGTAAATTAAACCGTATACTTTCTGCCCCGGACATGGGCGAATATTGGCGTACCCGCGGGTATCTGGCCCAAATTGGTAATCTTCCAAAATTGCCCCGCCAAGCACAGTAAAGTGCCAGCCGCAAATACGGCGCATATGTTCCAAATTCATATTAGATCCATAGGCAAAATAATACATAGCTTTTTTATTGTAATCCTCTTCCCCGGCAAACGCAAGTCTTTGGGGTCAAAAAAATATTTTCCCCGGTATTTCGGTGCTAAAAAGTTTTTTTGATTTTATCCATGGAGTATTCCAATGAACTGCCGACTTTCTTACGAGGATTAAAGATGTTTTGCGGGTCAAAAATCTCTTTAACTTGCTTAAACAGGTCGGTAATTTGTGATCCGTACATTTTTTCCAAATAAGGTGAGCGAATAAGCCCGTCGTTATGTTCGGCGGTAATGGTTCCTTTATACTTTAACACCAAATTATATACCTCGTCGGCCAATTTTGGAATAATTAACCGCTGATCCGCCCGGCGTAAATCCATAAGCGGGATAATATGAAAGTTAGCATCGCCCATATGTCCGGCTACCGTGTAAATTAAACTGGGGTACTTAGCCAAAATGGTATTTAGCTCCGGCAAAAATTGCGGTAGCTGGGACGGATGCACGGCAATGTCGTCTATAAACGGAGCCGTGGCTAAATTTTTACTGTGCTGGCGAAGCAGGCTAAAACTTTCCCGCCGGATAACCCAATATTTTTCCGCCTCAGATGGACTGGCTGTAATATGAGTCTTTAACTTGAACTTACTTTGAATTTCTTTTTCCGCTAAAAATAATTTTTGATAGATTTCTTCTTCCTTTTCCCCGGTGAACTCCACAATTAAAATTAATTTTGGCACTCCTCCAGTTAAGGTCATCCACAGTTCCGGTAAAAACTTCCAGCCCAAAGAAATTAACCCGCCTTTCATCCGCTTAATCATATCCGGTAAAAACCGCATGGCTAATTTAAAGGTATGGTCATCAAAACTCTCAAAACTTTCCGGTTTGTACTTGGTTACGCAGTCTATAAGTTCTCCTAAGCATCTCAAGTCCTTCATAAAAATCACCAATAACTCCGACTTGGGCTTTGGTTTGATTAGTTTAAATTTTATGTCCGTAACCAGACCCAAAGTCCCTTGTGAACCGACCAGTAGTTTAGCCAAATTAAATTTAGATTTATTCCACACCTCCCAAAGCAAATAACCCGCGGAGTTTTTGCTGGTGGTAGGCTTGGCCTGTTTAATTAATTCGTAATTATCATTTACCAAGCGAAAGACTTTGCGGTAAAGATCACCTTCAAATCCCGGGAGTTTTAATTTTTTTTCCAGTTGGTCATTATCAAGTTCACTAAACCGATACTCCCGCCCGTCGGAAAGCACTGCGCTTAGTTCCAATACATAATCCTTGGTTTGGCCGTAGGCTAAAGATTTTTCCCCGGCGGAATTATTTCCCACCATTCCACCCACGGTATTCAAACTCTTGGATGCAGTATAACAAGGCAAAATTAACCCACGCTTTAAACTTTGCACTTCAAAATCGCGATAAAATACCCCCGGCTCCACAGATACGGTGTTACCATTAAACATTTCAATTTTATTAAAATGCGCGGTAAAGTCCGCAATTATAGAATCATTAATCGCCCCGCCGGACATATCGGTGCCCGCTGCCCGCGCGGTTATGGACAGTTCCGGATTTGCAGTTTTGTGCTCGGCTACAAACTTGACCAGTGCTTGAACGTCTTGGCTGTTTTTTGGACGAACCACACAAGTCGGCATAATTTCAAAAATACTGGCATCGCGACTGTACTTATGTAAAGTCGCTTCGTCAGTAAATACTTCCCCTTTGATTTTTGTTTTGATTTCTTGAAAGTTAAACATACCTTACTTATTTTAGCACATATAATCCTAAAATTACGAATGAGATCAATCCACCTGTGCCCCCTCCTGGCAAGGAGGGGTTGGAGGATCTTCAGATTATGCGATCATCTTAAAATCTTTTATTTCATACATCACGTCTTTTCTTTCCAAAATCACGGTCCAATTTCTCTTCTTCGCCACTTTGGCTAATTCGGCATTCGGATTAAACGCCAAGGGGTGACCGACTAAACTAAGCATTTTTATATCTCCCTCGGTATCACCCACGGCTAAAGATTGTTTTAAATCCGCGTTATACTTTAAACTTAAATTTTTTACAATTTTTGCTTTATTAAAGGCGGAATCTAAATTTTTCACTTTACCGGTAAATTTTCCGCCCACTACTTCCAGTTCGGTGCCAAAGAATACATTAAAGCCAATGGTTTTAGCATACTCCTCCACTATATAGGACGGTGAGCCGGAAACCGCAGCCAAAATGTAGCCTTGATGCTTTAATTTTTTAATTAAATCTCTGGTAAACCTATAGGTACGATCTTTTTGATACAAAATAACTTGTTTAGCCACCCGGTCCACTTGTTTAAAATTTTTCCCGGTAATATGTTTAACGTAAATTTTAACCACTTGGTTTATGTAGGCCTCGTATGTACCTTTCCGGTCCAGCCAGGCCAAATATTCTTTGGCAATTTCTTTTCGGGCGACCCCAGGAAATATTTTTGCATCTACCAGTGCATGACTAAGTTCAATAACCAAAGACGAACGGAATATAGTCCCGTCAATGTCAAAAATTGCCAATTTGGTTTTTTTAGATGCCATAAATTATTTTTCCGGAAGATTAAACTTCTTTAAAATTGCTTCCGCTTCTTGTGCCAAAAAAGGCACTCTATTTTTTTCCGCTAACTCTTTGGCTTGATGTAGTGAATCTAAACACCCCTCTGCCCACGCTTTGCATTGGGAATAATCATTATTATGCTTAGCTAACATAACTTCTAAAATACGAGCGTTTGCATACAATGCCGAAAGTACGGAATGTTCCGTATCCGTTAACTTTCTACCAGCTTTGAAGTCCCAAGTCTTAAACCGTAAAGCATTAAGCTTATTATCAAACTCCAGCGCTCGTGCCGTAGTAAAGGGTTCGCTATAATTCCCAACACGAGGATCGAGTTTAGGTTTTTGATCAGATTCGGGTTCCATCCCCTCCAAAAAATATTGAGATCCTTTTTGCTCGTCCATAAAAATAACTTATTGATATATACCTATTATACTGCTTTTTTAGAGCAAAAGAAAACGGCGCCAAAACTGCTGGCGCCGTGTGTGAAAAGTGTTCCTGCCGTCGGTATAGCATCGGCGGGTTTTGATTGCGAGCCATCTGGGTTCGCGTTTATTCCGGCGCCTTGTCGGCAACCCGGAACTCAACCCCTTTGGTCGCATAGACCACCACCCCGAGTAACACCCAAAAGGCGATGCCGGTTTGCACGGCCTTCACCGTGAAGTTATGATCGGCATTAGGGTTCAGGCCGGTGTTCAGCGCCACAACAACGCCAATACCAAGACCTAGGACAGCGACCCACTTAAGCCATGGGCGCTTGACCAACAGAATTACTTGCATCTTGCCTCTCCTGCGAGTTGAATACGCCAGCAACTAGCCTGGCGAGTTAATAAAAAATACTCCAAATTCCAGGATCTGTCAATGAAATCTGCAACTTGATAGAGGTATACAAGGATGTATGGATGTATGGATATAAGCTTGCATACTTACAATCCTTTGCCCCCTATCCCTTATATCCATGCATACTTATATATTTACCCGCTTATTTGACAACTTTCCAGGAGTTGTAGTAGAATCCTTTTATGCTAGTTCTGTAGGAGGAATAGTGCAAACCATACGATCTTCGGATCGTGCTATTTCTCTTGCGGATTTTGCGTTTGAAGAACCAAGGAGAACACCCTATGATGAGGAATACCCTCACCCTGCTTGCTCTTTTGGCTCTCGCTACGTGCGTTTTCGCTGCTACCGCTCCGGTGGACACGAAGGCGTCAATGGCGAATTCGGTTGCGATTACTGCTGTCAACTTCGACGTTGGCATGACGGCCGTGATCAGCAATCAGGCGTTCGAAAACCCGGCGACGGTCGCCGGCATAGAGAAGAATAGCTACGCTTACAAGATGACGATGACGGCCAGCATGGCGATGATCCCGGCGAACACCTGGACGCGACCGGCACCTGCGGTGAATGTCATCTGGCCTCAAGCGGCCAACACCACCCCTGCCGCCGGCGCCGGCCACAGGAACACTGAGCTTTCCAACCTGAAGCTCTAAGTCCCTCGGCCAGCCCGCACTCATGGTCCGTTAACTCGGACAGTAAACCAGCTTTGCTTCGGCTCCGGCCGAAGCTTCGCAAGGAACTGTCCGAGTTCCTTTTTTTATATCGCTCCCGCCCTTTGTCCCAAAGAGCGGGGCGTTTTTTATTGCTCTGATAAGTTTAAAACCCTATTGTGAAAATTTTTGTTTAATAATTTCCGCGGTGATTCTGCCCGATTCTAAAATCGTAGGCAAACCGCTACCCGGATGAGTTCCGCCCCCGACAATATACATTCCCGGAATTTCTTCAAATTCATTATGCGGTCGCAAGTATAGCATTTGGTCTATGGTGTGGGCCAAATTAAATACGGCACCGTTATAAACATCGGCGCTGGAATTCCAATCTGCCGGCGTAACCACTCTCTCCACTTCAATTAATTCTTCCAAATTATTGACTCCCAATTTCTCCCCGGCCATTTTTAACACCAAGTCCCGAAAAGGTTTTTTCTGAGTTTCCCAATCTATTTTTGAAGTGTTATTCGGCACCGGCACCAAAATATACAAAGTAGATTTTCCCTCCGGCGCTAACTGCGGGTCGGTAACAGAGGCATTTTGAATATAAAATGAAGGTTCCGGGGAAAGTTGTCCGGCAAAAATTTCATCAATATTTTTTTTGTAGTTGGATGAAAAGAAAATATTATGATGCGGGAACCGGGGAAATTTAGATTTCACTCCCAAATAAATCATAAATGTGGAGCAGGAGTATTTATATTCCGCTAATTTTTTGTCCGTGGTTTTCGGCCGGTCTTTTTTCTCTACCAAGTCTTTCATTCCTTGGGCAAAATCGGCATTCATAATTACGGCATCGGCAAGTAGCTCTTCCCCGCTTGCCAGCCTAACCCCTTTTGTCTTGCCGTTTTCCACCAAAACTTTATCTACCCCGCAATTTAAACGAATGGTAGCGCCGTTTTTCTTTGCCACTTCAGCCATAGCTTCGGAAATTTTATGTACTCCGCCGATCGGATGAAACACGCCAAAAGCATGCTCCGCATATGACAAAATAGTAAACGGGCCGGGGCAGTGCCAAGGAGACATTCCAAGATATTTAGCCTGAAAAGCCATGGCAATACGTAAGTCTTCGTGCTTAAAATATTTGGCCAAAACTCCGTAAACCGAAGAAAACAAATTCATGTATAAAGAAGCCTTTATTAACTTTGGCCGAAAATAATTATACCATTTACCGTAAGGCAACTTTAAACACGGGTACATTAAGTCAAACTTTTTTTTCTGGGCTTGAAAATAAATGTCGTAATTTTTTTCGTCACCGGGAAACAAACGGGCAATTTCTTTTTTTAATTCCTGTTTGTCAAAATGAACGCGAAATTCGCGACCATCCGCATAATGCAAACTATATAACGGGTCTAACAGCCTTAAATCCACATAGTCGGAAAGCTTGTGTCCGGAAAGCGCGAAAACCTCCTGAAAAACTTCCGGCAACATTACAAATGTCGGACCAAGGTCAAAAACATAGTCACCGGCCTTAACGGCACTACAACGTCCGCCCACATAAGATTTTTTTTCCAAAACTTCCACTGTAAAACCTTGGGCTGACAAAATCATTGCCGAGGCCAATCCCCCGGGCCCGGCACCAATAATTACAACTTTCTTTGGCTGATTATTTTTTTCCATATTCTTCGGTTTTAAATTCCTTAATAAATTTTCTCATATCTGTAAGTAGTTTGGCATTGGGGTTGCAACGCAACACAATCCCGTCTAAATACATATGAGTTTTTATTATATCAAACATACTTTCCGGGAAGTTCATTCCGGCCAAAACCGCCATACGAATCGTCTGCATCATTTTCTTGGTTAAGCTGGCTTCGGCAACACTTTTATTTTCAAACCCGGCATAAAGTTTTTGAAAATCCGCGGTATATTGTTTTAGACCTTCATCGGACAAGGGAGAGATGGACATTTTATTTAAAAATTTCGGGGCTTCGGCAAAATTATAGGCACAAAGCTGTTCAAAAAATAAAAGCAAATTTTCCCGAAGATTTTTCTCCGCCCGACCGATATAGCCGGCATCCAAAAAATAAAATTTCCCGTTTTGCAAAATAATATTACCCGGATGGATATCGCCGTGGAAAATTCCGACTTTATAAATAGCCAAACAGTGAATGCGAAAAAATTCCAAAAGGGTCTCGTAAGGTAGCCGGTTACTATTTAACAGTTCGTCAAAAGTTTCGCCGGTTAAATAACCGGTGGTTAAAATATTTTCTCCGGACAACTCTTCAAACACCCGCACCCGACCGACCGAAGTAATTCCGTATTCCCTTTGCAGTTTTTCGTATATTTCATTTATGGTTTTGTGCCCCTTGGCTTCGTTCCGTAAATCCAGTTCCGCCAAAGTTGTTTTTTCTATTTGGCCGATTAATTCCCCCGGGTTTGCCACGCCTTGCAATTTAGGGTACAAAAACAGCGCAATTTTGAAAAAAGTTCTAACCTTTTTTACTTCTGCCCGAAAAGCCTTTGTTCCTTGTTTTTTTATGAGCTTAACCGCCACTACGTCACCCTGGCGTGTGGTAGCTTTATGCACCTGGCCGACCGAGGCGGAAGCAAAAGGGATTTTGTTAAATTCCGAAAAGTTTTGAAAAATATTTTTTCCGTCCTCGGAAGTGGTTAAATTTTCCAAGTCCCCAAACAATACCGGTTTGGTTTGGCGGTACAATACCGAAAGCTTCCGACATTTTTCGTCGTCCAAAAAATCCGGACGCAAGGCGAAAACCTGGGCGATTTTAACCGCCAAGAGCCCCATGTCTTGAATTTTATCTATATTCGGATTTTTTTTATAAAATATTTCCCAAAGTAGGGCCAAAAAACTAAAAATATTCATGACTATATTTGCCCGGTAAGGTTTTAATTAAACGCTTTTTTCTTTTTCCGTAGTGTTTATAGGACAGGTATTTATTCCGAGCAATGTATACAATCCACAAAATCTAAATACCCCGGTTCCCAAAACAACCAAACCAATTACCAACAAAGCAATACCTAAAGCTTTGCTAAAAAATACCGCACCCAACACCATTAAAACCAGTCCGGCGACTATTCGTATTGTTCTGTCTATTCCACCGACATTTTTTTGCATATTTTTTCTTTAATTTTTTAATCTACCTGCATATTATAACATTTACGCCTCGGAGTAAAATAACCGACTTAAAAGCCTTACTATTGCTTCCATTCTATTTTAGCGCCCAAAAGCCAGGCCAAGTCATTTACTTGACCGGGGTCTATAATTGCACCTTTCAAACTTTCCACATTTATGCTTAAGCCCCGAATCTGGCTACCTCTAAAATCAGTGTCTTTGAGTTTTCCGGCAGAAAATTCGGCTTTGGTTAAGTTGCAATCCGTAAAAACAACCCCGGAAAGTTCCGCCCCGTAGAAATCTCCTTCTTCCAGTAAGCAATGTTCAAAAGTAACATTTTTTAGTTTGGACATGCGAAACAAAGAAAGTTTAAGCTGGCAACTTTTAAACAAGACATTTTTTAAACTCCCCTCCACCAGTTTAAAACCCGTCATCCGGCATTTAATAAATTCCGCTTGCTCAATTAAAGTTTTCTCCAGTTTCAAATTGGCCAAATCGCAATCTTCCAATTTAACATTGCTAAATTTTAGGTCACTAATTTTGGCTTGGCTAAAATTTACTCCTTTAAATTCGCATTCGTAAAAACGCAAACTATAAAAAGTTTGGTTGCTTAAATTTTTCTGCTCAATTATTTTTTGCTCATACTGACCTTCGCTTAACAAAACACAGTCAGCAGACAACTCTTTAGGTAAATTACTGTATTTTATTTCCGGTTTTTTGCTCAACTGTTTGGCCATAAAAAATTAAAAATTACTTAAAGTAATGCCGGCAAAATAGCCAACAGAACTATGTCCGCCGTAAAATGCGCAAGCATACCGTACTCCAAACCTTTTTTCCAGTACAGCCAACCAAACACTAATCCCCCAATGCCGTTTAACACAATGGCTCTTAAAACCACGAGCGGAGTTATGGCAGTTAGCGCCGAGGTTATGGGCAAATGCCCCAGGCCAAACAGTACGGATGAAATAATTATAGCTGACCACATTATAATATTATTTTTTGTAGGCTCAACGGATTTAAATATCTTGGCCAGCACCCAAGCAAATAAAGACATTATAAATAACCGCATTAAAAGCTCTTCCACGATTCCGCCATAAAATGATGCGAGTAAAGTTTTCCAAATTGCAACTTGACCGTTAGCTACTGCAAGCTTAGGCAAATATATTGCAAAAACCTTGTCTCCAAGCGTTATTAATACGGCAGTAATAATTCCGGCTAAAACTGTAAGTTGAAAAAAACAGGACAGTTTTTCTTTTGTATATATTTCCCGTTTAAATAATGTTAAGACCGGCAAGTTTAAACTCGCTGATAATTTTAACCCAAAAAAAATCGCGACAGCGAGTAGCACCGCGGTCTGCGCAATAGAAGCCAAAATAATTACCGGTAAAGGCTGGTTAACCTTGGCTAAAACTTCTTGTTGAAGCGTAAAAGCATAAGGCAAAACCGCTACTGTGCCTACTAACCCCATAAGCCACAAAACCAAAAAACTCTTTTTCATAAATAAACTATTGTTTAATGTTTTTTTGAAGTTTAAACTTATACCAACCCACAGCTAACGGTAACAGAAAAGTTAAGGCGTAATACACGTAGACGTCCGCCTTGTAGTAATCCGCAGATTTAAACATTTTTACAATAAACACATAATCCAAGCCCACAGCCATTAAGGTCCAAATTAGCCCCAAACCAAAATAGCACCCAAATTCTTCCCGCTGAATTTTTTTAATTAACACCCATAAAGTCAAAGCCACCCCAAAAGGCAAAATAACAAAACCAATTAAATTTTTCGGCACAAAGGCAAAAAAGATAATGCCTAGAATATACCCAAACAACCACAAGACCAATCCCCACAAAACAGTATTAAGAAATGTTTTCAATGGATTTTTTGGCATAAAGTTTAAGTTAATTTTTTGTTAATTGAACCCACCTATATTTTCGCCACAAAAAAAGTAGCGCCATCCCAAACCACACAATCGGGCCTAAAAGCCCTGTGGTCAGAGTTAATTCCTCCTCGTAGTGGGTGCTGTTTTCGGAAACCGCTTTTAATGTGACCTTATGATCCCACCATTTTACGGCCCAGCCCGGCCCGGCATCTTTTAACACATATGTGTTTTGGTCGGCATTATGTTCGCTGGAGATTTCCAACTTTTGCCAACCCATGGGCAAAAACCCCAACAAAAACATATTCATTTTGTAATTAGACCCGTCTTGCCACTGCGCCGGGAAAACAGAAGGATCCTCCGGCTTAAAAATAACTAACGGCCAGGCCACTTTTTGCATCATGGCCGGGCTTTTCATTGCGTCAAAAGTTTTATTAACCGGCCAACTCAGAACTAAATCGGTTTTAAATTGCATGAGGAAATTTTAATTGTGAGCAACTTCCTTATTTTCAGCACTCTCTCGCAAGTAAAGATACATCGGCAAGGCAAATGAAATTCCGGAAAGAAAAATTCCGACAATCGGGATCCAAACATATTTTACAGCCACTTTCTTCCGGTCAAAAACCATGAACAGCACAATAGCCACTCCGGTCAGCAGAGCATCAAACGCAATACCCGACGCGATTTGATTGGCAAACATTTGACTGACCATTAGTTTTAAATTAAACCCGTTTTGCATTGACCACGGCACAAACTGGGTATACGGCACCACCACTCCCAAAATTGCCAAAGCCAAATATAAATTTTTTTTCATATTTTTAAATATTTCTGTTTAATGGTTTTTTATACGCTAAAATAAAAATCGTGCCCAAAAAGGCCACCAAGCAAACAATTACCGTAACTATAACGCTCGGGTATTGCCTATTAAAACCCGTGGCAGATATATGCTTAAGCAAAATTCCCGAATACGCCCAAACCAGCACCAAGCTGTAAGGAACACTCCTGTCTTTAAGCATGCGTAAAATCCCTATTAACGCGCCGACCAGTAAAATAATGCTGGTCCAAACAAAGTCTTTAATTCCAAAACCCTTAAAGCCAACACTAACCAAAAATACCGTTATGTTGGCAATGGCCGCCACGGTTATCCAACCAAAGTAAACGCTAAAGGGAGTTTTAATGAACAGTTTTTCCAAAACAGAAAATTGTTCTGCGCGAAGAATATCCGCAATCTTAATCAGCAGAATCAGCAATAGCGCCATAATCAGCACCGAAATACCAATATAGTCATAATGCCAGGCAAATATCCACGCAATGTTAGCCAAAGAACTGGTAATAAAGAAAGGATTGATCTTTTTAAGCAAGTCTTCTATTTTTGGGCTCTTATTCACAAACTGATAGACCACATACCCGAAAAGCAACAAATAAATTAACCCCCAAATAGCAAAGGTTAAGCCCGCGGGTGCAAATAGGTTTGGATAAGCATCCGATATGGCACCGGTTCCGCGGTTATTAATAGGTATGCTATTGGCCAAAAAATTTACCACTACCATAGCAACATAAGCCACTCCCGCAATTATTTTTTTTATCATATTTTTAATTTAATTAATATATTTCTCCGACTGGACAATTCGCGCGAATTGTCCACCCACCAAAACTTTAGAATTAATAGGTTGCTTCTGCATCTGCCTTTAACAAAAAAGTTTAATGGTATTTTTTATATCACTTGGCAAACTTGTATTTAAAGAATAGTACACATGCCCCTGCTTGCCCAAGGCTTCCAGCACATCCAAATTTTGCAAAATGATTAAATGTTGCGATGTCGCCTTAAGCGATATGCCCAGCTCATTTGCGATTTGAGTCACATTTAAACTCTGAACCTTAACCAGCATTTGAATTATTTTAATGCGGTTAATATTGCCCAAAGCTTTAAAAACTATAGTCCATCGTTTGCTCATAGTTTTATATCTCCTTTTTTAAATTATACCACTCTTCTTTACGACTGGACAATTCGCGCGAATTGTCCAGTCGGGCAGGTGGGTCTTTAAGTGATGCCTCTTTGTGTCCTTGTTTCCTAAATCTTAAATCTTACAACCCATATCTTTTTAGGTCTTGTTTGGCCTTCTTAATGAACTTCCCAAATTTTTTATTTTTTTCTCTTTTTTCCAAAGCCGTAAGTTTGTTAAACTCGGTTTCTTTTTTTAAGTTGAGATAGTTGTTATATTTGTCCTTGTCTAAAATCCCGGCATTTACCGCGGTCAAAACTGCGCACCCGGGTTCGTGAGTGTGCGTGCAATCTGAGTATTTACATTCTCTGGCAAACGCTGTAATTTCCTCAAACACTGCGTCTATGCTGGCTGTGCTTTCCGTTACGCCCACTTCCCGCATACCGGGGTTGTCTATAACTATTGCCACATCTGATACTACTTCGCCAAGGCTTCGAAGTACTGGGAGAAAATACATTTCCCTAGAAGTAGTTATGTGTTTGCCTCTGCCGGAATATAAGCTAATGTCTTCT
>CAYZEI010000013.1:0-33531 GCA_964477745.1 uncultured Candidatus Saccharibacteria bacterium | reverse complement strand
ATACCCGCTTGCTTTCTATATGGCCTCCGTCCGAGGTTTCCTGGTAATTAAAAACGCCACCCCGGCACAAAAATCGGGGTGGCGTCTTATTTTGTTTAGCTACATACTACTTACTACAAGCTACTTGCTACTCTAGCTTCTTTTTCAAAAGTTCATTTATCATTTGCGGGTTTCCTTTGCCTTTTAATTCCTTCATGGCCATACCCACCAAAAATCCAAAACTCTTTTGCATTCCCGCTTTATAATCTGCCACAGCTTTAGGATTGGCGGAAATTACTTTATCTAAGGCTTCAACAATTGCGCCTTCGTCGGAAACTTGGGTTAAACCTAAGTCTTCCACAATATTGCTTGGGTCTCCCCCAGTATCGAACATTACTTTAAACACCTGCTTGGCCGCACTGCTGGAAATTTTTCCGCTGACAATTAGTTTTATCAACTCAGCAAAATTTTCCGCGTCCACTTTGGCATCGGCCGGATTTATAAGTTGCTGGTTTAATAGCGCGCTAAAATCTTGCAAACACCAATTGGCAGCCAACTTAATCATTTGTGTTCTATCCAAACCTTTTTCTTGACTCAGCCATTCATCTATTTCACTGACCACATCTTCAAAATAAAATGCCAGTTCTTTCCAGTTGATTAAATTTTCAGTGTCAGCTTCCGGTAAATTAAATTCTTCCAAAAACCTCACGCGTTTCTGGGCCGGCAATTCCGGCATAATGGCTTTAAGTTCGCTTAAATATTCTTTGCTGAATTGTAAAATCGGCAAATCAGGTTCCGGCATATAGCGATAATCCTGCGCGTCTTCCTTGCTTCTTTGCTCCACCGTACAGGAATCTTTTTCATTCCAACCCATTGTCACCTGCTTGGGCACTTTACCTTCTTTAAGCATTTCAATATGCCGAGCAATTTCGTAATTTACGGCACTTTCGGCAAATTTAAAAGAATTGATATTTTTTACTTCCACTTTATAATTTGGTAAAGCTGTTTCGCCCGGCTTGCGTACGGAAATATTTGGCTCGCAACGCATAGTGCCTTTTTCCATATCTGCGGTAGAAGCACCAACATAGCGAATTATATTCCGCAATTCCTGCAAAAAGATTCTACCCTCTTCCGCGCTTTCAATATCCGGCTCAGTAACGATTTCCAAGAGCGCGCAACCTGCGCGATTATAGTCCACCAAAGAATACGGTAAACCCTCGGGGTGAATATTTTTTCCTGCATCCTCTTCCAAATGAGCACGTGTTATTCCGATACGTTTTGTTCGAGTGCGAGGCTGGGATATATTATTATCTACAACCGATGATTCTGCGAATTTGTCCGACGAAGCCTTGGCGAAGTTGGGCTCGTCTTTGATAGGTATTTGAATATCCAAATAGCCGTCTCTGGCAATCGGTTTATCGTACTGGGAAATTTGGTAACCCTTTGGCAAGTCCGGATAAAAATAGTGTTTGCGGTCAAATTTGGAAAATTCGTCAATTTGGCAATTCAATGCCAAGCCCACCATAGCCGAAAGACGAATAGCTTCTTTATTAGCCACCGGCAAAGTCCCCGGTTGGCCGGTTACCACTTCATCTATATTGGTATTCGGCACTGTTTCGTCCGGATTATTTGCAGCCGAAGAAAACATTTTAGATTTGGTATTCAATTGAACGTGAATCTCAAACCCAATTACCGGATTATATTCAGTTGATGATGGATATTCTTTCATGATTTAAATTTTTTCTAAAAAATTATTTTATCCAAATACTCCCATAATTCATGCATGTCCACTTCCGGGCCTTTTTCTGGAAAACCTTTTGCAATTCTTGCAATCCCTTTTAAATAAGTCCCGTTAAATGATTCCGTAGCTGCTTCGGGTAATTCCATAACTGCCTCAGCTAAGCTGTCAAAATCTCTTGCTTTAACAGCTACCTTAAACTTTTCAGACGCCTTTAGTGTTAACTTGGTTGTCTCTACAGAGGCAATAAAATCAGGAATGTTTTCTTTAATATACCTTTTAACTTTGCCGAGGCGTTGTTTTGAACCTGAATTTTCTGAACTGTTTTCCATTTCCTGAAATCTCCCAGTCAAAATTTCTCCGATACTGACAGCACCTTCAGGAAAGCTTACACCGGTATCTTTGTTTACTTCTCCGGGTTCGGAAGTCCATTCAATTTGGCTACCACTATATCCATCTACGCGTTTCATATAAAAAATAATTATTTGTTACTTACTACTTAATACTTGGATGTTTTTATGCCAATCAGTGGCAAACTAAATATTCTGCTGACAACAAAACTGATGGTTTATTGCTATATTACACAATTTGGAAAAAACACTACATAACCCAAATAGAATAAATAACTATATAATAGGATAGCTATAATCCATTTTAAATTGTTTTTCAAATACTTATTAATTAAAAATCCATAGACAAAAAATAAAACAAGATTACCCCAGAGCAAAAATGGCGTATATGAAAATACGGGAAATGAAACTAATTTAGAAGTCAAATCTAAAGTCTGATGGTCCGGCGATAACCCATTTCGGCAAAACCCTGCGGGACCAAATAGTATTCCGGCAAAAGAAATTAAATATAGAAACCCGCTCCAAAAACCAATATTTGTTAAAAAATTTTTCATATTTTTATAAATATTAGGTCAAACCTCATTCTTTAACTCAAACTTGGATGTTTTAAGTGCCAATCGGTAACTTGCTGATAAGCAAAGCCTGCGTTAAAGACGATTTGCTCGCCCCATTGTGGGCCAATTAATTGTAAGCCTACTGGTAAACCAACCCCATTCGACGAGCTCAGGGCTTCGCCTTGAGGCTCAGCAAATCCGCAAGGAATAGAAAGCGCTGGCAAACCCGCCAAGCTTCCCGGTATGTTTAATTGGTCGGCAATATAACCGAATAAAGGGTTGTCTTTGGCGTGGCCAAGTTTAATGGCAACGTTAGGAGAAGACGGGCAAGCTAAAATATCTACTTTTTTAAACACATCTTCAAATTCTTTTATAATTAAACTCCGAACTTTTTGCGCTTTTTTATAGTAGGCGTCGTAATACCCGGCAGACAACACGTAAGTGCCGGTTAAAATTCTGCGCTTTGCTTCATCGCCAAAACCTTCGGCGCGGGATTTTTCGTAAACCTCCAAAAGATTTTTTGCCTCCGAGGTGCTGTGACCGTAACGAATTCCATCAAAACGCATTAAGTTGGAGGCTACTTCACTGGGACAAACAATGGCATAAACCAAAGAGCCATATTTGGTATACGGCAAACTCACTTCTTGAATTTCCGCGCCCATTTTTTCGTATTCTTTTATAGCTTCCATGACGCGTTGCTTAACGCCGTCTTCCATGCCTTCCACAAAATATTCTTTAGGCACGCCAATTTTAATCCCCTTCATGTTGGCGGACAAATTTTTTGCGTAAGTTGGTACTGTAATGTCGCCGGTGGTGGAGTCTTTTTCGTCCCGCCCGGACATAATTTCCGCCAAGTGAGCCAAATCTACCACATTGTTAGCTACCGCACCGGGACTGTCTAATGAAGACGCCATGGCAATTACCCCGTAACGGCTAACTCTTCCGTAAGTCGGTTTCCATCCGCTAAGTCCGCATAAAGAAGCTGGCTGGCGAATACTTCCGCCGGTTTCCGTGGCTGTGGCCCAAGGAGACAACCCCGCTGCCACTGCAGCAGTGGACCCACCGGAAGACCCGCCGGGAATTCTGGTATTGTCCCAAGGATTTTTGGATGCTCCATAGGCGGAAGTTTCGGTGGATGACCCGTGAGCAAATTCATCTAAATTGGTTTTACCAAGTAGAACGGATTTTTGAGCTTTTAATTTTTCAGTGACAGTTGCGTCGTACGGAGGTTTGTAATTATCTAAAATTTTACTGGAGGCGGTTGTGCGAATATCTTTAGTACAAAATAAATCTTTAGAAGCATACGGGATACCGCATAAAAACGGATTTTCACCCGGGGAATTTATAAAATCATCCGCATCTTTCGCGTTTTTTAAAGCTTCTTCCTCTGTCACTGTCACAAAAGAATTGAAATTTTTATCCAGCTCCTTAATTCGCGACAAAAAATACTTCGTCAATTCAACCGAAGAAACCTTTTTTGAGTCTAATTGTTCTCTTAATTCTGTAAGGCTTAAATATTCAAAATTCATGGATTTTACGAAATACGAATTAATACGAACTTACGAAATCTGCAACAAACGAAAACCTATTGGTTCGTACGTTCGTACTTTTTTCGTACTTCGTAAAGTTTAGAGAATTGCTTTTACTTTAAAATATCCGTCTTTGGTTTCCGGCGCTTGGGCAAATATTTCTGTATGATTCGTCGCCATTACCGCCTTGTCATCCCTTTGGATATTAACCAAACCGGTAACCTGATTCACTTCTTTTAAGCCCTCGGTGCCCACCTTTTTAAGTTCATCTACATAGCCTAAAACCGTATCCAAATTCTTTTGGAATTTTTCCACATCGGCTTCACTTAATGCAATGCGGGATAACTTAGCCAGTTTTAAGACCTCTTCTTTTGTAAGCATGCTTAAGTGATATCTCTTTGCAATTGTTCGCCTTGTCTTCAAAACCGGCGACAACGCTATAAATAATTTAAATTATACCCATATAAAACTTTCACCTCACCTCGGCTCACAAAGGAGGTTTTTGCAAAGAAGCTCTACTGGGCATAGGAAAATTATAGCAAAAATGTTTCTGCTTGTGTAGGGGCAAATTTTGGTCAATTTTATGAAATTTTACTTAATTTTGATCAATTACTGTACTTCCCCTTGTTGCTTCAGGCGTAAAAATATCGCCATTAAAAATTGTCGATTGACTTCGCTTTGCATTTGTTCAAACAAATGTCGACTTTCTTTAATATAATCAATTAACGGATCTTCCGAGGCATAAGAAAAAAGGTTTGCCTCTTCTTTTAGCACATCCATTAATTCCAGCTGTCCGCTCCATTGATTATCTATAATTTGTAAAATTAAACTCTGCCCTGCTTGATACACTTCCGGCTGGTCTTTTATTTTCAGCGCGATCTTCTCCAAATAGTCACCAAGCTTAATTTCCATACCCGTAACATTCTCCCCACTCAGAGGGCTTTGATAAAAAGGATTCAACCATTCGTTTACAAAACTTCCCTGTTTATTTTTGCCTTTTAAACTATTTGTTACTTCATTGGCTTCGGTTGTCACTTGAAAAACATCCCGCATTTGCTTGGCAATAATCTCCGCATCTGCGGAACTTAAAATTTCCCGCAAAATAACCCGAATAGTCTTTTTTAAAAAATCCAAAAAATTGGCTTCGTTTTCCAACAATGAATTACGCAAAGAATAAACAAACTCCCGCTGATAATTTGTTACGCTGTCATACTTGTATAAATACAAGCGCGAATCTAAATTTTTACTGTCCACAAAATTCTGCGCCTTTTCAAACGCGGCGCTTAGAGTTTTTCCGGAAACATATTCGTCTTCCGGAATATCATAATCTTCCATGGCATCAATAATTTTTTCACTGCCGAACAACTGCATAATTTCATCTTCCATAGAAATTAAAAACAGTGATTCTCCCGGTTCCCCTTGTCGGCCGGCCCGGCCAACCAGCTGGTCGTCAATCCGGCGTGACTCATGCCGTTCCGTTCCGAGCACATACAAGCCACCAATTTCTTTTACCCCCGGACCCAGCATAATATCCGTGCCTCGCCCGGCCATATTGGTGGCCACGGTAATCATGCCGGTTTGTCCGCCACGGGAAATTTTTTCCGCTTCGGCTTTATGATCTTTGGCGGTTAAAATTTGATGTGGAAATTGCGCCTCATCAAGCAGGCCCGAAACCATTTGCGCGGTCTCGACATTTCGCGCGGCTATTAGTAACGGTTGACCGCGTTTATGGATTTGCTCCACCTTTTTCATCATCCCTAAAAATTTGCCTTTTTGTGTTTTGAAAAACAAATCATTGTGCTCAATGCGCGCCAAGGGACGATTAGTGGGAATTTTTATGACATCCAATTTATAAACTTTATTAAATTCATCGCGCGACCGCATTACGGTCCCGCTCATGCCGGACAGCTTTTCGTAGCTTGGGAAAAAATTCTGAAAAGTAATCGCCGCTTGCGTACGGTCAGACTCTTTCACATCCACGCCTTCCTTGGCCTCAATGGCCTGATGCACGCCGTCGGTAAACCTCCGTCCCGGCAAAACGCGTCCGGTGAATTCATCTACAATCTCTACTCCGTCAGGAGTAATAATATAGTCGCGATCTTTTTCAAAAATCACTTTGGCTTTTAAACAGACATCCAAATAAAACACATACATTGGATTGTCTTTGGAAAAAACGGGTTCGCCCAATAATTTTTCCACCAAATCCAGACCCTTGTCTGTCATATTTAACTGCTTGTTGCGGTAATCTACAGTGTAATCCTCCCCTTCGGTTAATTTATTGGCAACTTTAGTAAAGATGTCATAAAAACTCCGCTCTTCTTTAACCGGCTCGGCAATAATTAACGGCGTACGTGATTCGTCTATTAAAATGCTGTCAATCTCATCTACAATCCCAAAATGCAAAGGATGTGACGCACGCAAGACCCGATCCGCTTTGGAAAAAACCAAATTGTCTCGCAAAAAATCAAACCCGATTTCTTGGTTGGTCACATAGGTAATGTCGCTGGCGTAAGCTTTGCGCCGAGCCTCGTTTTCCATGGTGGAAGTTACAAACCCCGCGGTTTGTCCTAAAAAGTCATATAACTTACCCATCCACTTGGCATCGCGTTCGGCTAAATAATCGTTAGTGGTAATTAAATGCACACCCTTGCCGGTTAATGCATTTAAATACACTGGCATAGTTTCAGTTAAAGTTTTTCCTTCGCCTGCGTTCATTTCCGCGACTCGGCCGGAATGAATTATTAGGCCGGCTAAAATTTGGACGTCGTACGGTAACTGCCCCAAAACCCGCCTGGCCGATTCATTAGCCACGGCAAAAGCCGACACCGCAATGGTGTCAATTTTTTTTCCTTTTTCCAAATCCGCTTTAAACGCTAAGCCGGCCAAACGCAATTCTTTGTCCGTCCAGCCTTCCAATTCTTTGCGTTCTCGGCCCACCAGCTTCACCCGGTACTGCAAATCGGATAGCGCATTGGAGTCAATATAATTATTGACCGAATCTTTTAATTTTTCTACAAAGCCCATTTTTGTTTCTTGATTTTGATATATATTTCTACAAAATATTATACCATAATTTTAACCAAATGAAAAATTTAATTGTTTTAAAAAAGTCCGGCGGGGTATTAATCCGCCGGAACGATTGGATAAATCTGCCTGCCCGTCACATCAAAAATAGCAGCGATGTCCATCAAATTTGAAAAGCTCTGATAGCTTTCATTTGAGCGATCTTGGTAGAACACCTCTCCCCCTTTAATTTTAACTAACCCGGGTAGGTCGTCGTATATTAAAACCTGCCCATCAAACTCACAAGTCCCGCCATGCCTCTGTTGCGGTGCCATTCTGCGAGCAACACTACTACCGCTAAAACCTTTACCCCAAACAATTCTGGTCTGCATGCAGCCTCCTATAAAAACAGTTTTGGTTACCGGTGTGGCAAACCGGCCCGGTATTTTTCACCCGATAAACCAACGCGTCTTCATCGCAATCGATTAGCACCTCCCTGACCAGCAACACGTTGCCTGAGGTTTCCCCTTTTTTCCAAATCTTTTTTCTGGATGTGGAGAAAAAATGGGCGAATCCCGTCTGTAATGTTAACCTGACCGCTTCCTCGTTGGCGTAAGCCAACATAAGAATCTTACCCGATTTGCGATAGTTACTCTTCTGAACTACCACGGGAACCAACCCATCACGCTTTGCAAAATCGATCTGCTTGATATTCATTTTCCCTGCTCCTTATTTTTCTGTCTTATTTGTTTTGGGACAAACAAAAACCCTCTCCCGCAGGGAGAAGGCTATTTTGATAAATCCCTTTTACACTAGCGTACTAGTACGCTAAAGCAAAAATTATTATCAACGCAACCCTTTCCCAACAGGAAAAGAGTTATGATGATGAGGAAAAACGATTTTATAGTATAAATAATTCATATCTTTAATGTCCCAAAACTAACTTCTCTTATCCTTCCACCCACTTTAAACCAATTAGTTTTAAAATTCATTTTTATTCTTAAGGAAGAACCACTCGGCTGTAAAACAGAAATGTCCTCTCTGTTTAGAGCCGAGGCTAAAGCCATACTACCAGAAGCACAACTTGTTTCTTTAAATAAGGTTTGTGTGCTTTTTACATAAACAATGGGCGTAATAGTAAATTTATTTTTTATTATTTCTTTGTAAAAAATTAACCCACAAGCCATGGACTTAATTCTTTGTTTTTTACAAAGCTTTTTAAATGCCCTCAAATAATCCAAATCTTTTTCATAAAATCTTTCTGGCAATACGAATTGAGTTATCCCCTGCAGATTTACCTCTATTACAGGCACATTTTGACTTCCTAAGGCCAATTTCATCTTTTTATTTGAACTGGGCATATAACCTGAAAATTCTGATGAAGTTATCTGATTATTTTTATTTATTCGAACAAAAATTGTTAAAAGTTCATTTACTCCGGAACTTTCCAATTTAAATTCAAAAGAACTTTTATATTTACTTTTTTTCGCTAAAAATACACCCGCGGCTCTGGCCGCGTTCCCACAAAATTCCCCACCCATCATTTGCAATCTAAAATTTGCCGATGGATCTTTAGCTGGTTCAATAAAACCTACTTGCTCGCATGGTTTTGGGAGTAGCTGGATTATTCTCTTTGCAACCCCCGCTTGAGATTTAATAGGCACTTTGGTCAAAACTAAAGCTGTTGGATTTCCTCCTGGATTCACATAACAATAATTAATTTTCATACTGATGTTGATTAATAAAACCCCTTCTCTTCCGAGAAGGGGTTGAATGACAACTTAAATTAAGACATTATCAAGCCAACCCTTTCTTAGAAGCAGAGTTATGATGATGTTTGTTAATGCGATTAATTACAAGCTGATACCCGCCCATGCCTTTTTTTAGCCATTTTGAAATACGCGCAATGGTTCGGGGACTTAAACCGGTTTTACCGCGAATGGTACTGTAAGAAATATTTTGGTCTAACATTTGCGCAGCTTGCCAGCGATTGCCGAATTCGTTTATTTCCGGAGCTGTAAGTAAATCACGCAAAAAGTTTTTGGCCTCGATTGAATTTTTCAATGCCAAAATCGCTTCCACCAAACTATCTGTTTTTTTATTCTCCCATGTTATTGGCATAAAATCAACTAATTTTAATTAGAATCTTTTTGCTATACCAAAGTATAGCGATATACCTTAGTATAGCGGAATTAATAAAATTGTCAAGCTGGGTTTAATCCCCTGTGGATAACCCAGTTCAAAAGTACAAAAAATGTGTATTTGTGCTATAATTTATGGGTAAGTTTTTAATCAAATAATTAAAAAAATATGATATTCCTATGGATTATTTTGGCAATTGTCATAATTGCCGCGGTGCTGTTTAATGGCCTGGTTCGTTCTAAAAATCAAGTGGACGAAGCCTGGAGCGATATAGAAGTGCAATTAAAAAGAAGGTATGACCTTATCCCCAACTTGGTGGAAACCGTTAAAGGTTATGCCAAGCAAGAATCTTCTGTCTTAGAAAACGTGACTAAAGCCCGCACCATGGCTATGGGCGCCGGCAGTATGGAAGAAAAATTGAAAGATGAAAATATGCTTTCGGGTGCGTTAAAAAGTTTGTTTGCTGTTTCCGAGGCTTACCCGGACTTAAAGTCCAACCAAAACTTTATGAAGATGCAAGCCGATTTAACTGACACCGAAGACAAAATCCAAGCGGCCAGACGTTTTTACAACGGCAATGTTCGCGACTACAATACCAAAATTCAACAGTTCCCGACCAATATGTTTGCCGGGATGTTTGGTTTTGACAAACGCGAATTCTTTGACATAGACGAAAAAGGTGTCGAAGGCCAGCCGGTAAAAGTTCAGTTCTAACTGAACTTTTACCCTGAGCGAAGTCGAAGGGTGAAGGTAAGCTTTTAGCTTATAGTTCTTAGACTTTAAACTAAAATTTAATCGCTATCACAAAAAGCTTTTTTGTTATACCTCCATAATCAAAATTGGAAATAAAATCTTGTGCTAACTTCAAAGAGCATTAAATTAACTTATGAATCCTGAAACATCTCGTTCTTTTGATTCTCCTGAATTGTCTACTGAAAAAACAAGTCCAAAAGAACAATCTGAAAAACAAAAAGCAGCTCTAAAAATGAGTGTTGCTTTTGCAAAGAGATTGCAAATGGAATACCCCCAGATAGCTGAAGACTTTCTAAGTGGAGATTCTTTCTCACAAATTGATCTAAAATATGGCATAAGTCAACTATTTGGCCTGACTGGTAAAAACATGGCAGAAAATGCTATTAGAATTGCTCTCACTGGATTCCAAATAAAACCTGGTGTAACTGGAATGGAAAATATTACTGGACTTATTGATAATGAAACATATAACAAACACGCTAAATTGCACCAACAAAGACAAGGTAGCTTAACCGGCATTAAAACAAAAATTGAGGGGACCGGAATTTTCGGAATGACAGATGAACAACGCAGAGAACTAGGGAAAAAATCGGCCGCAAAACTTTTAGAAAATAAGGCTGGAGTGTTTGGTTTATCAAAAGACCAGTTAAGAGAATATGGTATACAAGCGCTTGCTTCCAGGGGTTACAAGGCTTTTTCTGATGACGAAAGGGATTTAATATCTAGTCTTCGTGTTTCTTCAAATTTTACCAAAAATAGCAAGGCCTCGGCTATTAAGATAGCTGATGAACTGAACCGAAAATTCCATGATGGAAAACAAATTAGAAATGCTAGGCAAATAAGTAAATTTTTATATAGGCATAAATAGTATTTTGCATGCTCACATACGATCTTATTAACAAAAACAAGCGCGAAAGCTGGATTTTAATATTCAGCTTTCTAATTGTCATCTCCCTGCTTGGCTGGGCTTTTTCCATTCGTTTTGGCGATGCTAATATTTTGTATTTTGCCGTGGGCTTTTCTATTTTCTCCAGCTTCATTTCTTATTACTATAGCGACTCCATCACTCTTGCCATTTCCCAGGCCAAAGAAGTAAACAGACAAGATAATCAAGAATTGTATCGCCTGGTGGAAAACCTTTGTATTACTGCGGGCTTACCTACTCCAAAAATCTATATTATAGAGGACACTGCGCCCAATGCCTTTGCAACTGGAAGAGACCCTCAGCATGCTGTGGTTTGTTTTACCACCGGGATTCTGGCCAAACTGGAAAAGCCGGAACTGGAAGGCGTGGTGGCCCACGAACTTTCCCATATTGGGAATTATGATATTCGCGTAATGACTTTAGTTGTAGTTTTAGTCGGCGTAATAACTTTATTGTCCGATTGGTTTATGCGCGCTTCACTTTTTGGCGGACGAAGAAAATCCAACAATAGTGAAGGCGGGCAAATAGGAACTATTTTAGCCATTGTCTCCCTGGTCTTGGTAATTCTTTCTCCAATCATTGCCACGCTTATTAAGCTTGCGGTTTCCCGCAAACGGGAATATTTGGCCGATGCCTCGGGAGCGCTCTTAACGCGCTACCCGGAAGGACTGGCAAGAGCTTTGGAAAAAATCTCCGCAGATACCGAACCTTTAGAAGCCGCCAACAAAGCCACCGCACATATGTATATTGTTAGCCCATTTCATGATGACAGCGACCCGTCGCTCATGCTCGGAGCCACAGCTAAAAAAAGCCGGTTTTCCAATATGTTCAACACTCACCCACCAATAGAAGATAGGGTTAAAAAACTACGTGAAATGAACCTATAATTATTACTTGTCCGCCGAAGCTTTCCAAGGGTCCGACGAAGCCTTGGCGAAGTTGGGAGCGTAAGCGAAAGGGAAATGAATTTATGAGCAGAGAAGGACCACCACCTAAGGAGACAGGCGTTAAAATAAATCTTGCCGTTGATGCACAAAGGAGTATGGCTAATGCCAAAGAAAGAAAACAAGATACACGGAATATAATAATTGCACATTCAGAAGAAATTTTAAATGGCACTTACAAACTGGGAAATTTACTAACTGATTCCACAAAATTTAAATCACTTTCCGCTCTGACTAGTTTTTTAACCAGTAATTTTGGAAGTTACGATCTAGAAAAAATTGCCGCAAGAATACAAGAAAACACGAAAGAGTAACTTATTAACTTAAAAAAGAATTTATGGTTGCTTATTTCCCAAGTCGAGAAGGTCCACGAGAAGCTCCAAATAAAAGAATGAAGGAAATAATAGAAAGTGCGGATAAAAGAAAATCCGAGCTTAGTGGGATAATCCGAGAGAACATGGAGGATATTTTAAGCGGAAAATTCACAGAAGAAGATTTAATAAAATCCCCTTTAAATTTTAATAGTAAAAAGGCATTAACTGCTTTTTTGGTACAGAATTTTTTAGCCCGCTCGCTTAAAGAAATTGCTATCGGTATTAAAACTTTAGATCCCGACAATCGACACCCTCAAAAAACAGCAGACTTTGGCAAACCAGAAGAAATAAAATTCGATAAAGAGGCTTTAACTGAACGTATTTTATCTGAGGTTAAACCGAAAATGTCGACATTGGCTTTGGCAAGAAGACTCAAGGAGCTCATTGACGCCGGGGCATTGCCGGCAGAAGCGAAACTTTGCAAAATTTTTAATACAAAAGCGTTACGTGAATTAAGTGTGGATATGATAGCAAAATGGGAAGTAAATAATCTCAAATAATTAAAATAGTATTTTACTTATAACTGAACTGTTAAACCCTCTCGCCCGAAGTTTTTGGGCGAGTTTTTGTTTGGCCTCTTGTTTTGCATCTTCTTCGGAACCGGGCAAAGTTTTTTTTGTCTTGTGGAAACTGACTGCTTCATACTTTTTTAAAAATCTTTTGGCAATTTTCATTTCTTCGTCCTCGCCTAAACCTTGAGCCAAAACACGCTCGATAATATTTTGCGGAAGGCGTTTTTCCATTAACTTTTTCTTAATCCCGTAATACCCAAAAGTTTTATATTTTTTCAAATTTTCCAGATACACTTCCGCGTAACGCGCGTCATCCACATAGCGGGCTTCCTTTAATTCTTTCAATACCGTGTGGATAGTTGCTTCTATATAACCTTTCTCCTGCAATTTTTTTTCCAATTCGCCACCGGTTCGTAAAGACAAACTTAATAAATATACCGCATACTCATATGCCTTTTCCTTATTAGCGGGCTCTTGGGTTATTATTTTTCGCTTAAACATAAATCTTTTTTTATTTCTATTATCAAACTATTGACTCGAGTGATAACTAGCTGTAAAATGCACTCAATGATATAATTTAAGTGTAACATGCCGATCCGAATACAACGAATTATATACGAATGACCCGAATGGGGCCAATTCGGAACATTCGGATGCTATTTGGAGATTAGGATCGCTTTCTATGACCAACTTTACTTACATTTTAGAACGTCTCTCCTCTCGCGCCAAGAACGCGCTTATCATGGCGCAACTGGTCAGCGAAGAACTTAAGCACGACCATATTGGCACCGAGCATTTACTTTACGGAGTAGTCTCGGAAAAAAGTTCTTTTGCAGCGGAAATTTTAACTAAAACTAAACTGGCACCGGAAATTGTTAAGCAAGAACTGATTTTGGTTAACAGCAACAACTCGGTGGCAGTGTGGAAACCGGTTTTAAGCGAAAATTTAAAATCCGTTATTGAAAAATCGGCTATTATTGCCAGCCAGTACGGCTATCAGTTTATTGGCACCGAACATTTTTTGTACGGTTTGTTAAACGTACCTCACAATAAAGCTAAAGTTCTTCTGTCCAAACTCGGTATAGATATTTCCGACCTCCAGCAAAACTTGAGCAATGTTTTTGAAAATATTTCCAAGTTTCCGGAAATGCCGGAAGCTCCGGGAATTTCCCAATCCCCGTTCGAAAACGGACCCAATCCAATGCCTAAAATGCCGGAAACCAAGAAAGGCGGAATGCTGGAATTGTTTACAACTGACTTAACCAAAAAAGCCGCACAAGGCTTGGTTGACCCGGTTATCGGCAGAAAATATGAAATTGAACGCATGGTTTCCATCCTTAACCGCAGAACCAAAAACAATCCCCTGCTAATTGGCGAAGCCGGTGTCGGCAAAACGGCAATTGTGGAAGGATTGGCTTTGGCTATTGCCAAACGTGAAGTTCCGGACTCTTTGCTGGACAAAAAAATCTTAAGTTTGGATTTGGCGTTAATTGTGGCGGGCAGTATGTTTCGAGGGGAATTTGAAAACCGCTTAAAACAAATTATTGATGAAGTTAAAAATAACAAAAACGTTATTTTATTTATAGATGAGCTCCACACCATGGTCGGCGCCGGCGCCACCACCGGCAGTTTGGACGCGGCAAATATTTTAAAGCCCGCCCTGGCGCGTGGAGAACTTAGAGCCATTGGCGCGACCACTTTAAAAGAATACAAACAACACATAGAAAAAGACGCGGCCTTAGAGCGCCGGTTTCAATCTATTTTGGTGGACGAACCCAGCCGTGATGAAACCGTAGAAATCTTGCAAGGTTTGCGCCCCAATTACGAAAAACATCACAATGTCAGCATTTCGGACGAAGCGATTCACTCGGCCGTAGATTTATCTACCCGTTATATTCAAGACCGATACTTGCCGGACAAGGCCGTGGATTTAATTGACGAAACCGCAGCCTTTTTGCGCAGTATAAATTCCAACAGCAAACTTTTAAGAGCCACCAAAAAAATTGAGAATGATTTAACCGCTCTTGAAGAAGAAAAAACCAAGGCGGTTTTAGGACAAGATTTTACCACGGCTTTGCATTTGCGCAGTCAGGAAGAAAAATTGCTCAAACAAAAGGAACAATTAAGCAAGAGTTTGGCCGCAGAAGAAAAAATTCCCACCCATACCATAACCGGACAAGATATTGCCCATACAGTTTCTATGATGACCAAAATCCCCTTGTCCAAACTGGCCAAAACGGAAATTGGCAAACTGGCTAATTTAGAAAAAATTCTCAAAGCCAAAATTGTCGGGCAAGATGAGGCCGTGGAAGAAATTTCCAAAGCCGTTCGTCGCAGTCGTGCCGGCCTTTCCGACCCACGTAGGCCTTTAGGATCTTTTATATTTTTAGGTCCCACGGGCGTTGGAAAAACCGAAACCGCGAAAGTTTTGGCGCAAGAAATTTTTGAAGACGAAGACGCGCTCATTCGCGTGGACATGTCGGAATTTATGGAACGCCACAATGTGGCAAGGCTAACAGGTGCGCCGGCCGGCTATGTTGGTTATGGTGAAGGTGGCAGACTTACCGAAGCTGTGCGTCGTAAACCTTACAGTGTGGTCTTATTTGATGAAATTGAAAAAGCCAACCCTGACGTATTTAACATTTTCTTGCAAATTCTGGAAGATGGCCAACTGACCGATGCCGAAGGGAAAAAAGTTTCTTTCCGCAACACTGTTATAATTATGACTTCTAACCTGGGAATGCAGGAATTAAGCGTGGCCGCCGGAAAGATTGGTTTTGCGGACAAAACAGAAACAGCCCAAAACCAAAAAGCTCAACTGGAAAAAGAATACGAAAAAATTAAAGAAGGCGTGCTTGAGAACCTCAAAAAAGAATTCCGTCCTGAATTTTTAAACCGTATAGACAAAATTATTGTCTTTAAACCGCTGGGTTTTGAGCAATTAAAAAAGATTACTCAACTGCAAATTGCGCTGTTGCAAAACCGCCTTTTGGAACAAAACATTCAGTTAAAAATTTCTGCTTCGGTAATTAAATTTATATCCGAAAAAAGTTTTGATCCGGCTCAAGGCGCACGCTTTGTCCGTAAAAATATTCAAACTCTTTTGGAAGACCCGTTGGCGGAAAAACTCGTTACCGGCAAAAATCTTACGGGCGCCAAAATTTCCGCGGATATAAAAAGCTCACAAATTGCCTTTACCGTCCAAAAACTGGAAAAAATCCCGGTAACTGCATAAATTAAATTTAGTTCTTTAAAAGCCCTCTCAAAAATGAGGGCTTTTATTTTGTCTTAATTTTTTGATAAAATAAAACCATACGCCAAATATGTCTTAGTCGTCCTATAAGTCCTATTGCTATGTTAAATTCTTTTTTCAAACCTCTTTTCTCCGACATTAAAACTTTTGTACTGGACACACTTTTCCCCAAACACTGCTTGGCCTGTGAGGCCGAGGGGGAATTTATTTGTATGGATTGCAAGGCCTGTTTAAAAACTTTAGAATTCCAACGCTGTATTGTTTGCCAAAAACCCGCTCCCTTTGGTCAAACCCATCCCCGTTGTCTTACTCCTTTTGGCGCGGACGGGCTTGTTAGCTTTTATGACTATCACGATGAGAAAGTTGCGCAAATTTTAATAAAAGGAAAATATTCTTTCCTGCCCGAGGTATACAAAACCCTCGGGGAAATGATGGCAAAAAAACTGCAATCTGATGCGTCCCCAATCTTAAATCTTAAATCATCAATCTTAAATCCTACATTTGTCCCCATCCCCCTCCATTCTCGTCGCAAACGCTGGCGCGGATTTAACCAAGCGGAAATTTTATGCCATAGCTTAAGCGAGCACCTCTCCCTCCCATGCGCTAATGTACTAGTACGCTGTAAGCCCACGGCAGTGCAAAAAGATTTAAAACGCAATGACCGAGTGCAAAATATCAGGGACGCCTTTGCCCTGTCCCCTAATCTTAAATCTCCAATCTTAAATCAATCATTTATTTTGGTCGACGATGTCGCCACCACCGGCGCCACCCTCCTGGAAGCCTCCAAAATTTTAAAAAGAAACGGCGCCGATAAAGTTTTCTGCCTAACCGTTGCCAGAGATTAATTTATAAAAATCTTATATATTCAATTAACCTCTTGTCATCCCAAGATAATCTTGGTAAGATATGATAGATATTTATACGGGAATAATCTTGCTTGGAGAGGTCGCATAGAGGCCTAGTGCGCTGGTTTGCTAAACCGGTGAACGAGTCAAATCGTTCCGAGGGTTCGAATCCCTCCCTCTCCGCCAGAAATTCTTTAACCGCCAGGGTTGGCGGTTTTGTGTTTTCAGCGTAAAATTACCCTGAGTGCTTGGAATAATGCCCAATATTTGCTATTATTCATAAACTATTCTGTAATCTTGTAACAAATGTCTAAGAGTTTCGTCTTTAATATTAGCCCTATGAAATTGGAAGAAAACAGCCAGATAAGCGCTTTTCTACTTGAAAAAGCCAAAAATAGGGACGAAACGGCCTTAACTGAAATTTACGGACTTTTCTTCAGAAAAATCTATAATTTCATTTACTACCGGGTTAGCCACAAAGAAACCGCCGAAGATTTGGCCGAAGAAGTCTTTGTTAAAGCTTTTGCCAAACTTTCCTCTGTTAAAGATGATAAATCGTTTGAGGGCTGGCTCTATAGCATTGCCAGAAACCTAGTTATAGATTATTACCGTCAGAAAAAAACCACTGTTGCCCTAGAAGATGTAGAAAATACTTTAGAGTACGAGACTAATGTTGTAGATGTGGTAAATTTGGACCAGCAACAAAAACAATTACTTAAAGTGTTAAAAGGGCTCGGTGCTGAACAACAAGTGGTAATCAAATTAAAGTTCTTTGAAGATTTAAGCAACAGTGAAATAGCAGAATTACTGCATAAAAACGAAGGTGCCATTAGAGTTACTATCCACCGAGCCCTTAGTAAAATGCAAGAACTAATTAAAGCAGAACAAGAAAAAAGCAACAATGGACAATAACGCGGAAAAATTAAATACTGCTTTGGAACAGTTAAAGAAAAACCCAAATTTTAATTTGGAAACTGACCAAACCGAAATTTCTTCCTTGCTGAAACTCTCCGCGAGTCTTTTTAATTTACCAAAAAATCCAGTTCCCACTCCGTTAATGAGCCACCGATATGCTACAGCAAAAGTAAAATCTCTATGGTATACCTGGATGCACATTACCAGACTTGCGGCAGCTTCAACCACAGCCATGCTGTTACTTAGCGCGTTTGCCGTGACCGGTTATGCCACATACAACAGTGCTCCGGGACAAACCCTATTTGCCGTAAAAAAATCCGCGGAAAAACTGCAAATGGTTTTGGCGTATAACCAAAATCAAAAAGCCAGCTTGCAAATTGAGATTACCCAAAAGCGCCTAGACGAAGCCAGAACTATTTTTCAAAACCCAACCAGTAATATTCAACAGGAAAAAGCTGCCCTAGCCGAGCTAACCGATCAAACCAGAAATGCCATAGAAGTCGTAAACACAATTACAGCAAATAACCCAAATGCCGACAACAATCACCCCCTTTTAAGTTCACTGGAAACTATTACCAAACAACAGCAAAACTTACTCAAAGAAATTAAACCCAGCGGAGAAATAGACGAAGCGGCCGGCACTGCCTTAGTGGCGTTGAACAAAAATTCCGCAAAAATATCCGAGATCAAACAATCTATTGCCATTGCCAGTAACGACCAAACTTTAGCCAAACTTAACGGTGATCCAAATTCAGTAGCCGTCTTGGGGAAAATTAGCTCTATTTCTAAAACCGGTGTAACAGTCGATAAAACCACTTTTTCTTTTGATTCGCAAACGGTTATAAAAAACGCCGAAGGGAAAATTATTACTTCGGAATCCTTAAAGCCGGAAACCAAAGTTAGTATTTCCGGTAAAAAAGACGGGGAAATCCTGGTGGCCAAAGATATTTTAGTTGTTAATGAAATTGGTACCGAACCCGAAGTAAAATCTGCTTCCACCACTCCGGACACCAAACCATCCACTTCCACGACATCTTCTTCCACCATATCCGAACCGGTCAAACCGACAGTAAACCCCAACCAAGCGCAAGGTTCATATATTTTTGAAGATCCTAATCCCCAATTTGTTAAATAGGTTCAATTTTGATTCAAAGCACGGATAATTCGTGCTTTGGGCTCAGGATTGCAGGGGTCTGTTGACGAATGGGCTTTTTGATGCAAAATGAGATGGCTTGTGGAAAATTTGCAAAACAAATTTTGATGTTTACCTGAAAGGTAAGCGGATAAATTTTTTTGGAAATTTTACCAAGCAAGCTCGTTTTGGGCAAAAATGACATTAGGCAACAAACCCCACCAGTCTCCTGTCCTGAAACCAATAAAAAACAGCACCTTTCTAGAGCAGGTGCTGTTTTGTTTTACTATTTACAACAATTAACCCTACCTCTATAATATATTCATGCGAATAACTCAAAGAAAAGGAGATATCGCTGTAACTCGGGCCATTGCAACTTTCACAAAAATGGGCTTTGATGTTGCATTGCCTGTTACTGAGTCAGCGGCATATGATTTAATTTTAGATACCCCAGAAGGGTTAAAAAGAGTACAGGTTCGCTTTACAAGCATAAAGGAAGTTGATCTTCGCAGAATTCATTCTAATTCTAACGGCTACGTAATCAAAAAACCTAAAGAGCATTCATACGATTGGTTATTTGTTCTAAAAAATACAGGCGAAGAGTATTTACTCAAATCATGTTTATTTAATAGAAGGTCCGTAAGTCCAAAACCACAAGACTTGCTAATTTCCTAACTTAAACTAATTTATTTGGAGAGGTCGCATAGTGGTTTAGTGCACCAGTCTTGAAAACTGGAGTACCTTTACGGGTACCGAGGGTTCGAATCCCTCCCTCTCCGCCAGAAAGACAAAAATATGACTGAACAAAACAAAAACATCACCTGGCAAGCGCCGGAATTTCGACATTATCCAAAAAACATTGGCTGGTATATTACCTTAGTTTCCATTTCCGTGTTAGTAATTGCCTTTTTTATCATTGTAGAAAGTGATATTTTTGCCGCTGTTAGCTTAGGCCTAATTACTATTTTGATAATTTTATTCTCCAGACAATCCCCCCGTCTAGTGAATGTGGAGCTAAACAGCAAAGGGATTAAGTTTGATAACCTACATTACCCATACAAACAGTTAAAATACTTTTGGGTTGTAAATAATCCCCGTCACAAAACTATAATTTTCCACACCACAGCATTTTTAAACAATACTTTAATTTTAGAGATGGAAGATCAAGACCCCGAAGCCACTCGGGAATTTCTATTACAATACTTACCGGAGCATCACGAGACTGAGGAAACTTCCATTCAAAGAATTATGCACCGGGTAAAATTTTAGATACTTCCCAATAAAGGCTTCGTAGCTCAGTGGATTAGAGCGTTCCCCATTATCAGGGAAAGGCCGTCCACCTTCGCTAAAGCTACGGCGGACAAGCTGGTTCGTCCTGTCACTCATAAGGTCCTTATAGTTCAATGGATAGAGCGCGGCCCTCCGAAGGCTGAGATGCAGGTTCGACTCCTGCTAAGGGCACCATGAGTTTCTGGATGAAATTACAGTTTACCCGGTAGAGTTTCATAAAATGAAAATTCTACTGGGCCGAAGTCACCATTTTATCAATCCGCAACGAAAGCTATGAAGATTGATGATAAAATTGAATCCTTTACAAAACTTACAAAGCCCCAAATTGGGGCTTTAAAAAAACTTGAGGTTTTAACCGCAAGGGATTTACTCATGTATTTCCCTTATCGTCATTTGGATTTTACCAAAACTAAAAATATAGCGGAGCTGGTGCCCGGAGAAAATATAAGTTTAAAAGTGACAATAAAAAGCATTACGTCACGCTTTTCTTTTCATGGCCGATTGAGTTTGGCCGAAAGCGTAGTTTCGGACGAAACCGGGTCTTTAAAAGTTGTTTGGTTTAATCAAGGTTACTTGGCAAAAAGTTTGTCGCCCGGCGATGAATTGTTTTTGGCCGGCTCAGCGGAAATTTATAAAGGCAAATTACAGTTAACCAATCCCATTTACGAAAAAGTCTCGGACTTCCCGGTTCACACTTCAAGACTGGTGCCGATTTACCATTTGAAATCCGGGCTCTACCCGAAAACCTTACGCAATTTAATAAAGTCGGTTTTACCACTGGCAGGTGAGGTGCCGGACATCTTGCCGACAGATTTAGTAAAAACTCAAAACTTACCTTCTCAAGCCCAAACTATTATTCAATCCCACTTTCCGGAATCGGCCGAGTTGTTAGCCTTGGCCCAAAAACGCCTGGCTTTTGAAGAAATCTTTTTTAGCCAATTGGCCGCGCAAAAAACCAAACTGGAATTGGAAAAAAAGCAATCCTTTGCCGTACCATTTGATCAAACCTTAATAAAAACTTTTTTGGCCAGATTGCCGTTTGAGCTAACCTTAGACCAAAAAAAAGCCGCCTGGGAAATTTTACAAGACATTGAAAAAACCTCACCAATGAATCGCTTGTTGGAAGGTGATGTTGGAAGTGGCAAAACTTTAGTTGCCTTTGCCGCGGCGCTACAAGTAATAACGGAAGGCTTACAAGTAGTATTTTTAGCTCCCACGGAAATTCTGGCCAAACAACACTTTGACACCGCAAAAAAATACTTTCTGGAGCCCAAACCATTAAATTTTAATACTCGCTGTGTACTTTTTACCCAAACCTATTCCGTTGTAAATGGCACGGAAAAAAAGAAAACGGAATTACTAAAAGAAATCTCCGAGGGAATGCCGGGAATTTATTTTGGCACCCATGCCCTATTGCAAAAAACCGTAAACTTTCAAAATTTAGCATTGGTAGTAATAGACGAACAGCACCGCTGGGGCGTGGAGCAACGCTCGCAACTAATCCAAGCTGGTGTCAGAGTCCCACACCTTTTAACAATGACTGCCACGCCGATTCCGCGCACGTTAAAGCTTGCATTTTTTGGCGAACTGTCTTTGTCGCAAATTAAAGCCAAACCAAAAAACCGAAAACCTATTGCCACAAAAGTTGTTAGCCCTCAAAACCGTGCAGAAGCTTACGATTTTATTGAACAACAGATTAAATCCGGCAGACAAGCGTTTGTAATTACTCCTCTTGTGGAAGAGTCGGATAAATTAGGTGTAAAATCTGCCGTTGGAGAAGCCGAGACCCTACAAAATACCTTCCCAGAGCTTAAAATTGGCCTACTGCACGGTCGATTAAAAGGAATTGAGAAAGAGTCGGCCATGGCGGACTTCCTCGCAAATCGGACCAATATTTTAGTCGCCACTTCCGTAGTGGAAGTAGGGGTAGATGTACCTAATGCCTCTGTCATGATTATAGAAGGCGCGGAACGTTTTGGCCTATCTCAACTCCACCAGTTCCGCGGACGCGTTGGTCGAGCCGAACATCAATCTTACTGCTTACTCTTTTGCAGTAACCAAAACCCTGATGCTATAACGCGCTTGGATCAGTTTGCTAAAACCCAAGACGGGTTTGAACTTGCGGAGCTAGATTTAAAACAACGTGGCTTTGGCCAGCTTTACGGCGTTGAACAGGCCGGGATAGATTATAAATATTTTGATGTAGAATACACTTCACTCATTGAGCCGGCCCGGCAAGAAGCCAGAAAAATTCTAACGAAGGATGCAAGTTTGAAAAAATACCCCTTACTCAAAAAACAAATCAAAGACCGCATTATCCATTTTGAATAACAAGATTAAACAGCACAATGGTTCCCATTGTGCTGTTTACAAATTCTACGCGACTCTGTAATTACAGAGTCGCGTAGAATTATTTTATTTGATAATTTATTTTATTTTCACATAACCTTCCGTAACGGCCGTTACGGAAGGTTATGTAGCTTTTGATAGAATTTTTTTCAGCCCGTTGACAAAACAACAAATTTATGGAATAATCTCACTAATGCCAAGAAGGATTAGTCGCCACTTGAGGTGACGAAATCCCTTAGGCTTAGGAGAAAATAAGACGGTGACCAATAAGCAATTGGCCAAATACAAAGCAGCACTAGAGCTGAAATTGGCGGAATTGTCTCAGGCGATCAGAGATCGCAACGACATCGCCATCGAAAACGCGCCTGATCCCCTGGACAAAGTCCAGATTGCGTCTGAGCGCGAGTTGGAGATTAGCAAGATTGATCGCGAAACCCAACTGCGATCAAATGTCCGTGCGGCCCTGCGACGGATGGAAGAAGGATGCTTCGGTGAGTGTCTGCACTGTGGCGAAAGTATCCGGCCCAGACGCCTGGACGCAGTTCCATGGGCACCACTGTGCATCACATGTCAGAGCCTGGCTGAGGACGGCGCAACACCGCCACCTCAAGAAGCCTTCGCCTAAGAAAGCAAACGGAGGAGAAATAAGAAGCCATTATCTTGGTAATTTTAACTGCTAAGTATCGCAGTTCGGGAGTGTCCCTCCTGTGAGCAAGATTTCCAAGGCAATCGCCTAAATTCTCACTGAGCTCCGCTAAAGTATAAAGCGGTATTGCAGTGAGGGGGAGCATTTCGGTCGGCTCAAGGCCGTCTTGCTCCTCTTTTCATTTTTAAATAAATTTTAACGCCTCAGCTAAAGTTTTTACTTGAATAATTTCTATTTTGCCGGCTTTGCCGGTTATTTTATTTTTTGGGCAAATAATTCTTTTAAATCCGAGTTTTTCGGCTTCTTTAATTCGCTTTTCCAAATTCGGCACATAACGCACTTCGCCGGATAGTCCCAGCTCCCCTATTACCACTGTATCTTTAATTACACTATCTTTAATACTGGAAACCACAGCTAATGCTACAGCTAAATCCGCGGCCGGTTCATCTATTTTTATTCCGCCGACCACGTTAACATAAATATCCTGATTGGATAAATTTAAACCTGCGCGTTTACTTAAAATTGCGCCCAAAAGTTGCAAGCGGTTATTATCAAAACCCGCGGTAGTTCGTTTAGGGTAACCAAAACTGGAAACAGAAGTTAAGGCTTGAATTTCCAACAAAAGTGCACGACTGCCTTCTAGCACTGCGGTAATAACATTTCCGCTGGCTTCTATACTGTCTTCACCTAAAAATAATTGTGAGGGGTTTTTTACTTCCACTAAGCCACCACCGGCCATTTCAAACACGCCGACTTCGTTGGTGGTGCCAAAGCGATTTTTTACACAACGCAAAATCCGGAAACTGGCAAAACGTTCCCCTTCCAAATACAATACGGTGTCTACCATATGCTCCAAAGTTTTTGGCCCGGCTAAATATCCTTCTTTGGTCACATGGCCAATAATAATAAACGATATATGACTTTGTTTGGCCAGGCGCATAATTTGCTGAACCGCGGAAGTTACCTGTGCCACTCCGCCGGCAACTCCACTGGCGGTTTCCGAATACATTGTTTGAATAGAGTCTACTATTACCAATTCAGGTTGTATTGACTCAATGGCAGACAAAACTTGGTCTAGCGAAGTATCGGCCAAGACCTCCAACCGGTGCTGTTTTTTTATGCGCTCAGCGCGTAATTTTATTTGGCTGACAGATTCTTCTCCGGAAACATACAATACTTTGTTGGTAATATTCATGGACAATTGCAAGGCCAGGGTGGATTTTCCAATCCCCGGGTCACCACCAAGCAAAATTAAACTTCCCGGCACAATACCTCCGCCGACTACTTCATCAAACTCACTGATACCGGTTAAAATCCGATTATGCGCAGAAAGCTCCACGCCAAATAAATCCACGGATTTAAGCGCCGGGCCTGCAGATGAATGTTTTCCTACCACAGTTTGTTGCTCTAGAGTATTCCACTGACCACACTCGGTGCACTTTCCCTGCCACCGCGGAGTTTTATACTGACAATTGGAACAGACGAAAATAGTTTGAGATTTGGACATAGGCGTAAAAAATCCAAATTACAAATGACAAATGTCAAACAAAATCCAAATATCCAATTTAAGATTTACTGATTTTGGCATTTGAAATTTATTTGTAATTTAAAATTTGATATTTGCCTGCCCGCCATGCTTATCATAGATAAAATTCCAAGGCTAAACTATCGATAAATCTTGGTTGTGGTTTATTTATTTCCAAGCAGGCAAGTGCAGGCGGGGATTTTAAGGTTTAAAATTAATGAAACAGGCAACTGGTAGAAATATTTACTATTTAGTTAGGTCTAAATAATAAAGTGCTCCATCTTGTGCATTTCTAAATAAAAGCTTGTCGCCGACGGAATTTAAGAACAAATTTCGTCCGTCAATTTGTGAACCTGAAGGTGCAGGATATTGCTTCCTTTCCAAAGTGGTCAAATCCATTCGATAAAAAGAATCGGATGTTAATACCCCTTCGCCAATTGTCCCGGAATTCGGCACTGCGGAATATATAACATTACTGTCCTTATCCCAAACGGTTTTATCGGTGGTGGTAAATAACCCTAAATTTTTAATTTCTCCACTGGCGATATTGTAAACCCATAATTGGTATTTTTGTGTAGCTGGATCTTTTTTGGCAAAAATAAATTTCTTACCGTCCGGGCTCCAAAGCACGCCAAAATTATAACCGTTTTTTACCATACTTTTCCAAATTTTGCCATCCGCGCTAACCAGATTAATCGCGTTATCTCCTCCGGAATTGGCAGTTTCGTAGTACAAAATCTGCAAACCATCCGGGGACACGCTAATGGCGTCATCTGTTTCCCACATATCAGCCAAAGCTTTCCAATTTTTAGAATCCGGATCGCTAATATTTAAACTAGCTTTCCCGTTTTCCATCCAAATATACATAATTTGCTTTCCGGAAGGCATCCAGTCCACTGCTGTTATTTGGGTTGGTAAATCCGTGTAAATCCCGGTGGCACTGTTAAAATAACTCCAGGTTTTTTTGTCATTCTGCGTCGGAATCTCGGCAATAAAATCATCCCCATTAATTGGCCATAAAATTTTAGTAATTCCGTTTTTAACCGGGATATCCAACTTTTTTTTCTGATCCAAAGTAATATTTACACCGTCATCCTGAAAAGAAGCTTTGTATAAACCGCCCTGGTTATCAAAATACGAAATGCCACTGCCGTTGTAAAAAAGCACCGGAGACAAGACCTGGTCACCGCTTAATTTTATAATATTAGAGGCCGGGTCAGCCACCGGGGTAGTTGTTGAGGTATCAATCGGTGTGGTTGTGCTGATTGGGTTCTGAGCAACCGGAGCAGGATCAGTTGTTTTTTTGGTCGAATACTTGGAATAGACTAAAAATCCCAAGGTACCGACTATAAGCAAAAAAATTGCTCCTAAGATTGCGATTGCTTTTTTATTCATATTTTTATTTTTATTGTTTACTCTTTATTAATTTTTATGTCTTTTACCAGCCAGCCAACTTTTTGCCGACCGATTTGTAATTGAATATTTACATTATACTGCTTAGGTGTTTGAACTTCGCCAAACACTTCGCTAACCTTAGCGGAAATAGTGGCGGACAGATTATCTGCCGAAGGATAACTGTATTGAAAAGTTGCAGGGTCTGCAGTGGTAATAATCCTATACCCCGCGGGCACAGTTTTCTCATATTCGGCAATACTGGCCAAAACTTGTTCCTGCATGCTTTGAGTCTGATAATCACCCAAGGCTGTTAAGTTACTGTAATCATCGTAGCTATAACTATTATACAAATTAACGTAGTTTTTTACAAATTCCTTCAAGCTGGCCTCACTCTCCTCACTTAACAAATAATCCGGTACATCAGTGGTGGAAGTGGCCTGGGGAGACTGATTACTGCCGGGGCCGGGATTTTTCGGGGAAGACAAATTGTTTACAATTAAAAAACCCACTAAGATAAGAACAAAAAAAGCCCCGATGATTAGCAAAATTTTATATTGTTTGGGCATAGAAATTTTTAGTTACCAGTCTTACATATATTATACAATGCCATGCGATCTCTAACATACTGAGTCTGAACAGAACATTTATCCGGGGTTGACCGACAATCGCCGACATAAGACCAAAATGCGTCTTCCACGGTCTTCCCTTTTGCCATTTCCCGACTAAACTTATTTGCGGTTAAATCTAAACTGGTTTGCGGATTCAAAAAATCGCTGACGGTATAAAATTGATTACCAAACGGGGTGCGACTGGGGGTGGAAGAATCTTGCCATCGGCGAAAATCCGTTTTAGAAGTTGCATAAGTACTTTGATAAATCGTCCATTGCGTTAACCCTATTCCATAAGAGCACTGTTGCCAGTTAAACTGATAATCACTGCTATATGTTTTCCTTTTGTCCGGACAAAATTGCGGGTTACCGTTAGCTGCACAATCACAACCAATTGCACTTTGATTACCACCGGACTCTTTTTGCACTACAACGCGCAATATGCACGCATCTATATTCCATTTTTGTGCCGAACTATTTATTTGGTCAGTCCACTGCGCGGTGCTTATTAAAGTGCCTGGGGTATTATAACTGGCGGAAAAAGATCCGGTAGACTGGAAGTTACTTAAACCTTGCCCAAGAGAACTTTTGTCTATTGCCTCACAAATTGGTTTTAGGCCGGTCTCTCTAATTGGATAAGTTACCCAAGAATTACAAATTCCCCAAAGAATAGTAAAAATAAATAACCCGATAAATATTACAGTTCCCACCACAATTGCATTCCAAGAGGCAATTTGTGCTTTTATGCCTAGACTAAAATTAATTCGAAAGTCTTTTATATTTACACTGCTAAATTTTTTCGGTAACGGGGTTTTACTCAAAGCCTTTTTAATGGCCCAGTCTTTTAACAACCACAAAATATCCCCGACCACTGCCCCGAACAAAATAGACAAGCCAAAAGTCGGCAAGGCTGATGACCAAATAATAATCGCCAAGCTCTGTAAATATCCGTTCACGGTAGTATTTACCAGCCTTTCCGCTTCAGCTAACTCCGCAGCACCTAGAGATTGAGCCGAGGAAGATTTTTGAATGACCTGAACGGGTTGCCGTGCTTCCTGCTCTGGCTCTGCTTCGGACTCTTCCTGCTGACCGGTCGGTTCTTGTTCTGGATTTTCATCTTGTCCACTTTTTTGTTTTCCGGGCGAAGTCTCTTTATCCTGCTTACCGGACGACTCCTGATTTTTACCTTCCCCCATATCTTCCTGCGACAGTGACGAACCCATTGGGCTGGCAAGAGGTCTTTCCTCTTGCTCTTCTGCCTTTTTACCCTCTAATTTTTCTTTCTCCTCATCCCCTTTTCCCCCAGGAGCTCTTTGCGGTTCGTTGCTTAAAATATTTTGGTCTGGACCGGATTGCTTTAAAGCGACCAACGGCTGTTTCCCGCTAGCTGAACCTAATCTGCTTCCCAGTGCCACTTCATTAGCTTTGAATCTATTTAGGGTTCCACTCAAATTTCCCAACTGCGTCGGCAAGGTTCCGCCGGTCGTACCAAATCCACCACCAAATCCGGCGGTTGAAGTCGGGGCTGGTTTTTTTTGGGTTGGGGATTTTTCCGATGTTTGATTTAAAGATTTTTTTTCTAGCTGTCCAGCATTGTCTTTTTCGAACCCAGGGACTTGTTTGGTTGGTTTTTGGGAAGATTTTCCTTCATCTACTTTTTCTTGACCAGTTATTTTCTGCCCAACTTCTGTGGATTTTTTTGCTGTTCCTAAATCATTTTCAGATTTATCCGGGGCAGGTGGTGTTTTAAATTCAGTTTTAATACTTTGCTGACCTTGAACTGTTTCTTGGGCCGATACTTTGTCGGTCGATTCTTGGCTTTGCGCATTATTTTGCGCCTGGCTAACTGACCCTGCCTTAACTTCTGTGGTTGATTGCCCTTCAGCAGTTGCCGTCCTTTGACTTGTAATACCTTCCACGGATGCGGCTTGTTGATTTTGAGAAGTACTTGTTTCACTTTGTATTTTTTGTGTTGCTGATCCGGTCGCTGAAACTTTTTCAGACCCGCTGATAGTTTTAGAGCCGGAAACAGTTTGGGTTGCCTGAGCCGTACCGCCACCTGTGTCTGTCGCGAAAACGGAAGTCTTTTGCGTACCGGAAACCGTGCCTCCGGCTTGCTCTTGCCCAGAGACTGAAGTTGTAGCCCCACCGGAAACCGTGCCGGAAGTTTTTATTGTTCCCCCGGAAGAAACCGACTCTGTTCCGGTTATCGTACTGCCAGTAGAAATTGACTCCGTTCCAACAGTTGAACTTTGAGAAGTTAACCCTTCACCAACCACTTCGGCGCCGACCGTGCTTTGAGCCAAAGTAGATGTAAGACCGGCTGCAGCCTGCTGTTCCTCTTCCGCTACTAAATCTTGACCGTCGTCAATATTTTTATCTGCCTGAGAATCAGATACCACTCTTTGGTTTGTGGTTTTATTTACGTCTGTCGATCCGGGTACCGCACCAACAGGAGGTTTTGGCTTTCCCGCCATTCCTTGACCAAAAGCCTCAGCGGTTCCACCAATGGTCCGGTTAATTATTTCTGAAACAGCTCCGGGACTACTTTGCCCTTCCTTGGCTTGTTTTAACTCTTGTTCTTCCGCCAATTTTTTTTTGGCTTCGGCTTTTTCTTCCGCGCTCTCCCCTTTATAATAAAATTTTTGTTTTAAATACCGATTATTAGCGGGGTTGGCGTTACTGACAAATTCCAATTCTATTTCCGCACCTTCGGCAAATAAATCTTTTATTTCATCGCTAACCGTAAAATCCAAAAGTCTGCCACCGGCTTGGCGGTCTATATTTTTTTGCAAATACACCCCACCGGCAATATGCAAATTTATTTGGTCATAAATTTCTAAGCCACTACCAGAGACCTCTACCTGAGAACCTTCTTTTATTCTCCAGTTGGATGTTCTTTTGCCTTTTTTATCTACTTCAATATCGTAAATAATATGTAATGCCCCCCCAATTTCAAAAGGCTCGCGGATTTTAACCTCGTTTGGGTTGGGCTTGTCATTCTGCTGACTGTCTCCGGCCTGACCCAGATTTGCGTCTTGCAGTTCCGGATCTTGGGTTGTTGCAGTATCGGCCATGTAAAAAATCCTAAATACTAAACACTAAATCCTAAACAAATTCCAAATCTTAAACCCCAAACGAATTGGTTTGAAAATTTGGATTTAAAATTTAGGATTTGTTTAGAAATTAGGAATTAGAAATTAGAAATTTAAGACAGCTTCTCCTGACTATCCTGAATTTCCAAAAGTTGCTTTGGGTCGGTGGTAATTATTTGGTCTTCTACATATGAAGCGTATATTTTAATTGCCGCGTGCTTAAGACCCGCAAAGAAAATCCCCTCACCAACTTCACTTTCCAGCAACAAGTATTTTTCGCCTTCGGTTAAAAAGAACGTTTCCGCAATAACATTAATGGCCGCCGGACTTTGTTTTAACAACATTTGAATAGAAGAGTTAGTCACAATCGGTTTACCGTATGGCGAGGCCAAAAAGTCGGCCACATCTTGAGTAATGGTTGTTAGGCCCAAATAATATTTACGGGCGCGTTTGGCAATACCAAACAAAAAGCGCGCACTGTCTTCGTGTTGCATTAAAATCCAGGCTTCGTCTACGGCCAAAATGCGTTTTTTAAGTTCACTACGAACTATGTTCCAAATAAAGTTTAAAATAATATACATGGCAATCGGCCGCAAAGATTCCTCAAGGTCACGAATGGAAAACACCACTAACTGATTATTTAACACCACATTAGTTTGCTGGTTTAATAGCCCGCCAAAAGTTCCTTGAGTATATTTTTCCAAACGTTGAGCCAAGCCTTCCGCACCAACCATACCGTTTAAAATTTCCACCAAATCATTCATGGTCGGATATTCCACGCCACGAAAATCCGCCATGTTCGCCGTAATATCTTTTTTGGCGTAAGTTTGCCATATAGCTTTATCCATTAACGCTTCTTCGGTCGGATTTAATTTGCCAATCATTAAACTAAAAAGCCCAAGCAAATTAATAACCGCACTTCGTAACACGTCGCTGTTGTCTTCACCTTCAATGGCAGCAGGCAGATCGAACGGGTTTATTCGGGAATCGGAATTTAACGAGACGTTTAAATAAGTCCCACCCACGGCCTGGGCTAAATGTTGATATTCATTTTCCGGGTCAACAATAATTACTTCGGTTCCCACCATTAAACTACGTAAAACTTCTAATTTTACGGCGTAAGATTTTCCGGCACCGGATTTGGCAAAAACCACGGCATTGGCATTTTCCATTGCAAACCGGTCAAACAAAATTAAACTGTTATTGTGCCGATTTATTCCGTACAAAATTCCGTCGTTAGAGGTTAAATCGGACGACACGAAAGGAAAACAGGAAGACAACGGGCCGGTATTCATGTTGCAAGCCACGTCCAGTTCATCTACCCCCAAAGGCAAAGTGGAATTTAAGCCGTTTTGAGTTTGCATTAATGCCCGTTTGGTCACAATCAATTTAGCACCGAGCGCACTTTCCAATGTAGAAGAAAATTTATCCAATTCTTTAAGATCACTGGCATAAATTGTGAAATACAAAGCAAACCGAAAATATTTTTCTGTCCCCTGCATTAAGTTATCGCGCAGACTTTCCACATCTTTATAAGCAGTCTCAAGCATCGGATCACGCACCATACCCTTTTCCTGGTTCATGGACATTTGCGAGCCGATTTCCCCGACTTTAGATTTTAACTTTTTTAAAATATCCGCCGAATCAATTGGGTAAATAAACATAGACAAATCCAGTGCACCTTCGGCTTGGATAATAAAAGACAGCCAATTGGTAGACAAAAACCGCGGATAAGCCAAAACAAAGAAACTACGGCCAAATTTGCCGTTAAGTTCAAAATGCGAACTTTCAAACTTTAAACTGGATGGAGCGATTAAATCCCTTAGCGTGGTTAAACCCTCGCGGTAAGTGTTTTCCAACGCGCTTAAGCTGGAGCTTAAACTATGCTCCGTTTCTTTTTCCTTCAGTTCCAGTTTCTTTTCTTCCAGCTCCTGTTCATTGATTTTGCCAAAAATTGACATAGTATAAATTTATTTGTCTAACTTAATATCTTTCAACTGTCCCGGATCAATTAACGGTGCGGCTTCGAAATTATAGGAGTTATAATAAAGCTGAATAATTTCTTCAGTTTTTAATCTCTGTCCTCGAATCCCCACTCCGGATAAATTGGACATTACCGCCGATACCCGAGTGTCCAGTTTTTCTTTAGCTTTTTCAAAATTTTCCATTTTTTCTTCTATTTGTTTAGCTTTGCCACCGCCGAATAAATTACCTAAAAATCCCGATGCAGCAGGAAAAATACTTTCGCCTAAGGGAACAATAACATAAAAATTCTTGTTCATAATGCTGGCATTTTCAATTAGCCGGCTAATGAATTCCGTGTATTCAGCGGTTTGAACCCTGAGTAATTCATTAGTTTGCTTTTCAGCCAAACGCTTCAACTTTTCCAAATACCCGCCAATTTCCATTTTCCGACTTTGCATTAAAATTTGTACGGAAAAATCCAAAGAATTCAAGAATCTTTGGAAATTGAAAATAATAGAATTTTGCTCGTCCTGACTTTTTAAATCAAAATTCGTACTGGAAACCGCCACAATCGCCCTCAAACCGCCGTCGTCTAGCACCACGCAATCATTTTTGATTTCGGATATCTTTAAAAAGCTTTGTGTGCTTTTACCGATTTGCCCTTTTTTGTTTTGCATTTCTAATTTCATAAAACGACGTGTTTTGGTAAACTTAATTTTTGCTTCTAGACTTAAGCATCTCTTCTTCTTGGCCTTGCGTATCTCTTAACAATTGCTGGACTTTCCGTAAATTTTCTTTGGTATCTGCCGGGGTGACCATAGGGCTGGTTGCTTCTTTAGATACTGAATTTTTAGCACTTTCTGTCTGGGCTTGTTTCTGAGACCTGGCCTGTTTGTGAAAGACCATTATCTTTGGGCTCATAAAAAAATTAATAAAATACCCGATGCTATTATATATTGGCCGGCCGTTAATTTTGGCAAAAGCCAAAGCGATTGCCGGTACACCAAACAGAACAAAAAGAAAGATTGCCACTAAAATGCTTTTGGTAGTGGAATAACCCAAAAAAATTATTACTCCTGCTCCAAAAATAATACCAAACTGTTTTATTGTCAGTGAACCGATAATTCGGTCTTCGACATCGGTAAATTGTGGGACGGGGAATTGCATATTTAAATTATAGCATATAGTAGCTAGTATATAGTATATAGTAGTGGTGCGTGATTTTAAAAAATTAATTGCTTTTTAGTTTTATTCTACTTATTAAAACTTGGAGCATTTTTGCAACTTCTGTGGCTAAAGGCACTATATTTGACATCTCTTCTTCGTTAATAAACCCGAGATCTTTGGCAATTATTATTTGATTTTGAACCTCCATTAAAGAACCATAAGCAAATGAATAAAAATGGAGTTTCTCTTTTTCAGAAAACCTACCAAACCCTTCGGCTATATTAGAAGTAATAGAAACAGAAGCTCTGCGTATCTGTGATACCAATCCAAATAATTCATCTTTAGGAAATTTTTTTGTTTGCTTATAAACTTCCAAAACCAATTTATGGCCTTTCTGCCAGACAATTAAATCTGTAAAATTTTGAATCTTTTGTTTCTCCATCTTTCTAATGTTAAATTGCCTCCCCACTATATTCTATCTACTAAATGCTATATGCTATATGCTAAATGCTAAATGCTATATGCTAAATGCTATATGCTAAA
>CAYZEI010000012.1:22658-35216 GCA_964477745.1 uncultured Candidatus Saccharibacteria bacterium | reverse complement strand
CAGACTGGTGTTATGGCTGCTCGCGTTGCGGGTCAGCTTAGCCCAACTGCGTTAGTTCCTGGTGTTAACCCACCATCAGTGATTTCCGGTTCCGTCAGCGCCATGTTGGCTTCTGACTCCCCGGCAGCCAGCACCTTGGCCGTTGCCACCGCTGTAAAAAGCGTTGTAACTTTGGCCAAGTTCAATTTCTCCGGTACCGGCACTGTTACTCAGTTGCAGGTTAAGAGAATTGGCGTGTCCTCTGACTCCGATCTTTCTAACGTCTATCTCTTTAACGGAGACACTCGTTTGACTGACTCTGCTTCAGTTGGCGGTTCTAGCTTGGTCACTTTTAGCAACCCGAATGGCTTGTTCACCGTTAATGGCGGACAAACAATTTCCGTGGTCGCTGAAATCCCAGCTAACACTTCCTCCGGCAAAACCATTGGCGTACAGTTGACTTCGTTCACTGTTGCTAACGGCACCCCGGCCACTGTAAGCATCTCCGGTAATTTGATTACCACCTCCAATGTCGGCTCTGACTTGGCCTATGTTTCTTTTGGAACGGTAACCCCGTCCAATGGCGCTTATGACCCAGCCATCGACACTGAAGTCTTCCGCAGCAATGTATCGGTAAACAACCGCGACATGACAATGTCTCGTTTGATTATCCGCAACATCGGCACTGTCCAACAAGCTGATTTAAGCAATTTCCGCTTGAGAATTGACGGTACCCAAGTTGCTCAAACTCAAACTATGGATGCCAACGGCTATGTTACCTTCGGCTTTAGCCCGATAACATTAAAAGCTGGTACCCGCACAGTTTCTGTTTTGGCTGACATCATCAACGGTTCTTCCAGGAACTTCCAGTTCCAGATCCGCAATATTGCTGACGTCAACTTCGTTGACTCTCAATACGGTGTAGCAACTGCTCCTTCCACAGCTTTCCCAATTGGGTCAGCTCTTTCCAACAGCATCAACTCTGGTACCATGACCATTGTTAAGGCTACGAACTCCGCTTCCGGTAATGTTACCGATGGCAGTTCCGATGTCACCTTGGCCAAGTACACAGTAACTGCTTATGGTGAAGCTCAAAAGATTGAAACTATGACTTTTGGTGCTACTTCTTCTAAGGCCACTGTTGGTTCTTTGAGAAATGGTCGCATCTTGGTAAATGGTGTTCAATATGGTTCTACTGCCTCTTTGGCTGCAACCACTGGTGCTTATACCGGTGGCGGAACTTCATTCACCTTGAACTACACTGTCCAGCCGGGAACTCCGGTGACTGTTGAAGTTCATGCTGATATGTTTGACAACGATGGTTCAAACAACTTGGCAAACAATGACACTGTAACTGCAGTGTTATTGGCTGGTTCTTCTAATGTCCAGAAAATGGTTTCCTTAGGTTATAACAGCGTACCAACAGCCTATGTTCTTGGTAACTCTTTGACCGACGTAACCGGTTCTGCTGGCTTAAGCAAGAACGCTACCTACGCGAGCCAAACAGCTCCGTTGCCTCAAACCCAGTATAAGATTTCTTCTTTTAACTTGGTTGGAAGCTCTTCCGAAGACATTAATGTCTCCAGCATAGACTTAGCCTTAGCGGCTTCTTCTAGCTTGAGCAATATCAACAATGTGAAAATGATGGTTGCCGGCAATATGTTCGGTACTGTTAAGTCCACTGTTGGTATTACTAATGGTGCAGTAGGTGCTACTTCTACCTTCTCTGGAAACTACAAGTTACCAATGAACACAACTGTTGCCGTAGAAGTCTACGCTGACATTTCTGCTCCTGCGGTTCCTTCTTATGGAACTGATTCCATAACTCCGAGAATCGTAGTAAATGGTACTACTGCTAATTCCTCTGCCAGCATAATGGCTGGTGCTGTTGGTCAAGTGATCAGCGTCGGCGCCGCCTCTATTACTGTTGCTCAGGATCCGTCCACTCCGGTTGCCGCGATTTCCGCTGGTAATCAGACTAAGACTGCTGCCGCGTTTAAGTACACGACAGTTAACGATCAATACACTGTAAGTGAAATAGTTGTTTCATTGTATGATGCAACTAACGTAACAAGCATTGTCTTGAAAGACGGAAGCACAGTATTGCAAACCCAACCGGGTAATGCCTCCACCACTTTCAGCAACTTAAGCTTTGTTGTTCCTGCGAACAGCACTAAAGTTTTGACTGTGGACTTGGTATTAGGTGCAACTGGTTTTGGTGCCGGTACTTCCGGTGCTAACGCCAAAGTCACCTTGCATAGCTATAAAGCCTCTCCTTCTTCTACAGGTACCATTTCTCAAACTACCAACCAGGTAGTTGTGAGCAATAACTTGTATGTTTATAAGGCTATCCCAACAGTTACTATAGTTGCTTTGCCTTCTAGCTCTTTGAGCGCTGGTACAAATTCTTTGTACAAGTTTACTTTGAGCTCTGGTGGCACAAACACTATTGGTTGGGCTAAAATGGGCTTTGTAATCGCAACTTCTTCCGGTGTAACCGTCACTTCTCCAACTTTGTGGGATTTTGACACTAACACCCAGGTTACCGGTACAACTGCTAGCACAAGCTATGCAGGCGGTAACTTAGTTGTAGAGTTCAACGCTGCTACTGAACAACAGGTCAGCGGTACAAGAACCTACGTGGTAAAAGGTACTGTTGCAATCAGCGGTACTGGTGCCAAAAATGTTTCTACAAGCATGACTCAGCCTTCTGCGGTTGCCTCACCGGCAGCTGCCACTACAGCTACGGCTACTACCGCCAGCTTGGTGTGGTCTGATGTGTCTGCCCAGAACCATGGCCTTACAACTTCTGACTGGAATAATGACTACTTAGTGAAGAATCTACCAACTGATTCTTTGACTTTGCAAGCTTCTTACTAGTCTTGAAGTTTTAGGTACGTTTTCTAAAACGTTATAACTTAGACGACCCCACCCTTTGGCAACAAAGGGTGGGGTTTGTATTTGGGCTTGCCTGGTTGAGCCATTTTGTGATTCTTCCAGGCTTGAAAAAAGGCGTATTTTCTTGTAAAGTGTTATATATGAGATATAAAATTTTGGGTCTTATTTTAATAGTTTTTGTTCTGATTGCCGGGAGTCTTTTTTTATGGCAAAAAAGCCGGCCGTCCGGCTTGCCAGCAAAAGGTTTGGCTGATAAAAATAGAATGTTAACTGTTGACCAACAAAAAATTTATATTGACAAGATACAAAAAGCCGAAAAATATTTGGTTTCAATTAATCCAACAGCAAACGGGGCAAATATGGAAAAGGCTAATACCTATGTATTTATAGGACAACAGTATTTTGGTTTGGGGCAATTGGAAAAATCTAAAAATATGTATAGCCAAGCGCTTCTCTTTGACTCAGAAAATGAACAGGCCTTGGCTGGCTTGGGTTTAACCTTTTCCGAAGCTGAAGAATATTCCAAGGCAGAGGAGTCTTACCAAAAAATAACGGAAATTAACCCAAAAAACTCCTACGCTTGGATAAATCTAATCCAATTAAAAGAAAAACAACAAGTTAAAAAGGAAGACATTGAAGCTTTGTATAATACGGCATTGGAAAAAACCAATAAATATATTGATGTCATAACAAAATATGCTCAGTTTGAAGAGCGGGTAGGAAATAGACAGCGTGCTATTGATTTATGGCAACAAGCAATTGTTAGCAATCCGGAAGGTACCAAGATTTATCAAGCAGAAGTAAAACGGTTAAAGGATTTGAATTAATAACCGAAAATTTTATGAAAAAGGTCGTATTAAATAGTTTTTTCACCTTGCTACTGGTTTCTTTATTGACCCCGTTTTGGGTATTTACTCAATTACAGTTTCCGTTTATTACCAGTAAAGCCTTCTTTTTTCGTATTTGTGTAGAATTGGCTTTGCCATTTTACTTGTACTTAGTTATTTCCGACAAAAATTTGCGTCCAAATTTAAAAAACCCTTTTAATTTATCAATTTTGGGTTTTTTGATTGTGAGTTTAATCTCGGCAATTTTTGGTTTAAATGTCTATCGCAGTCTGTGGGGGAACTTTGAAAGAATGGGTGGAATCTATTATTTAGCCCATTTAGTGGCAGTGTTTTTTTATTTACTATTGTTGGGTAAAGCAAACTCCTTCTATTTAAAGAGGTTTTTACAAGCTTTTGTCACTGTGGCAGGCGCAGTGTCTTTAATTGGTTTGTCAGCGTGGTTAGGCGGTCCAATATTGTTTACAGACCCTTCTTTACCGGCTCGCTCTTCCGCGACTTTTGGAAATCCTATTTTCTTTGCCAGCTATCTGATTTTGCCTTTATTTTTAGCCATGTACTTAGCAGTGCAGGAAAAACAGCGTCCCTGGCAAATTTTTTATTGGACTATGGTTTTGTTCCAGTTAGGCGGTTTGTTCTCCTCTGTGACTAGAGGAGCGGTAGCGGGGATTGGATTTGGACTCATTGTCGGGCTAATTGTTTATTTATTTTTGAGCAAAAATAATAATTTGAAAAAATACGGAATTAGTGTCGCAGTATTTTTGTTCGTTATAATCGCCGGGGTATTTGTGTTTAGAAATAAATTATCCCCGGATTCAGCCGTATATCGTTTAACCAAAATAAAAGACAGTAATAGTGAGGCCAGGTTAATTCAATGGGGTACTGCTTTGAAGGGTTATAAGGATCATCCGCTTATTGGCGTTGGTCCGGAAAATTATAATGTTATTTTTGCTAAGTATTTTGACCCCAAGCTTTACCAATATGATCCGTCTTGGTTTGATAAACCACACAATTATATATTGGAAGTTTTGACCACCACGGGACTTGTGGGTTTGGTTGTATATTTAATGAGTTTTGGTTTATCGATTTACGCTTGTTTTAAAGCGTATAAAGCGGAGTTGTTAAACGCTTTGGAATTTTGTATTTTGATTGCCGGCTTAGTTGCTTACCAGGTTCAAAATATGTTCGTTTTTGATACGGTTTCCGCAAGTACCGCTTATTTTCTTTTCTTAGGATTTATTGCGTATTTGTGGAGCGAATCTACGGATTCCGAACCAGAGCTAAAGCCTGACAAGCTTATAAATCGTTATGCAGGACCTGTTTTTTATATTTCCTTACCGTTTGTAATAGTTTTGGTTTATATTTCAAATATTACCTCTATTCAAGCTGCTCAGCGGGTAAATATGGGCTATTCATATACTGAATATAGCCCAAAAATTGCCGCAGGATATTTTGAGTCTGCACTGGCCACGCCTTTTAATCTTGACCCCCAAGAAGTTGCAAATCGGTATTCTGATTTTGCGAGCAAATTATTATTTTTACAGAATCCAGAAATAAGTGAAGATTTTATTAAACAGCAAATAGATAAGGCGACAATAAACCAGAAAAAAATAACGGAGTCTGTTGGGAATGACCCATTATTGTGGATGCGTTTAGTAATTGACGAAATAAATCAAGCTTTTGTAAATAAGCAAAATATTAATATAGCTCAAGGGTCGCTAGATAAAGCTTTGAGCTCGGCGCCTAAGCGGGTAGAAGTTTTACAGTTACAATTACAATTATTTGGAAACAATAAGCAATGGGCTGATTCGTTAGAAGTGGCGAAAAAAATAGTTCAATATAATCCGTACAGGCCCGAGTTAAAATGGCAATTAGCCATGTCCTATTATTTAAATGATCAAATTGACGAAGCAGTAAAGGTAGGGGATGAAGCGATTGCCGATGGGTATCAATTTACTAAGTTACAGCAATTTGCTTGGTATATTCAGTATTTTGAAGCAAAAAATGATTATGTAAAGACAGCTCCATTACTGGAAAAGGCAATTGCGCTTGAGCCGAATGAGCTGGGGCTATATATAGACCTGGCTAAGACTTATGCCAAGTTAGGGGATTATTCCCATGCAAAAGTTTTGGCTGAACAAGTAATTAAATCTGATCCAAATCAAAAGCCAAGCATGGAAGCATTTATTAAATCTTTAAAATAAATAAACATACTGTGATGAAAAAAATTATTCAATGGGCATTTTTTATTTTAGTTGTACTGTCATTAACCGCCTCCTGGTGGGTGTTTAAGGATTTATTGTTTCCTTATGTAACCAGCAAAGCCTTCTTCTTCCGTATTTTTATTGAGCTGGCGATGCCATTGTATATTTATTTACTTTTGGAAAATAAGCAATTACGGCCTAACTGGAAAAATCCGTTACATTTGTCGGTAATGGTTTTTTTGGTGATAAATATTATTTCTTCTTTTTCCGGAGTAAACGTGGTTCGTAGCCTGTGGGGAAACTTTGAAAGAATGGGCGGGGCTTTTTATTTAGGACATTTAACCTTGCTGTATTTTTATGTGGTGGCCATTGGACAAATGCCGGGTAGTTATTTTCAAAAGTTCTTAAAGTTATTTTTAGCTGTAGCATCTGTGGTCGCTATAAACGGTTTGTTTGGCTGGATGCATTTGCCTATGTTAATTCAAGACCCATCCTTACCTTTTCGTGTTTCTTCCACGTTAGGGAATCCGATTTACTTGGGGAGTTTTGCATTAATCCCTATGTTTATAAGTTTGTTTTTTGCTTTTCAGTCTGAAAATACTGCTTCTAAATCCGGATATTTTGTTTTGGCGTTTGTCTTTTTCTTGGCCGGCTTTCTAAGTGGTACGCGTGGAGCCTTATTAGGCTTGCTAGTCGGTAGTTTTATTTCAGCCGTTGTTTATTTGGTCATGTGTAAAAACAGACAAGTTAAAATTATTGGACTAGGGGTTGTGTTAACGGCTTTGGTTGTTGCAGGATTGTTGTTTTCGGTTAGTAGTCGGTTGCCGGTGGGGTCTGTGGCTCGACGTATTTTTGATTTAAAAGGGGTTAATTCAGACGCTCGTATTTTACAATGGCAAGTGGCTCTTAAAGGATATAAAGACCGTCCGTTGCTCGGTACCGGCCCGGAAAATTATTATATTATTGCTAATGAATATTATAATCCGGAAATTTATAAATTTGACCGTAGCTGGTTCGATAAACCACATAACTACATAATAGAAATTTTGGTGACCAATGGAATAATTGGGTTGATTCCGTATTTATTAATGCTGGGTTTTTGCGTGATTGGGCTATATAAAGGACTGCGCGCGCAAATTTTGTCTTTGGGAGAATTTAGTATTTTGTTGGCCGCGTTAATTGCCTATCAGATTCAAAATTTGACGGTGTTTGATAATGTTTCTTCCAGTTTAACTTTTTATGTTTTCTTAGGATTTGTTGGGTATGTTTACCAAATATCATCCCAGGATGGCTCCAGCGATAAAAAGAAAGAAAAAAATCTTTCATCATTGGGGGGGTTGCCTCTTGTAGCAGGCGGGGTGGCAGCAATAGTAATGTTGTACGTGGTTTACGCTGCAAATTTTGCTCCAATGTCAGTGGCTAAAAATATTAACTATGGCTTTGCCTATGCATCGGTAGATCCAGTCAAATCATTGAATTACTTTGAGTTCATGACCAATTTGCCGTTTAATTTTGATAAAACTGAAAGCGCAAACCGCTACGCTGATTTTGCCAATATCGCGGTTCGGAATATTGCATCAAAAGACCAGGCTTTGGCTGTAAAGATTCTAGACAGTGCGACAAGCTTTGCGGAAATAGCGGTAGCGGAACAAAGTAATTACTCAATTACTTGGCAACGTTTGGGTGGTTTGTATATTATAAAAAATGTGAATGACCCCAAAGCCGAGGCTGCGGCCAAAAAAGCAATTGAGTTGGCGCCGGGCAGGGAAGAGCCGTATATGAACTTGGTGCAAATTCGAGCTGCTCAGGGGAAATATGCGGAAGCGGAAAAAATTCTTTTGGATCTGGAAAAAAACTTTCCAACAGACAACGTATTAAAGACCCAGCAGGCGGTACTTTACCGAATGCAAGATAAATTACCGGAGGCGGTGGCGGTTATGGAAAAAGCTTTTGGTGAGGGGTATGACTTTACTTCATACTCGGAAGTCTCATGGATGGCAGAGTATTATATTAATGCCAAACAGCTTGATAAGGCACTTGAATTGCAGGAACGGGCGGTAAAAATTGATCCCAATAATGTTCAGGTGTTTGTAAATTTGGCCAGAATTTATGCCATAAAAGGGGATTTTGAGAAAGCCCGAAGTATTGTGGCCACAATAAAAACCACTGATCCTGAGTTAACGCAGAATTTAAAAAAGTTTGTTGACTCATTCCCGAAATAATTCGGCTGTATCCAATATATAAAAAGCTCCTTAAATCAGGAGCTTTTTATATATGATCTCAGTTTCTGAAAACATTTTTTCTTGAGTAAAATTTTGTGATCGACTTAAGGCTTTGGCAGATAGGTCTTCTTTTAAGGCCGGATTATTTATTAGACTAATAATAGCTTCGGCAAGTTTGGAGGGGTCTTCAGGTGGAACTAAAATTCCTGCGTCCCCTAAGGCTTCTTTTACTCCGCCGACATCTGTGGCAATAATCGGCAAGCCGGCCTGCAGGGCCTCTAAAATGACGTAGGGGAAACCTTCCCTTCGGGAGCTGAGAACAAAAATATCAAAGGCCTTTAATAAATTACTGGCATCCGGTTTATAACCCGGTAGAAAAAAAAGATGGTTTAGCAGTTTTTCATTAATTAATTGTTCAAATTGTTTTCTGTCCGGGCCTTCTCCTATTACCACTGTATTAGTTTTTTCTTTTAAATTTGTTGGAATTAGATCCACCGCTCTTATTAAGGTAATAATATCCTTGCGGTCATAGAGCTGGGCGACGTTTCCAAGTAAAAATACCTGTTCGCTTATTCTTAAAGTTTTTCTGGCCTCGGATTTATTTAAAAATTTGGTTTCCGGGATTCCGTTATATATGGTTTGTATTTTTGCCGGATTGATTAAATGATGGCGAATGGCCTGTTTACGGTCTTCCTCGGAAACGGTAATGATTAAATTTCGACACAACGAGGCAAGCCGTTCAAGAGTGCTGTAGGAAATTTTAAATAACCAGGGAGTGCGTTCAAAATAAAAAAATCCGTGCGCGGTAAATACTACTTTAACACCGGCTAATTTTCCAGCAATGCTTCCCAAAAAACCGGCCTTGCTGGAATTTAAATGGATCAGATCCGGATTTTCTTTGCGGATAAGGCTATATATTTCCCAAATTGCCAATAAGTCATGCCAGGGGCTTATATTGCGTTTTAGGTGCTTTAAGGTGTGGGTTTTAACTTTAAGTTTTTTTGCGTTTTCAAACAGTTCTACCCCTTGGTCGCCTGCAGCAATAGACCCGTTAAACCTGTGGGCTAGGTCCAGGACATATTTTTGGGCACCGCCACCATCAGCAGAAGTTATAATATATAATACTTTCATTTTAAATTGAAAATTAAAAAATTTAAAGATTATTGTTAACAATATACTCATTTTATCTCAAAATCCGTTAAAGATAAAGGGTGTGATATAATAATCAATGTTAAATATATTGATCTTTCAATCTTTCAATCTTGTAATTTTTAAATTGATTTTATGAACCTTCTTTCGTTAAATATTCAAAGTGGAGCTACGGGCCAGAAATTTACCAGCTATATTAAACAAAAAACAAAAACAGTGGATGTTTTTTGTTTTCAAGAAGTTTTTGACTCAAAAAAATCCGCTTTAGTCTGGAGGGGGGAGCGTACGGATATATACAAAAAATTTAAAAAATTGTTGAAAGGTTATAATAACATTTTTTTTCCGGTTTCTACCGAATTGGGAAAAACTGTGAAAGTAAAGTATAAAATTACTCTTGGCTTGGCAATTTTTTATAAAAATACCGCAACAGTCAACAGGCATTTTGGCAGGTATCTATCCGGAGCCTTACATGATCAGGTGGATTTTAAAAAAGGGAAAGAAACAAATGCGGTACAAGTGGCTAATATTAGCTTCTTGGAAGGGGATTGTTGGGTGTTAAATTTTCACGGTGCAAGTAGACCAGGAGACAAGTTGGATACCCCAAAACGAATTAAGCAGTCCAAAAGCTTGGTAAGGGTTTTTAAAAAACTCAAAGGACCCAAAATTTTATGTGGTGATTTTAATTTAATGCCTAGCACAAAAAGTATAAAAATGATTGAAGATGCAGGAATGAAAAATCTTATCAAAATTTATAAGATTAAAAATACACGTAACAGTATTTCTTGGAAGCGTAATAATAATCGTCAAAGTTATGCAGATTTTACTTTTGTCTCAAAAGAGGTGAGTGTAAAAGATTTCAAAGTTCCTTATACTTTAGTTTCGGATCATTTGCCTATGAGCACCAGTTTTAATTTTAGGACTACGGGATTGCCGCCATTGGACGGGCAAAGCCCGACTCCCTGACGGCGTTTGGCAAATTTCTTAGTTATTTTTCTGTGGTTTTATTCAGCGTACTGCAAGTACGCCTCATAAAATCCTCGAAAAATGCCCCCGCCTGCCAACGCCTATTTCGAGTAACGGATATTATTTCAGCTTTATTTGAAAGTGGAGCACTTCCTAAAAATTTACAAATCTAGGCATGGCGGGCAGGTCGAACTTGGCTCAAACCCGAAAGTCCTAAATGTATAATTAATTAGCTAAATTTGTTATAATACATTATATGAATAAAAAAATTGCTTTAATTACAGGGATAACCGGCCAAGACGGCAGTTATTTAGCCGAACTTTTGCTTTCTAAAGGTTATGAGGTTCATGGAATAATCCGTCGCGCCAGTGTGTTTAACACCGAGCGAATTGACCAGTTGTATCAAGACCCCCATACCATTTCCAAATCGGATAAGAAATTATTATTGCACTATGGTGATTTGGCGGATGCGTCCAATTTAAACCAGATGCTAAAAAATATCCGACCAACGGAAATTTATAATCTTGGCGCTCAAAGCCATGTGAGAGTAAGCTTTGATATTCCCGAGTATACAGCCAATGTCGTGGCGCTTGGCACATTAAGGTTGCTTGACGCAATTAGAGAAAGCAAAATTAAAACTAAATTTTATCAAGCCGGTTCCAGTGAAATGTTTGGCGATGTGTTAGAAACGCCACAAAAAGAAACCACGCCGTTTAATCCGGCCAGTCCGTATGGTGTGTCTAAAGTTTTCGCCCATCAAATTTGTAAGAATTATCGAATTTCTTACAATATGTTTATTTGCAACGGAATTTTATTTAATCATGAAAGCCCACGTCGCGGTAAAACTTTTGTGACCAGAAAAATTACCCGCGGGATTTCAGCTATTTTAGCCGGCAAGACCGATAAAATATTTTTAGGAAATTTGGATGCCAAAAGAGATTGGGGTTTTGCACCCGAGTATGTGGAAGCAATGTGGCTTATGCTTCAACAAGACAAGCCTGATGATTATGTTATTGCCACCGGGCAAACCCATACCGTCCAAGAGTTTTTAGAAACAGCTTTTGGATTAGTTGGTATAAAAAATTGGCAAAAATATATTGGCATTGACCCAAAGTATTATCGTCCACAGGAAGTAAATTTACTTTTGGGGAATGCCAATAAAGCGAAAAAACAGCTTGGATGGAAACCAAAAGTTCAGTTTAAAGAATTGGTAAGAATAATGCTGGAGGCAGACTTGATTTCCTACGGTTTGGATCCGGTAAAGATTATGAAAAAGAAATAGTTTATGAGAGTATTATTTGCCGGGTTACAATATGATTATGGCAAGCCGAAAAACGGTTTGTCCGTAGAGTATACTAATTTTTTTGACGCCATAAAAAATATGGCCGGTGTGGAGGCCGAGTTTTTCCCGATTGATATTCACACTCAGGAGTTAGGCAGAGACGGTGCAAATGATTTGTTACTTAAACGGGTAAAAGAAGAAAAGCCGGATTTGCTTTTTTGTTATTTATTGTCGGAAGAAATAAAGAGGGAAGTAATTTCCGAAATTACAAATAAAACCTCTACTAAGACTTTTAATTGGTTTGCTGACGACCACTGGCGGGTTCCGATATTTTCTAAATATTGGGCGCCTTTGTTTACTCTAGTTTCCACAACTGACAATAAATCCGTAGAATGGTATAAAAAATATGGAATTACGAATGTTGTTAAAACTCAGTGGGGAGCGAACCAGAATTTATATAAACCGCTAATAGATTTAAGGATTGAAAGATTGAAAGATGCAAAGATTGAAGATGCAGTGACGTTTGTGGGGAAGAAATTTGGTAACCGAGGAGCTTATATCCAGGCTTTGGAAAATGCTAACTTACAGGTTTCGGCTTTTGGAAACGGGTGGCAGGGTGGTAGGTTGTCTCAAGAGGAGATGCTTGCCGTATTTTCCCAAAGCGGGATAAATTTAAATTTTTCGGAAACACACATTGCGGGTACTAAAGCAATGTTTAAATCTGTGGGAAAGTTATTTTTGACCAAGGAGCTGGGAAAATATAAATTCGTGGGCCATAATTTTTTTGATAATTTAAAGGCATTAAGGGGAATGCGGAAAAAATGCATTAAGGGACGGGTGTTTGAGGTTCCGGCCTGCGGTGGATTTTTAATGACCGGAAAATCGGATGATGATATTAACCAATACTACATACCCGGAAAAGAAATTGTGGTGTTTGAAAATATGGATGATATGGTTGAGAAATGTCGGTATTATTTGGGTCACCCACAGGAACGTGATAAAATAGCTAAAGCAGG
>CAYZEI010000012.1:0-22558 GCA_964477745.1 uncultured Candidatus Saccharibacteria bacterium | reverse complement strand
TTATTTTATGAAAAAAGCTTTAGTTTGCGGTGCCGGGGGGTTTATTGGCAGTCATTTGGTTAAGAGATTAAAAGCCGAAGGTTATTGGGTTAGGGGAGCGGACTTAAAAAATCCGGAATTCTCTGCTACTGTAGCCGATGAGTTTATTGTTGGCGATTTACGCGATCAGCAAGTGGTACAAAAAATATTGGACCAGCCTTTTGATGAAGTTTATCAGTTGGCAGCCGACATGGGTGGTGCCGGGTACATTTTTACCGGGGAACATGACGCCGACGTGGTACATAATTCCGCGCAAATCAACTTAAATATTGCACATTATGGGCAGTTGGCTGGTATTAAAGAAATATTTTATTCTTCCTCCGCCTGTATTTATCCTCGCCGTAATCAGCAAAACCCCGACAGTCCTCTGTGTAGCGAAGACTCCGCCTATCCGGCCGACCCGGACAGTGAGTATGGTTGGGAGAAGTTATTTTCCGAACGATTATATTTTTCTTATCAAAGAAATTATGGGTTAAATGTTAGAGTGGCGCGTTTCCACAATGTTTTTGGTCCTGAGACGGCCTGGAGAGGCGGTCGTGATAAAGCTCCGGCGGCAATTTGTCGGAAGGTTGCTGAAGCAAAAGATGGCGGGACCATAGAAATTTGGGGCGACGGAAAGCAAACACGATCTTTTTTATACATTGATGAATGCATAGAAGGGATACTGCGTTTTATGAGACAGGATAAATTTTTCGGACCGGTCAATATCGGCTCGGAAGAAATGATTGCCATAAATGATCTAACCAATATGGTTGTCGAGATTTCAGGAAAACATCTGGAGATAAAAAATATTGCCGGTCCGGTAGGTGTAAAAGGGAGGAATTCCGACAATGCTTTAATCAAAGAAAAATTGAATTGGGAACCGACTATGAAGTTGAGAGATGGTATGGAAAAAATGTATGCTTGGGTATCGGAACAGGTTAAAACTGCTAAATAATCAAATGAAAAAAAATATTTGGTTAAGTAATAAAGAATACGATAAAATATATAGTCGTATACCAAGGACCTGTGTTGACTTGGTTATAAAGTCTTCAAAAGGCATTTTGCTTTGTAAAAGGAAAATACAACCTTACAGCGGGAGTTGGCATTTGCCCGGTGGCAGAGTCATGTTTCGTGAGTCCATAAACAAGGCAATTGCTCGTATTGCATTAAAAGAAACCGGGTTGCAAATAAAGGTTAAGAAATTACTTGGTTACATGGAGTTTTTGAAAGAAGTTCAGAACGGGTCTTTACGACATACAATTAGTTTTGTTTTTCTTGTTCAATTAGTTTCTGGGCAACCAAAAAACGATAAAGACAGCGAAAGTATTATGTTTTTCAAAAAATTACCAAAAGCCGTTTTACCTATTCATGGAAAATTCATTCGGGATAATTCAATAATTTAGATTTGTATTGGTTTATGATTTCTCTTATTACCTCATTATATCGCCCGGGAAAACACCTCCAGACTTATCTGAATAATCTGAATGCTTTTGTAAAAAATACCAGTATGGATTTGGAAGTAATTGTTATTGGTAACGATTTACAGGCAGAGGAGCTGGCGGAGTTACAGAAACAACAAAAGCATGTCCCATGGCTTAAAGTGGTAAATGTGCCGAGGGAAACTTTGTATGCCAGTTGGAATAGAGGGGTGGAAATGGCCAAAGGGGAAATTTTGGGATTTTGGAACGTGGACGATGTTCGTTACTTTTTGGCTCTGTCCGAGGCTGTTGAACTGTTTAAACAAGGGGCGGAGCTAGTGTATTTTCCTTTTATTGTGAAGCGGTATGTAAATATTATGGGAAAATCTTTTTTGGTCTGGAAGAGTAAAATAGACAAAGCCATTCCGGAGTTTAACAACATTACCAGGTCGGAATTTATTCGTTCTATGTTTTGTGGCCCGTTTTTTATGTTTACCAAAGAGTTATTCGGAAAGGTTGGGCAATTTGATGAACAATTTAAAATTGCCGGTGATTTTGACTGGTGTGTTAGGGTAGCAAAGTCAGAGGCTAAAATGGTTAAAGCCAAAAGTTTGGCCGGTGAGTTCCGGGTAGACGGCGGGGGACTTTCGGCTGGAGCCAATAAAGTGGTTGTTGCCGAAACTAATGTGGTGCATCGTCGGTTTGGAGTTTTAGACAAGCTCCTCCCGGAAGAAATGGAACTGGCGAAAAAGTATCGAATTGATTCCAGATTATATCAAGGTCAGAGTATTAAAATTTAAATAATGTTAAATTTAAAAAAAGCAAAAATTTTACTAACCGGAGGACACGGATTTGTCGGTAAAAAAGTCTACCAGGAACTTTTGCGTGCCGGGGCGGTAGATAAGAATATTTTGCGACCCCGAAGCGCACAGCGTGATTTTCGGATTGCCAAAAATGCCGAGCAAGCGGTCAAGGGTAGGGATTTAGTTATTCATTTGGCGGCAAATGTGGGAGGAATCGGGTATAATCAAAATTTTCCCGGACAGTTATTTTATGACAATGCCATAATGGGAATTAATTTAATTGAAGCCTCCAGAAATGCCGGAGTTAAAAAATTTGTTCAGGTGGGTACAGTTTGCGCTTATCCAAAGTTTCCTGAGCATATGCCTTTTATGGAAGAGGATTTGTGGAAGGGCTACCCGGAAAGTACTAATGCGCCATATGGCATAGCTAAACTGGCTCTGCTCGAGATGCTCCAATCCTATAGAAGGCAATATAAGTTTAACGGGATTTATCTACTGCCAACAAACCTGTATGGGCCCGGGGACAATTTTAAACCGGAAAGTTCTCATGTCATTCCGGCCTTAATTAAAAAATTTGTTGAGGCAACCAAAAAAAAGCTGCCGCAAGTGGTAGTGTGGGGGACCGGGAAGGCCAGTCGAGAATTTTTATATGTGGATGATGCCGCTCGGGGAATAGTGCTGGCAACTTTAAAATATAATCAGGCGGAGCCGGTAAATTTGGGTTCAAATATAGAGATAAAAATAAAAGATCTTGTTGAAATGATTGCCAAACTCACGGGATTTAAGGGTAAAATTGTTTGGGACAAAACCAAACCCGATGGTCAACCTAGAAGAAAATTAAACGTCAAAAAGGCTAAAAAAGAGTTTGGGTTTACGGCTAAGATAAATTTTGAAAAGGGACTTAAAACAACAATTGAGTGGTATAAAAATAATAAAGTATAAAAAATGTGCCGCCCTCGAGAGTTCGGGGGCGGCGTTTGTTTTACTTGAAAATTAGACCTCTTTTCTTAACTTCCAAATATATTTTATACTACGCCAAATGGTTTTAAGTTTACTGCGCCAGGAAAACGCCCAGGATGATTGGCCATGCAGGCGGTCGGGAAATTTTACATTGATTGTTTCAATTTTGTATCCTAAATTTTGTGCTACACAGAGCAAATAAAGATCCAAAGAAAAATCTTTTGGCGCATTATTTAGTTCTTTAACTAAATTTTTGGGGAAAAGTTTAGGCTGGGCATTAATTTCCGACAGCTTGTGTCTTAAAATAATACTAGCAATAATCGCCATACCAAAACTTAATATTACCTGTTGTATTGTTCGGTTAGTCCGCCAGCCTTTAATTAAGAGCGGTAGTTTTGACTTATAGATTTTCAATTGGTACACATCGTAAGCGTTAAAAACATCTGTAACCGGGGTTTGCATATCGCTGTGTGTCCAAGCAATAACATCACCTTGGGCCGACCGTACTCCGGTCATGATAGCTTGGCCGTAACCGCCATTAGGGGAGTAGGATATATATTTTACAAACGGGTATTGTCCGCTTTGAAGGATTTTTTCAAACACCATGCTAGTATCATCTTTTGAGCCGTCGTTTATACAAATCAACTCAAATTGATACTTTGAAGCAAAAGATTTAAACTGTTCCAGAACTAAGGGGATATTTTTGGACTCATTGTAAAAAGGAATAACAATACTAAAGTTCATCGGGGTGCAATGGAATTAATTTTAAACTTTGTAGTATATATATTATTTGGTCGCGAGAAAAGGAATAGCTTGTTGGCAAAACCCGGATTGTAAGCGGTAAAAAATGCATTAGTTTCTTTTTTATAAGAATTTAGTTCTTCCAGGTTAATTATGAATTTTTTTTGCCATTCTGTTAGAGCTGAGGAAAATTCCGTTGTCTGACTAACGTATAAATAGGTTTGTCGTTCTTGAAAATTTTTCGGGTTGATAAAATTAACGAAAGTTGCGGGTTGCCAGTTATGATATAGCAGGTTGTAGGAACAATCAAAAATACCAACGGCGTTCACATCTGTGCCCACTCCGATGTTTGTTGTTAGATCTAAAGCAACCTTATGTCTTAGGTTTACGCTTACTAAACCAATAGCAGACAGACCAATAAAAAGAATTGTGGCTATGTAGCCCCTGATTTTAAGAAAGTAAGAAAACTTTCCCCAAAGCATTTCTGTCAAAATAGCAATGGTTAAAAATAATGGTGGCGCCAAAAAGAGCATATGCCGGGTCGGACCGAAGCCTAATATTTTGAAAATTACTGTAGCAAGATAAAGAGAAAAAATACCAAGTAGAGTTGAATTAAATAGGTTTTTATGTCGGTTCTGAACCAGGTAGTACAGCGACCAGGTCACAAGTAAGGACCCAAAAATAAATTGGACAATTTCCCATAAACCAGGGGCAGTGTTAAATGCAAAGAAATTTAAAATGGTAAAGTAAAAATCTGAAGCAAAATGCGAAAGCTCACTTACCGCTCTTACGCCTTGGCCAGGCGGATAAAAACAAATCAGACAAATCATAAACAGGTATAAAGCAAATTTTTGGGCCCAGAGCAATTTGGCCAAGGCATAAAGGGCATTTTTAAATTTGTTATTGGGTTCTGGAGGTAAAGTTTTCAGCCAATAAATCAATATAAAACTTAGCCAGAAAAGGCCAATTAGGTAGTTAAACAAAATCAGAATCCCGGATGCCACAGAAATCTTTTTTAGCAAATCAGGTGTCTCAAGATAAAAAGCTAACAGGTATAACCATAGTATCCCACTAAAAATTATCCAGATTGTGCTTCCCGCGCTAAAGCCACTTGAATACAAACTGATTGAAAACAAAAAAAATATGGATGTTATGCTGGCTGGCCACCGGTTTATTTGTAGTTTTCTGGCGGTTAAATATAGTAGTGCTGTCGCAATATGGAACAGTAATAGGTTAAGTACTATTACTCTCGACATGAATGTTTGATAAGAAGCATTTGGGCCGGTGATTAAACCATAAAATAATCCGGCGGCAGGGGAATAAGTGGTGGTTAAAGGTAAAGCAAAGGCGGTGCGTAAAAAATAGGGCAAAGGAACTATGCCTAGCAGGCTAATTTCGGCATAGCGAAAAGTTGCAACGGGAGAAGACTCGGACAATTTTTCCGCAATTAGATCTTTTGAATATTTTTTATACAAAGGTTCTGTTACTTTAGAAAGTTTTGGGTTGTTGAGTATTTGGTAAGCCTGGTCTTTAGAAATCAAACCACCGCTATTTTGGTAGGATAACGCGATAAAATTTAAGCCACTGGTGGGGAAGTTTTTTAATTGATAAAAGACCCCGGCAGAATCACATTCCTGAAAATGCGAATTTCGAAAATTAGCCTGAAAAATGAAGCTACCTAAAATTACCACCGCCAACATTATTGTCGGTAGGGAAAGGCGAAGTTTCGAAAAAGTGTTTAAATTAATTTTTGGTAAAGTAATCATGCCAAAATTTATACTCCGGTTTTAATTCTGCTTGGGGATAGTTTTGAGGTTCTAAAATAGTTTTTTCCCAAAGTACGTATTCTTCGTAATCTGCAGGCACGCCCCAGCCAATGTACTTTACCGGGAAAGAAATAACGTTATGTTTAAGCTCACAGGCTAGGGCAATCATTGAGTCAATATAGAATTCACCCTTTACTTTAATATCCCGTTTAATTAACTCCTCCGCCAAGTTTAAAAAATACCGCCCACTTTTAAAAGCAAAAGAACCGGTTATGGCGTAGTCGCTGTAGGGGTTTTTGCTAATGGGAATTTTTACCGATACACCGGAGATATGCATTTGATCATCTTGTTTGAGCCATCCCCAAGCTTGGGGGTTTCGTGACAGATTGGGTTGCTCGGTAAAGCTGAAAGAAACCAGATCCGCGGTTCCAGATGTTATTAATTGCTGAAATTTTTCTTGGTCATAAACCATACCAAAATCACATGCACCGACAAATAGCGGTTCGTTATTGTTAAAGTATTCTTTGGTCACCAAACAAGAGTTTAATTGTCCGGTGGGGTTTGGATCAACCAAAACCTTAACATCTTTGGCTACCGATTTTAGCGTATCTATAACTTCTTTTTCTTCCAGGTGCTCTTGCCGTACGACAAAGACCCATTTATCCGCTTTGGGCATGCTTTCTACGGCACGAACGATCATTGGCTTCCCGGAAACCGGAATTAAGGGTTTAGACTGTTTGTAACCGGCTTCGGAAAAGCGCTGTCCTTTACCCGCCATGAGAATCACATTGATCATAAAGTTTAGGACTTAAGTTTAATAAATTTCTTCCAATAGTTTAAAATTTGCTCTTCCGTTTCGTTTGTCGGTTGGTAATTATCTGTCGCTCTTTGTATCCAAGTTTTATATTCAGTTAAGTCTTCCGGGGTTCCCCACTGACAAAAATAATCAATCGGGTAAATAATATTTTTTAATCCGTCTTGAATCATTAAGTTATAAGGCATGCTGGAGTAGTATTCACCGTTATCATGAGCAGGACCGTCCAGCAATTTTTGAAAATATTTTTTTACTATTTCGCCGGATTTAAAATAGTAAGTTCCATTACTATGCCAGGCTTGCATTTTGTTGGGAGAAAAACTGTATTTTTCTTTTATTTCTAAAATATTTCCGGCACTGTCTGTTTTTACCCCGGCGTAAAAATTTGGGCCAAGCAGATGAGGGTGAAATCCGGCGTAGGTTATTACAATACCGTCGGCATTGCTGTGATTAACCTGGGTTTTAAAATTTTTATAGTCCCAAGTCATATCAAAATCACAGTAATTTATTATTGCCTGTTCGTCATCTAAAATAGATTCTTTGGCGAGCATTACACTGTGAACTGGACCAAGTTGGTGGGGGTCTATGCCAACAATGCTCGCTTGGGGTTTTAACTTTAACAGAATATTTTTAAGTTCGGTATTTTGTAAATGTTCTTTATTGCAAATAAATAAAAAATTATCTTCTCCCGGGAAAAGATTTATGACGTATTCAATAATTGGCTTTCCATCAACCACAATTAACGGTTTTATGGTTTTATGCCCGGCTGTGGTAAACCTTTTACCGCTCCCGGCCATAGGAATGATTATTTGCATAATTTAGTTCCAAAGATTTAAATATTCTTCACCACACATTACCGCATCTAGCTCTAGCTTTAAATCCTTAATATGCTTTTGGTAAGGCAGGATATCTTGCGGACGTCCCCACCGGTCGGGGGAGACCAGACAGGTTTTAAATTCTTTCAATCTGGACACAATGTTTTCGTTAAGTGGTAATTTGGTGTTTGTATCTATCCAAACCCAATTTACGAAGCCTTTTTGCGCCTCGGCAAATTCTATAGGTTCAGCCTCGCTGTAGCGCACCGCAATTTCTTTTATTCCTTGATTTCGACTGGCTTGATAAAGATAGGGGAATTCCACATCTAGTATAAAATAATTTTCTTTAGATATCCCGTATTTTTTTGCCAGTTCAATGCATTGGTTTTCGGCACCGGCTTCTTTTATATTAAAAATAATAAACCGGTGATGATAGTTTTTTAAATAGTCATCTAATAAGTCGCCGGTGCCAAAGTCGTGGTTTAAATAAATTTTCCCATCGGAATTATTCCGGATGTCTATTTCTACACCAAACTCCGAGGGCAGGGAGGCGAGTTGTTTAATACTATTTAAGCGGTGCGCGATTTTAATCATGGTTGAGCATTTTAATTCTCATTTTTTCCTTGTCCATATTTTGTATGTAATTGATATCGGACTTTTTTAGGTACGTTGGTATGCCACCCAGTTTTTTAATTGAGTTAAGTGTAAAATTTACCACCGAGCAAATTTCAAAGTAGATTTGTTTTTTTTCGTTTGGTAAGGAATTAAAGTTGACTTGAGAAAACACCGCGGAATCAGGGAAAAGATGACGCTTAAAAGTTACGGGTTGGTTGGTTACTAGGAATGCTTTGTTCTGACCTTTGGTTTTTAAATAGGCCTGGATTTTTTTGGTGGCCTGTAAAGTAAGATTATAGGCTTCTTTAGCACTTTTTCCGTGTGTTATTAGGCCATGGTTTTTTAAAAAAATTACCGCCGGAAGGCTTTTTAATTGTTTTTGCTTGATGTGGAGTTCTCGTGCTAACCCTATACCGGGGCTACGATAACCGATAACTAAAATTTCTCCATTTGTAAAAATATTTTTCAGGAGTTTTTCCCCACTACGCATAAAATTAAAAATATTGGCGTAGGCATTGTGGGTATGAAAAATGTATGGAGAGTTAATTATGGCGTGTAGTCCGGTTTCAATAGAAGGGGAGCCAAAACTTTTTTTCAAATTTAGGTTCTTAAGTGCTTCCTGGTTAAATTTATTTTCCCATTGGGAGTTTATGGGGAAAGGCTTGGAGAAGAATTTTTTTAAGGGTAAAAAATCACAGCAAACATAGCCAGAATTTTTTTTTAAATTTTTTAACAAAACCCCGGAAGACTTAACGTAAAGGGAATTATTTATTTTAACTGAGGTGTTGCCTCCGGCACCTTGGCAGAAGGCCGGGTCACCCCCAAGTTTTTTTGAATATTTAAGATAATCGGCCAGCATCGTAATTTCCACGAAGTTTTTGAAAATAATTTAGGTAGTTAATAAATAGTAATTGCTCAACTCCAGCCAGACCATCCTCAAACTCAGGTTGGTTTTCGAGAAGGTCAAAAAGGTTGGGGAATAGCCGGTATGCAGTTTCAGTAATCTCTTGTTTTGTTACATTCCCTGATATTTTTAATTTTTGGAATTTGAGGTCAGGATAGCTGTGCTCAATTTTTAAATTCGGAAAGTTTTTAAAGACTTCCGCCAGGTCATCTAAAAATACCGAATTTTTAAAAATGTGCTCGGAAATCAATACGTTCTCTGAATTTTTATAATGTTTAATAATCCAGTCTGCAAATTCCTTTTGGGGCTCAATATAGATTTTTGAATCTTCTTGTCGACGGAGTAATTCTTTTTCCACTTCCGCATTCTGGTAACCGCGTTCTTTTGTGTCACGTTCAATTTTCCACTCTTTTCGTAACGGTTCGTCAACTTCCATAAATATTTTTACATCATGTAAATGGCGCATTTCTTCCAAAAGAAATGGCATTAGTCCTTGTTGGGTAATAAATTTTTTAGGTTTTATCTCAATGGGAGAAGTAAATTTTCCGGTGGAATGGTCATAATTTTCCCGTTGTATTTTTTCTCCGGATAAAAGCTTTAAGGCATGGTCAAAGTCTAAATGAATACGGTTCCCGGCGGGGTTTAAGTGGGAAGCAATTTGCCATCTGCTGTCTCCTCGTTCCCATTTATGAACGTCGTCGCCGTTTAGTAAAGTGGAGTTAGACTCACCAAAAAGTTTTTCTAAAAGTTTGGCAAAAGTTGATTTGCCCACACCGGAATCGCCACCAATACCAATGACAAAACGAGATTTCTTTTTTTGAAATTGTTCGGTATTGGATGTACCGATTTGATAGGCCCAAAGACTGCATACAATCAAAATTGATTCCAAAGCCGTAAAGGCAATATTCTGCAGTTTTTCCGAATTTATTCCGATATTTATTAATAAAGAGTATGGTTCTGCTAACCCCTTAACGAAATTTAATGATGGTGTCATGCTGGCAAATAAATCGCCATTTTTTGCTACGGCAAAATAAGCTAAGTATGCCAAATTTAAAGCCCACAAGCCTAAACTGTTGGAATCTTTAAATTTAATAAAAAAGAAAATTAAAAATGGTAGTGACCAGTAATACCATCCTTGCATGGGAGGGACCAGCGCTATTAAGGCAATATAGGTTAATCCTAAGGTCAAAAGTAGGGAATCAAAGTTTAATTTTTTGTAGTTGGCAAATTTGTAAAAAATCCAAACTATCGAAGCCGGGGCAATAAAAAAGATTAGGTTGTTAAGTCCAAAATTTACACTTAAATCAAACAATCTTTTTTGCTCTGGATTATTGAAGACCATATCTAAAAACCCGGAAGAGAATAGAAAAGGGTTACATATTAAAAATGCCAAGGCAGTAAGACCCGCCAGTTTGGTAATTTTTTTAACCCCAAAATTATTGCGGTATATATAAATTAGGTAAAAAGGAATGGTGGCGATGATATGAGTTTTGGTTGCCAGTCCAATGCCTAATAGGATAAAGCTTAGGGAGTTTTCCTTTTTTAATAATGCCCAAAGGGATAAAAATAACAGCGCGGTTGGAATGGCATCTAGTTGGCCATGAAAGTAATTAATATAAAAAAGGATTGGCGAGGCAAAATAGAGCCAGAATACTTTCTTTTCCTTGCTCGGTAGCATTTTACATAAAATTAGGTATATTGCTACATCGGCAATCAAAACCGGAATCCTAGTTAGCAAAAGCTGAAAATGTAAATTTGTGGTGAGCCACTCGGGCAGACTGCGGAACGCGAGAATGAAAGGTAAACCTAGGACGTAAAGCATCCCTCCGGGGTAGGGGAATATCCTTTCTCCAAGTGTAGAAAAATGAGAGTAAGGATTTCCAAGATTTAAGGCAAAGTATTTTAGAAACGGTATAAAGCCTTCTGTAATAAAGCGCGATCCAAACAGTGCGGAACTTATTAATTTAAGACCAAAAATAATCCAAAATGCCGGGGTAAAATAAATAAAAATCTTTTTGAGTTTCTCAATGGCATTAGTATTAAATACTAAAAATTTACAACCGAGAAAATTAGTAAATGTAGAAATACCGATTGATAAAACATTGGCAATTAGGGGGTTTAAGCCACTGAATTCAACTAAGATTTGTAGCACTGCTACACTGGTCATTAAGGAAAGAATATAAACCGTAAAATAAAGCACAAATTCAATTTTCTTTTTTGGGATGACTGAATCAAAAGTCCAGGAGCGGTTAAAGGCATAACCAAAGACCACCCCTAAGATATAGCCAATTACATGGGCAAGAGCATAATAAATCTGGAAAAATTGGAACAAAACAAAAAATACGCCATAGTTAATGGCTGTACTGGAAAGCCCAATAAAGACAAATTTTTTGAATTGTTCCGTGCGAGTTTTTAAGTCAGTCAAGTTCATAATTTTACCACTATATTATGCCATAATGGCTAAAATTTTACCACTCTCAGAAAGGTTGTTTTAACAGATTAAACACGCTTAATGTTAAGGGCTATTTACTTTAATATATGGTATAATCAATCAATATGGATCAGACCTCAACATCTTATAAAATTTTGAAAAATGTTAGCTATAGCCTGTTAGGGTTTGGCATTCCGATACTGGTTTCAGTCATCACTGTACCCTTAATTGTTAAGGGTTTAGGTGCCACAGAATATGGAATATTGATTTTAGCTAACACAATCATTGCTTTTTTATCCTTGCTGGACCTGGGTTTGAGTGCTGGCTTGAGTAAATTTATTACACAATACAAAGCGATTGGGGATTTTACTAATCTGCAAAAAATCGTAAATAACGCCTACTCTCTTTATTGGTTTATTGGTTTATTTGGTCTGGGAGTTTTTTTCGTGATTGGCAAGTTTTTTCTACAAATGTTTAAAATACAGGGTGTCAGCCAACAGCATATTTTTATAGTGTTTCTTTTGGCTGGGATGGTTTTTTTTGTAAATTCATTTACAACGATTTTCAGCAGTATTTCAATCGCACTGCAACGTTTTGATATTGTTAATAAGTTAAGCGTATTGCAGTTAGTGGTATATAATTTTTCCGTGGTGATACTTTTATTTTTTGGTTTTCAGCTGAAAGTTATTATGCTTGCAAATTTATTGTCGTTTATCGGGCTGGCATATTTATATTATATTAAATCAAAGGAGTTATTACCGGAACTGAAATTTCGTTTTAGCTTTGATCGAGAGAAAGTAAAAGAACTTTATAGTTTTGGTTTGGTGGTGGCCTTTTCAAATTTTAACAATAATCTACTCAATAATTTAGATAGGTTATTAATTCCTATTTTTTTAAATCCAACCCAACTTACTTTTTATAGCCTATCTGGAAACGTGGCCATGAAAACAGCTAATGTGACCGGTAGTTTAGGTGGTATTTTTTTCCCTCTAGCGACAGAGTTATCGAGCAAGAACGAAACAAGCAATTTAGGAATAATTTATAGAAAGGTTATTAGAAATTTAGTGGTTGTCTCTTTTTCTATTGCATTTAGTCTGGCGCTTTTTGGAAAAGAAATTTTATTTTATTGGCTAGGCCAGGATTTTGTGAATAATGGTTACGTTGTATTATTGATTTTGTGTTTAACTTATTGGATACTTTCTATATACGGGATACTATATAATTTTTTATTGGGGATGAATAAAGAAAAGAAATTGGCCAAATGGACGTTTGTCCTGGCAATAATTAATTTGGTCGCATTAGTTTTACTTATTAAGCCTTTTGGTATTGTCGGGGTGGCTTGGGCATACTTAATTGGCGTCTTGCCAATTTTGTATTTATTTTATCAAAGCGAAAAAGAACTTTTTGGTTTTACTGATATTGTAGCTTTTTATTTCAAGTTGCTATGGAGGCTGTTGGTCGCGGGGACACTTTTTGCTTTTATTATAAAATTTTTAATTATCAAGCTGGTTTATAACATAATCGGCCTAGTTATTATCGGACCAGCCAGTGTGATTCTATTTTTGGGTATATATCTATTTTTGGGTTTTTTTGAAGAGGAGGATTTAACGCTCTTCCGACTTTTTTTTGGAAAGGCATTAAAAAGAATTGGGTTTAGTAAATAGTATGTTTAACAAATAATAAAATTATATGATAGACAATAAATTTCGCACAAAACTACATCGTAAGATCGGACTAATGTTTTATGGTAAATTAAACCCTATTTTAAATTTTTTAGTAAAGCATTTAAATAAAAAGAAAAAAATTGTCCCAGCAAGTTCTCGAGTGCTGACTGAAATTCAGGAAAGATCCCAAATTAAAACAGATATTAGTGATCACTTGTATGCTTTGTTTGCCTCCGTTATGAGTGTAAAGCCAAAATTAATTGTTGAGTTAGGGGTTAACACGGGGGAGAGTACTTTTGTTCTGTCCAGGGCAGCGAGGCTTTGCGGGAGCACGTTATTGAGTGTTGATATAAATGATTGCTCTAAAGCTTCGGATTATCCAAGTTGGAATTTTATTCAAAGCGACGATGTCGTATTTGCTCAAAAGTTTAGAGACTGGGCGGAAACTAAACAGTCACCTAAAGAAATTGATTTTCTGTTTATAGATACCAGTCATGAATATGGTCATACGGTTCAGGAAATTAAAGCCTGGTTTCCTTTTTTATCGCCAAATGCCACGGTAGTTTTTCATGATACCCACTTGGAGTCAAGTTATCGAAGGCAGGATGGTAGTTACGGTGTAGGTTGGTATAATGAAAGAGGCGTCATCCGAGCTATAGAGGAATATTTGGGAGGTCGTTTGAATGAAAAGAAAAACTTCGTAGATTGTGTTGGCGATTGGCTAATTACCCATTATTCCTGGTGCAACGGTTTAACAATAATGCAAAGAGTTGGTAAAACTAATTAATGTTTATGCTTAGATATTCCATCTGCGTAGTTACTTATATAAATAGGTTTGAAAAATATTTTAAGCCATTGGTTAAAAGTTTAGAAAGAATTTTCCCCGAATACAAGAAAATTTATATTCTAAACGGCTATTATGATCAGATCAAACAGCAAGAGTATTTAAGAAACGCCACGGAATTTCTACAACAAAATTCCTCTGCGAAGATTATTGCATATAATGAGCATCAGGCGTTGGCTAAATGCTGGAATCAGGCGGTTTTAAATTCGCCAACCGAGAAGGTTTTGGTTCTTAATGATGACTTGTTTATCAATTCAATATTTAAGTTATCTGTAAATTTGCAGATTACAGCTTTTGATAGTGCAATAATTAACAATAGCTGGAGTCATTTTTTTATTTCAAAACAAACAATAAAGCGGGTTGGTTGGTTTGATGAGCGGTTCGCCGGAATGGGGTTTGAGGACGGGGACTATGCCTTAAGACTTGCTCAAGCACAAGGTCGAAAGGTTATGCCCAAAAAACATTTGCACAACATTTATTGTTTGGGAGTAAAAAATGTTGTTGCACAAGATGAAGATCCGGGCTGGAAAATGCAGTCAAGTTTTGCCGCAAATAAGTACTCGCAAATTAACCAAGAATTTTTTTATAAAAAATGGGAAGTAAGACACCAGCCTTTTGATGGGGCCATACATTTTTTAAATAATGAATATTGCAAATTGCGTCCCGGTATGGAAACCCCTGACTTTTATCGTATATGAAGTTGGTTGTCTTAATGGTACTTAAAAATGCAGATTTGATTTGAATATGAATCTGGCTTGTGAGCCGTCTTTATTTTTAATTAAATTAACATATATGAACAAAAAAATTCTTATTACCGGTATAGCCGGGTTTATCGGTAGTAATTTGGCGGACAGGCTTGTTAAAGAAGGCTACGAAGTAGTCGGGGTAGACAATTTGAGCTACGGGGTAATGGAACAAGTGCCGAAGCAGGTGGCCTTTCATAAAATGGATATCCGGTCCAAAGATATTTATCCTTTGTTTGAAGGGATTGATACCGTGTTTCATTTTGCCGCAAAAAACAGTATTATTGATTGCCAACATGACCCGCTTGAAACCGCGGATATAAATGTGACAGGAACAGTAAATGTATTTTTGGCCTCGGCTAAAGCCAAGGTCCGAAAAGTTATCTATGCGGAGAGTTCTGCCATTTATGAAGGCAGTAAAATTTTACCAACCCCGGAAGAAGATGAGCATCCGGAATCTTTTTATGCCGTGTCAAAAATGGCTACAAAGTATTTTGGTCAGGGTTTTGAGCGTTTTTATGGATTAAAGACCACAGCGTTACGTTATTTTAATGTCTATGGACCAAGACAAGATTACCGGCGCACAATTCCACCGGTATTTAGCGCTTTTATTATTAAACTATTAAAAGGGGAACGGCCTGTAATTTTTGGTGATGGTAGTAAGCGCCGGGATTTTATTCATGTAGACGATATTAACGATTTTCATATTTTGGCCATGCATGATGACCGCACCAACGGACAGGTATATAATTTAGGTACCGGCAGTAATGTGTCGATTATGGAAATTTATCAAACGATTGCCGGGCTATTAAATACTTCGCTTCAACCCGACTTAAGGCCAAACCAGGCCGGTGAAGCACAAGAAAATTTAGCGGATATTACAAAAGCAAAAGCACTCGGGTGGGCTCCGAAGACATCACTTAAGCAGGGGCTTCAGGGGAGTATTGATTATATTAAAGAAAAAGTTTTACCAATTTTATGAAAGCATTTATTTTAGCCGCCGGGCTTGGCACCAGACTTCGGCCCTTAACCGAAAATCAGCCAAAGGTTATGGTGGAAGTCGGCGGACAGAAAATTTTGGAACGGACCATTATCCAACTGAAAAATGCGGGAGTCGATGATTTGGTAATTAATACCCATTATTTTCCAGAAGTGGTAACAAATTATTTTGGGGACGGCAGTAAGTGGGGGGTAAAAATTCAGTATTCCTTTGAACCGGAAATTTTAGGTACGGCCGGGGGCTTAAAAAAAACCGAAGCAAATTTTAAACAGGAGAAAGAATTTTTGGTAATTTATGGCGACAACGTGTTTGATTTGGATTTTAATGCCTTCATTAATACCAAGTTGGTTAATAGCTTATGTGCGGTAATGTTGTTTGACCGGACAAAAAGTCCCAACAGTGGAATTGCCGGTGGGGTGGTGGAACTAAGTAAAGATGGGTTAATCACCGGGTTTTACGAAGGAGTTAATAGACCGGAGATCCCTTACGTTAATGGTGGAGTGTATAAATGTTCCCCGGAAATTTTTCAGCTAATCCCTCCGTCACAATTTTATGATTTTGCTAAACAGGTGTTTCCGGAAATGCTAAACAGCCATTTGCCATTGCAGGCGTATGTAATTAAAGATAGCGAGGCACTTTTTGGAGTGGATAACATGGATTGTTTAGATCGCGCTAATAATTATTTTTTACACAAATGATTTTAACTCGCACTCCTTTTCGAATCCCACTTGGCGGGGGAGGGACAGACTTACCGGCTTTTTATTCCAAGCACGGCGGATTTTTGTTTAGTGTGTGTATTAACAAGTATATGTATGTGGCGGTGAACCGTTCTCAAGTGGAGAGTTTAATCCGTGTCACTCACTCGGATGCCGAAGTGGCAAATAATTTGGAAGAAGTGAAACATGATTTAGCCAGAGAGGCCATAAAAAAAGTCGGATTACCGGCAGGAGGGCTAGAAGTTGTGTCTTTTGCCGATTTGCCACCCGGCACCGGTATGGGTTCTTCAGGTAGTTATTTAGTGGGAGTGCTTAAAGCCTTACAGGCATTTGACGGTCAAAAAGAATTAACAGCCCAAGAGTTAGCTGAATTAGCCTTTCATATTGAAATTGATATTTTAAATAAACCGGTGGGTAAACAAGATCAGTACTTGGCGGCCTTTGGCGGATTTTTAGCCATGGACATAGACACCAACGGGAAAGTGGAAGCCCATAGACCGAAATTTAAACCGGAGTTAATCGATGAGTTAAAGAATAATGCCTTAATGTTTTATACTTTTAAACGGCATGATACAGTGGCAATTTTAAGCGAGCAAAGCAAAAAGGCTCAAATTTCCGGAGGTCAGGTAGAAACCGCCATGCTGAAAATTATGGAGATTGGTAGGCAAATGAAGTCGGAAATGGAAGCGGGAAATTTGCGGAATTTTGGCAAACTTATGAATGAGCATTGGGTAACAAAAAAAACAATTTCCACTCAAATGTCAGACCCATTTTTAGACGGCGTTTATGATTTGGCTTTAAGCAAAGGCGCCGACGGTGGAAAGATTATGGGTAGCGGGGGAGGCGGGTGCTTTCTTTTTTATGTGCCCGGTGAGAAAAAACAATTTATTTTGGAAATGGAAAAAGCGGGCTTAAAACATTTGCCCTATGAATTTGAACCGCAGGGCGCAAAAATTTTATAGAAATATTTTTAAGATTTATGAAACACGTACTACATCAAAAAAATGTCCTGTTAACCGGAGCCACCGGTTTAGTTGGCGGGCACTTGGCGGAAAGTTTAATTCAATCCGGAGCAAAAGTTTTTGTACTGTATAGAAATTTAGCCAAGGATTCCTATTTTGTCAGACAAGGATTGCATACCAAAACCACAAATATTAAAGGCGATATTTTGGACTTACCTGGCTTAGAGCAAACTTTAGCAAAGTATAAAATTGAATATGTTTTTCATCTGGCTGCTCAATTAAAAGTCGTCACTTTACACGAGACGTTTGGGTTTAATATTATGGGCACCAATAATGTTTTGGAAGCCTGTCGGAAGGCAAAGAATATTAAAGGAATAATTTTGGCTTCCAGTAATCGAGCATATGTGGAAGCGGGTTTGAGTAAAAAAGATTTGCAAAAATTACCGGAAAATCCTTACGATCTTTCCAAAACCGCCAGCGACTTAATTATTCAAAGCTATATTGCCCGGTACAATTTACCCGCAGTCATTTGTCGGTTCGGTAACGTTTATGGGCCGGGGGATTTACATAAGCGGATTATATCGGTAATTTTAAAAGCTATCACAAACGGTAATACTTTAGAAATTAAAAAAAGTATTAGCCCCAGAAGTTATGTTTTTGCCGAGGACGTAGCCAATGGTTTTATGTTGGCGGTAAAGTTTTTTAAAAAAGTACAAGGGCAAGCTATTAGTTTTAACAGCAGAGATTCATTTACCCCGGAGCAATTAATAAATAAAATTTCACAAATTGTTGGTCGGAAATGTCAATATAAAATTATCGGTAAAATGGCGGAAGATATCAGCTTTAAAAAATTAACCAAAAATGATGCCGGCAAGCTTTTAGGATGGAAACCCAAATATAGTTTTGCCCAAGGAATCAAAAGGAGTTTCGTGTGGTATGAAAAAAATAAATAGCAGGCCGTGTCCCTTGAATGGGTCAACGGCCTGCCGAGTTTCCTACCAGCCTTGCCAGGATCGCAAGGTTGGGTAGAAGTTTTCAAAGCGAAACTGAAGTTGGGCGAGCACCGGAATTTGGTGCTCTATGAGGTTAAAAGCCGGAGGGTTGTCGAGTACCTTCACAATCGGGAAGAACTTTCCCAGTCGGGGTTCCCCGGCAATCTCCGCAATGTACAGTCGGGCGTTTTCCGCCCCTCGAGGGGTGAGATAAACGAATCCGCCGACATCGACAGGTTTTTGCTTAAAGAAATCCAAGCCTTGGGCGGTAATCTCTTTAGCGGAAAAACCCAGCTCGCCCAATACGCGTTCAAACGCTCTTTGGTAATAAGCGCTTGCACCGTGGTTGCCGACGGACATCAGCATGTCGTCGTCGGGCTTCATGGCATCACTGGATCGTAGCATGGTGCCAGGCGAGTGACGCATCCCTCCGTAGAGGACATCATCAGCCCTTCGCTGGATGAGCACAATCTCAGCTCCAGTTTTACCGGCTCTCATAATTGCTGTTTCCAGAGCAGTAAACGCGACGCCGGCGCTGGCTATCAGGTTGTACCTGGGTTGTGTGGTTGGTGGGACGAATTTTGCCAGGAGTCTGGCGAATTCGTGAAATTCTTGGTCGTTGATGTCAGGGTCGCTGGGGAGATTATCCTTAAGCAAAGCTAACATTTCCGAAATCGACATTTCGCTATCCTCCATTGAATAACTCAGTATTATAATGAAAATTATGAGTAATGTCAATGCTAAAAAGTGATTCATAAAGCTATGGACTATTAGTGTAAAAATTTATATAATAATCAAGTAAATACTATTAAAATAAACACTTCTATGAATTTTTTATTGAACCCGGAGCATAAATTTAAGCCAGGTGAAGACTGGATTTACTATACAAAGTCAGTTTATGGACAAGAAGAAATAGATGCGGTGGTGAAGTGTTTAAAAGAAGATTGGTTGGGAAACGGGAAATATACCGAAGAATTCGAAAAGCGTGTGGCCAAGATTTTTGGTAAAAAATATGGTTTGTTTGTTAACTCCGGTTCCTCTGCTAACTTATTGGCTTTGGAATTAATGAATTTTCCTAAAGGAAGCGAAGTAATTACTCCGGCTTGTACTTTTGGTACCACCATGAGCCCGATTGTTATGAAAGGGTTAGTACCGGTGGTAATTGATTCCAAAGTCGGAACTTACAATATTGATTTAGATAAAATTGAAGCAGCAATTTCTCCAAAGACTGTGGCAATTATGATGCCACAAACAATCGGCAACATTAACGATATGCCCCGGTTAAGAGAAATTTGCGACAAACATAATCTAAAGATGATAGAAGACTGTTGTGATAGTTTGGGGGGAAAACTCAATGGAGTCCCGACCGGGACCTGGTCAGATATTACAACGACCAGTTTTTACGCATCTCATAATATTACTGCCGGTGGCGGTGGTGGGATGGTATTGTCCGACGACCAGGATGTTATAAAACGTGCAAAAATATTTCGTGATTGGGGAAGGGCCTTGCCGGAACGATTTGAACATTACGAAGGAGCTTTTGAAGAAAGATATAATTTTAAATTGGACGATATCGACTACGACGGCAAATTCGTCTTTATGGAGCTTGGCTATAATATGAAAGCCGTGGAAATGCAGGCGGCTTTTGGCTTGGCCCAGCTGGATCGTTTGGAGACCTTTAACAAAACGAGAATCGGGAATTTTAACAAAATTTTCAGTTTCTTTTCCAAGTACGAAAAATATTTTGTTTTACCGGAACAGTTGCCGGGGTCGGAAGTATATTGGTTGTCTTTTCCGGTGACTATTCGTCCGGAGTCGGGGATAGTGCGTAAAGACATGTTGAAATTTTTGGAGACAAATAAAATTCAAACCAGGTTGTTGTTTGCCGGGAATATTTTGCGCCATCCGGCCTATCAACATTTGCAAAAAGATTTCCGGATTGCATCTACTTTGGACCACGCCGATGCAATTATGAAAAATACTTTTTTGGTGGCCGCGCATCATGGTTTAAATGACGAAATGATTGCCTATCTTACCGGAAAAATTGAAGAATTTTTGAAACAGCAAGGCCTAAATTCATAATTTTCGTATTTTCATGGATAAAATTACTTTTGCTCTCTTTTCTTATAATGACGAAGCCAGAATTGAACTTCTGATTCGGGATGTAAGAAAATTTGGGCCAGTAATTGTTTTTGACGACAGTAGCACTGATAACACCAGGGCTGTGGTGGAGCGGCTTGGCGTGCCTTTTATAGTTCGTCCAAAGACCAAACAGGCTTTTGTGGAAGCTCCGGAAACTTATGAATTTGTTAAGCCATACATTAAAACCCCTTGGTTGTATTGGGGCTGGACCGATAATTTATTACCAAAAACATTACTGGAAAAAATGGTGGAGATTTCTTCGCAGGACCTTTATAAAAGGGTTTATTTGCCGGTTTATACCTACATGTGGGGTGATGTCACCCATGTTTTAGCCAAAGCCAAGTACCCGAATTTCTTCCACAAAGATTTTGTAGATTTCAAAAATAACCATGTTCACGGATTCGGAAATTTTTACGGCAAACCGGAAGAAGAGCTTAGTTTGCCCTACCGGGATGAATTGGCTATTAAACATTTTAGTTTATACGATCTAAATAAATTCGTTTTAAGTCATTTACGCTATGCTAATTTGGAGGTAGTCGATAAACTGGCCGACAAATCCCGCACTTTTAGTTTACGATATACTTTTGGTAGTATGCTTAGGTATTTCTTTATTTTTTTCCGCTATGGCTGGAGAAGCGGAACTTTAGGCTTGTTAAATGCCATGCTGTATGCGAATTTTCGGCTAATGGTTGCCGTGCGGTTATATGAAGAAAAGTATAATTTAAATTTGGAAACTATTGAGGCCAAATTTACCAAAGCAAAACAGAAAATTGTTGAAGAAGTAGAAAAATAATTTATGGCTAAGCGCAATATTTTAATATACGATGACAAGGGTTTATTTTACGGTAGCCTGGAAAAATTATTTCAACTTTTTGCCAAAGTCTTAGCCCCGGAATTTAATGTATTTTTTGCCTATGGTACAAAGCACGGTGAATTACTAAAGGACAATTTGGTAAACAGTGGTGTTACACTTTTACCATTTGAGTTTGAATATCGTAAATCCAGAGAGCCGTACACCGTGGTGGGGATGAAACCGGGAGTTATGGAAATTATTCAAGAGCATAAAATTGACTGCGTATTCACCGCAGTTTTTGCGCATTATCAGTTTCCTCTAAATATTATTCCGGCCACCATGCCGGTGGTGTTGGTTTCCCCGTTCGGGCACTATTGCAGTAACGGGGGAGTGACAAAAACTTATGTCTCGGGCCAAAGTAATTTGCTTCGCCTGCAAAGCCGAGGGGTAAAAACAGCAGAGTTGTTATTTAATCCCCTGGAAGATTTTCCAGCGCAGTATTTAAAAAAAGCGGAAATTGGGAAGACGATTATTTTTGGGCGGATTGGTCGGGGAGAGGACAGTATTTTTGATCCTATCTCTTTAAGAGCTTTTAAGTTATTGGAAAATAAGTATGGGGAGCGGGTAAAATATATTGTGGTTAATCCTCCGCCGGCCTGGAAAAAAATGTCCGAGGAATTAAATGTTAAAAATCAGGAGTTCCGACCGCCGATTACCAAAAGTGAAGACTTGGCCAAGTTCTACCAAGAAATAGATGTTTGTGCTCATTCTCGTTTAGATGGAGAAACGGTTGGTATGGCTATTGCTGAAGCTATGCTAGCGGGAAATCCGATTTTGACTCACAAATCAAATGTGCACAACGATCACTTGGATATTTTAGATTCGGCTTATGCCATGTGGTGCGAGAAAGATGATGTGGAGCAGTATTTTAAAAACATGGAGCAGGTGGTTTTGCACCCGGAAAAAATTCGTCAGATGGGACAATTGGCAAGAAAGCGGGCTTTGGAAGTTTTTAGCCTGGACTTTCAGCGAAAAAATATAATTGAGACTTTTAATCAGGCTTGCGACCACTGTACTTTTTATCAACGGAATGGAAAACTTAAAGGATATTTTTGGCTTTGCTTGGAAAACTTAAAGGCCATGCCATTTTATTTGGGCCGGCTTTTAACTTATGTTTTTCCGGGGTTGGAATGGTTCGGACGAAGAATCTATTATAGGCTTAGCGGACAAAAGAAACCCTTGATATAGTTGGCATTTAATGGTAGAATTGGTGTACGATTTGTTTAAAAATAGTCATTAATTGCCTTATTTATGGAGATTTTCTTAGATTCTGCCAACTTAAAAGCCTTGGAAAAATACCGCCCAATAATTAGCGGGGTTACCACTAATCCGGCCATTATGGCTACCGAAGGGG
>CAYZEI010000011.1:0-36449 GCA_964477745.1 uncultured Candidatus Saccharibacteria bacterium | reverse complement strand
TGGCATGCTAAGTTTAGGATTTGTTGCGGGAGTAGAGGAGCTGGAATTTGTGCTTGGGCTTAATGTTACGGTCTGGCTATTTTGGGTTGGAGTCTTTTGGCAACCGACGGCAATTAAAGTTGTTATAAAAGTTAGAAGAAATATTTTTTTCATAAAGTTTTTTTCGTTGAGCTTAAATTTTATCACCTGGGGGTTAAATAAACAACCAATTTTTATATTTTATGATAAAACTGTTATAATTAAGACATGAATTTATCAAAGACCAAGCAGGGAGATTTATTAATTGTCATTCAGGCATTTTTATCTTCCTTTTTCCCCATTGTCGCGGTGCTGTCTTATAAGTCCGTGTCGCCTATGGTATCATTATTTTACTCCTCGTTTTTTACGGCTGGGGTATTTTTATTGTTGTATTGTTTCCGCCCCAAATGGCGGGAATTGTTAATTCCCGGAGTCATTAAAGAGTTGTTGTATGTGGCATTAATTATTGGCGTGGGATATTATGGTTTGTATTTTTTGGGACTAAAATATACCTCAGCCGGCAATGCCAGTTTAATTGCTCTAATGGAAATATTTTATAGTTATTTATTTTTTCATGTGTTTCGCAAAGAGCAGTTAGATGCCGGGCATATTACCGGCGGACTGTTAATGCTTTTGGGCGCGGTGATGGTGCTTTTTAATAAAGTCTCCAGTTTCCGGGTGGGGGATTTAATAGTTTTGGTGGCTGCGGCTTTACCACCTTTAGGGAATTATTATCAGCAAAAACTTCGAAAAAAAGTCAGCAGTGAAACTGTGCTGTTTGGGCGAAGTATGTTAACTTTGCCCTTTTTGGGAATTTTGGCTTTTGCATTTAGAGAAAATTTATCACCGGCTGTGGTTAGTGGAAATTTTTGGTTTTTACTACTTAACGGCACAATCTTTTTAGGCATAAGCAAAATATTCTGGTTGGAAGGTATTCATAGAATTTCCGTCACCAAGGCTAATATAATTAGTAGTGTCTCCCCGGCTTTTACTTTACTCTTGGCTGTGTATTTTTTAAAACAATATCCGAATTGGTGGCAACTGTTGGCCTTTATACCTTTAGGGTTCGGTTTGTGGATGCTGACAAAAACTAAGCCGGTGGCTGAAGCGGAAATGGAAAATGTTTAAAATAAAAAGCCTCTCTTTTTAAAGAGAGGCTTTTAAAAAACTAACTATTTTATAAAGCTGGCTTTTATAGCCCACTGCGTAGTTTTGTCCAGTTCTTTCTGAGTAAGAATTTTATTTTTCAGTAAAAATTCATGCTCAATCATTATACTGGTTTGGTACATTTCCGGACCGTCGGTACAAATCGCAAATTTGATTTTATTTTTTAGCAAAGTTCGAATGGCAGATTTTAGTTCCGGGATATTTTTTATTACCGAGTTGCGTAAGTTGGAGGTGGGGCAGATTTCCAGAGTAATGTTATTTTTTACCACTTCCTTCATTAATTCTTTATCGTGCACACATTGTATGCCGTGACCAATGCGATCGGGCTTAATTTCCCTAACCACATAACGCATTTCATCTAACTGGGCTTCTTCACCGGTGTGAATGGTAAGTCCCAGGCCCGCTTTTCTGGCCCGTTCAAATAAATATTTATGTTCTTGAACGGAAAAAGTTTTGCGGTTTGGTCCGGCCACGTCTATTCCAACAATTCCTTGGCTTTGATATTTTATGGCTTTGTCTACAATAATTTCATTTTGCTTAACCGTAAACTCACGATCCATCATTAAAATTATTCCGGCTTTGACTTGAGGGTATTCCAGCATGGCTTTTTCCGCGCCCCACAGAGCCGCCATTATAATATGGTCCATATCGCGCTCGCCACGGCGGTTACGCTTCATCGGGTTAAATCGCAATTCGTGAATAATAATATTGCTTTTGCGATAACCTCCGCCGACTGTTCCTTTAACCGATTCTTCAATTGCCTCAGGAGAGGACTGGATCATTTCTGTCCAGTGAAAAAAATTCCGGTTCATTTCATCCAGATTTTTGTTGCGCTCGTTACCGGTCATAGTAATCATATCTTCAAAATCCCAGTAGTCTTTAGAAGGCAATTTTATGCCTTGGCGGTGCGCAATGGACCAGAGAATGGAAGGCGCCACGGAAGACCCTAAGTGGGAATGCAAATCTACGGCAATTTTTCTTTTTGGTGGAGTCATAAAAAGTTTTAAATATAGGGCAATTTTAGCAGTAATTTTGAAAAAACTCAAGCTATTTGATATAATATATCCATGAATTATATAGAACAACGCCCTTGGGGCCAATTTGAAATTTTAGCTAAATTTAGTGTGTTGCCACAAGGAGATGTGTGCATAAAAATTATTACGGTTAAACCAAAAAGCCGGTTGTCTTACCAATCCCACAAATTACGCGGTGAGCATTGGAAGTTTGTGCAGGGGCGGGGAACGGTTATTTTAGACGGGGAACCTAATGTTGTGGTCTCCGGCAGTGGCATAAATATTCCCGTGGGCACCAAACACCGGGTAATTAATGATAACGAAACTCAAGACTTGGTATTTGTGGAAATTTCTTCCGGTCAATTTGATGAAGACGACATTGAACGGTACGAAGACGACTACGGAAGGGCAAAATAATTTTATGGGCGAACACGGACCACAGCCAGAGATTCAACCTGCTGAAATAAAAGCAAGCGAGGAGATTGTCCAGCAACCCGAGCAGGTAAAGTTGGCTAAAGAAGAATTTATATTGGAACTTAAAAAGGCCAGACCAAAAATTGAAAATTATTGCCGTGCTTTAACAAGAAGAAATAATAACTCTGAAAGCGATGCTCAAGATTTATTTCAGGACGTCATGGTTCGGGCATTAAAAAGTTGGCATACCTTTAGAGGAGAGACAGATTTACATGATTGGCTGATAAGAATTTCAAGGAACGAGTTTTTCTCAAAGTATAAAAAAGAAAAATCAAACGTAATTAGTAATGCAAACACTGCAGACATTAATTCAGAAAATGTTGTTGACAGCGCCACTGAAAATTTTTCAGAAAAATTAGAAAATAAAGAACTTGTTGATAAGTTATTAAAAAACGTAAAGCTAGATGCGGTCTCTCAAGATATAATACAACTACATTATTTTAACGGTCTCACAGTGGAAGAAGTGGCTCATGAACTGAGTATGAATGAAAATACTGTTAAAATTAAATTGTTGAGGGCAAGGGAAAAATTATTTAAGGTTTATAAAAGACTTTCCGCAAGGTTGTTGTCGAAAAAAAATAAAGGTTCCCCACAGCAGAGCTGATGGGATATTGAACCTGTGTTAGCTTCCGCCTGAGGCGGACCGCTCGTCCCGATAAAATCGGGACGGACTCACAAAACGATCGCTAATAAAACAGACGCTAATTAAAATAAATTTAGCGTCTGTTTTATTTAGTTAAAATATTTACGACAGGAATTTAAAATTTTCCCAATTGTATTTGTCCGGATTAAAACCTTCACCGCAAGTGGTTTCCATTAGAGCGGTGCAAATTTGATACGGGTCCAAATTGGCAGCCGGTCGGCGGTCTTCCAAATAGCCTTTGCCGTCATTGGCAGTAGCCATAGGAATACGAACCGAGGCGCCACGATCGGAAACGCCGAAGCGGAATTCTTTATAACTGCAAGTTTCGTGTTTGCCGGTTAAGCGTTCGTCATTGCCCGCACCATATACCCGCATATGCGCAGTGTGAAATTTACCCAATTGCTCGCAGGCTTTTTTAATTACTTCCATACCACCTTCTTCTCGCATAGCTTTGGTAGAGTAGTTAGTGTGTCCGCCTGCGCCGTTCCAATCACCGGCCATTGGCTTAGGGTTTAATTTGGCGTACATCTCAAAATCTTCGCCATGGCGATACAAAATCCATCTGGCCAGCCAAAGCTGGTCAGCAGCTTCCAATGGCCCTAAAACGCCAATTTGGAACTCCCACTGGGCAGGCATAACTTCCGCGTTAATACCGGAAATGGCTATACCGGCTTTTAAACAATCGCGCATATGAGCTTCTACCAATCTTCGGCCATAAACTTCGTCTGAGCCCACGCCACAATAATAGCGTCCCTGTGGATGTGGAAAGCCGTCTTTCGGCCAGCCTACCGGCCATTCTTTTCGGTACAAAGTATATTCTTGTTCAAAACCAAACCAAGGGTCTTGATCTTTATATTTTTCCGCGACCCTGGCCAAAATGTGGCGGGTGTTGGTAACGTGCGGTGTGCCATCGGCATTCATTACTTCGCACATTACTAAAATATTCGGTTCACCTCGAATCGGATCCGGGATAAAATAAACCGGCTTTAGCATACAGTCGCTAAAGTGACCTTCGGCTTGTTCGGTGGAGGAGCCGTCAAAGCCCCACACGGGGATTTCCGAAACCTCGCGGACTTGGTTAATAATCTTGGTCTTGGAGCGCAATTTGGCGGTCGGTTTTTTTCCGTCCATCCAAATGTACTCGGCGAAAATTTTTGGCATTGCAAAAATTCCTTATGCCCAAGAATTTAAAGCGCTAAGATATTATTTGGAGTTTAGGTGTTATTTTATTTAGACCGTGATTCCAAATATCTAAGTTAACGTTTTAAATTTTGGTGATTAATTATAGACCACAGATACACAGATATTCGCGGATGACGCAGATACCAATTTTTCTATGATTGTATTTTTATAGTAGCAGATTAGTTTGGATTTTTAAAGGTGGGGATAAATAGTAGTAAGTAGATAGTATGTAGAATATAGCATATAGCATGTAGTAGATAGAAGAAAGGAAAACAGGAGAGAAATGGCGAAGGCGGAGGAGAATTGCTTACGTAGTGCAATCCTGCTCCGCCAGTTCTGTGTGGTTGTGGTGTGGTCGCGTATCAGCGCAAGATCTCCCCAGCGAGGAGATCGCCTGCACCAATGTGTCCGTCAGCGTCAGCCAGGAATGTGCGTTCCCAGCTATCCGAAGGATGAGTGTGGGGCACAACTGGCGTGATTCCAGTACCGGCCACGAATAGAGTGTTGGCGCGACCGTATTTGGTGTTTCCTGCGATGGGCAGGTCGTCGCTGGCTGGTGTGCCAATGTAGCTGTTAGGCGTTGCCCATGGCCGACTCACTTGTTTCCTCCTGCCGGGGTTTCCCCAGGCTGTTGTTTTGGTTGTTGGTTTCCAGCGTCGTTTTGTGACGACGGTGGTTCAAGTATGATTGGCGGCTGAAAGACCGTCAGTTTTCCAGGGTAATCCAATCGAAGGCCGATTGGAACCCTATCGTGTGCCCACGGTGATTGTGGCATTAAAAAAAGTCTACTCTTTTTTATGAAAAAGTCAATACGGTGTTGTTAATTTTAAAAGGACTGCCCTTGCTAAAAGGACAGCCCTTTAAAAAATATTTAGACTATATTAAGTCAAAGTGGGTCAGGTGTTTAAAGTCTTTCATCCGAGATTGAATATCAGAATCATTTAAATTTTGTAAACGTTCGGTGCCGAGTTTTTCTACGCAAAAGGAGGCTAAGGCAGATCCGGCTACGCAGGCTTGTTTAAGGCAGGCTTGTGAAATGTCATCCGCTTTTGCCAAATAACCCATAAACCCGCCGGCAAAACTGTCTCCGGCGCCGGTGGGATCGGTAACATCTTCAAGCGGGTAGCCCGGCAAATTAAAAATCCCATCACCTGTAAATAAAAGCAGTCCGTACTCTCCGCGTTTAATAATTAGCGCGGTTTTTTTACTTTGCTTTAACATTGCAGAAATTATTTTGGCAGATTTAATTAAGTTATGTTCTTTGGAAAGCTCACGGGCTTCGGAGTCGTTTATAATTAGAACATCTATTTTTGCTAAAACTTTTTTTAAATCTTCCAGAGCTTTTTCTATCCAAAAATTCATTGTGTCTAGGCCTACCAGTTTCGGGGCGGAAATTTGGCTTAAAACTTCCAATTGTAAGGAGGGGTGAATGTTGCCCAAAAATACGTACTCCGCTTTTTTGTGTTCCTCGGACAGCACGGGCTTAAAAGTTTCAAAGACATTTAAATCCGTAAACAGCGTGGTTCGGCTGTTCATATCAAAGCTGTATTCGCCACCCCAAGCAAAAGTTTTGCCTAAGGTTTTTTGCAGGCCTGAAAGGTCAACGTTTTTGTCCGCCAATATTTGATTGTCTGCCTTTGTAAAATCTTCACCCACCACCGCCACTATGGCCGGACGGGTAAAGTAGGAAGCGGATAAAGAAAAGTAAGAGGCGCTACCGCCTAAAGCTTTATCAACCGCCCCAAAAGGGGTCTTAATACTGTCATAAGCGACTGAACCAATTACTACAAGGTTTGAGTTTGACGAGATATTTTTCATAGAGTAATATTAGCATAAAGTTATGAAATCTCAGAAACCCTTAAATTTTGGATGGATGATGATGCCTTTGAGTAACAAGGGCTAGCTTGCTTTAATTTTTGCAAAGCCCTTGCCTTGTTGCAAGGGCTTTTAATTTTAGGAAATGGTTTGCGTGATTGGGAAACATTAAGTCTTGTTTACACAAACCCTTTTCATCAGAATCGGGCTTATCCTAAAGGGAGGATAATTTCATGGACGCAGATTTCCATAACGGTCAAGTACGGCTGATCTCGGCCGTAATCAACAATGCGGCGAAATTTGGCGAGCGGATTGAAAAGGGCTTGCGAGCTCCAACTTTCTTGCTTGCGGACGAGAACGTTCAACTGTGCTATGTAGGGTGCAGGGAAGATGTTCCAACCGGCGACTTGCTGAAGCCCAGGGCCACTGTGGTTGTCTTGGCACGGCAGCCGTCGAAGTGTCAGGTGGCGTCATCGAGCCAAAGACGGATTCTCAGAAACGTGTACGACGCAGACTTCGTGGTCTTGGTTGATGAGGACGACAACTTTTCTCCTTTAAGCCTTGCCGAGTTTAACGGGGATACGTTCGTGTTTGGTTTTGCGTCGTAAGCAGACCGGTGTCAGCATGGGTGTTGGGGTAAGTGTTAACCCCCAGCACCCATGATTTTTTATGTTAAAATATCTATATGCCTAAAATTTGGAAAAAATATTCGTCTCAAATAATTTATCAAGATCCCTGGTTAAAATTAAGACTGGATCAGGTGGTTAAACCTGGAGGAAAAATTGGCCCGTATGCCTTTATAGAGCCTCATGGGCCTGGAGTTATGATTGTGCCGATGACGGAAAATAACGAAGTCTATTTAATAAGGCAATTTCGTTACCCGACCCAATTAATGTCTTGGGAATTTCCCGGCGGGGGATCGGAAGGAAAAAATTTATTGGCCGCGGCCAAGCGGGAGCTTTGGGAAGAAACCGGTCTTAAAGCACGGAAGTGGAAAAAATTGGGAGCGCTACAAAGTTTTACCGGGATGAGCGATGACATTTTTCACATTTTTTTAGCCAAAGGTTTAACCCAGACCAATACCAACAAAAAACACGAAGACGGAATTTTAGAAGTTAAAAAGTTTAGTTTGCAAAAAGTAAAGACAATGGTAAAATCGGGAAAGATAACAGATTCTCAAACCATATCAGCTTTGTATTTATTATAGTAGTTATTTATTACACCATAAATTTAAAAAGGAAGAGGGGACACCTCTTCCTTTTTATTAACCTAAACTTTTTCGTAAGATAGCGGACTGTTCAATTAGCGGGGTTATGTTTTTTTTGCCTTTTAAGGCTTTATGAATTTTGGCGGAAATTAATTGGTGTTCCTGCTCGTTAATATATTTGGCTTCAAAAGGGTGGCCAAGATAACTTTCAATCTCCAGCACATCTTGGCGAATGCTTTCCCAGGCTGGAGACGTTTTGGCCAGCTCTTCCAGGCCGGGTTTGTATAAAAATTTACCGGCAAAATACAGATCGTGTTTTAAATTAGTGTAATGTTTTTCGACCAAATGTAGCGAACCGTCTTTTTTTGCCTTGGCCAAGCCTCGGCCGGTGCCGATTAATTCCGGTGGAACTCCTAAAGAGTAAAGGGATGCGGTATAACTAATTGCTCTTGGCAGTTTAACTTTTCCTACGCCACGGGAATAACCAAATAACCCCGTATGCTGAACACGTTCGCGCCGTTTGGGCATATATCCGGCCACTCTATTAACAAGTGGAGCGATGCCGGCAATGGTATTTTGATATTCTTTTTCAAAGTATTTAATGGTTTTTACAAGTGCGGTTTCGTCAGTTTTGTCTATAGTTACCGTGTGAGTTTTTGGCAGTTCCCGTTCCAATTTCGCTATGGCTTTAATGACCATTTTCTTTGGGAAGTCATAACGGAAGGCACTTTGAATAATTGCCGTGCGCACACCGGGGTATTCTTTTATAAACCGTTCCGGTTTTTCCGGATTAATTCCGCCACGAAACGGTAATGTTCCCACACCGATTACCGGGAATAATGGTAGATTGTGTTTGTGTTCAAATTTTTTATAGCGAGACAGCGCCACTTTTATGCTTAAAATTGTCGGCACAATTCCGGAATTTAAAGCCGGGTCCGAGCGCGCCACGTAAGGCCTTAAATATTCCGGCCGAGCGTTAAACTTTTTTTGGTATAGTCGTAAATATTTTTCCAGAATTTTGGTGGAATTTAAAATAATATCCACGCTTTCAAATAGCGGGATTATTTCCAAAAACACATCGCATCCTTTTTCCATTCTATTTAACGGGTGCCTAAGGCAAGCAATCTCTTTAAACGCTTCTTGAATACTGACCATTTCTTCCGCAGTCTCGGTCATGGGTAAAATAACTTCAAACAAGGGCGGGGAGTGTAAACCTACTTGTTTGGCCAAGCCGGCCGCTGAGGCAATTCCCATAAGCGCGCGCGACAACCGAAATTCTGTTTGCACTTTCGGGTTAGGCAGACGGAAAGTTAAAAATTTTTCTTTGCCTATCGGGAATTTTTTAAAATAATCATAATATGCTCCGAGCAGTCTCTCCAGCACCGACTCGTCTACCAGTTTTCCTTCCCAATCCCATTTGTATTCGGAAATACCGAGTTCGGAAAAACTTAAATAAGACTCTTTGGCTTCCTCAGTAGCCGGAATAAAAGTACTGTCGTGCCAATATGGCTTCCCGGCGTGGTCGGGATGCTGGGTTGCCATGGTGGCTGGAATTTTCCTTTTAATTTTTTTCATACGATGTTATTATATAGTATATTCATATTCTTTGGAATTTTATTATGAACATCCATCCAGTTATCGTGCATTTTCCCGTAGCATTGCTTACCATTTATGCTTTAATGGAGCTACTGAGGTTTAAAAAAATATCTGCCCAGCCTTATTGGTTTTATACCAAAGCCATTTTTTTGTTTATTGGTGGTTTGGGTTCTTTGGCGGCTTTGCAAACAGGCGAGTGGGCGGCTGATGCTTTGGGTAAATCTGCAAAAATGTCGGAAGTTTTACAACGGCACGAATTTTTTGCAAAAGCGTCAATAATTACTTTCGGCATACTGGCCGTTAGTTATTTAATTTTATGGCTGGAAAGAGAACAGTTCACTCCGTGGATAAAGTTTGAACTTTTTAGGAAGATCTGGCGGATTAAAGTTGGTTTTGCGAAATTTGTAGTGGAAACCAAGCTCGTAATATTATTGGCTTTAGCCGGATTGCTTTTTATAACTATTACCGGTGGGCTTGGTGGAATAATGGTTTTTGGCCCGTCAGCAGATCCGTTTTTTGGATTTATTTATCAGTTGTTATTTCCATAATAAAAATACCGGCAATAGCCGGTATTTTGGAGCGGGATACGGGAATCGGACCCGTGTCTAAACCTTGGGAAGGTCTCATACTACCATTGTACTAATCCCGCAAAGATAAAATAATGATACAGCATTTTCTTTCAAAATTCAACAGGATTTGCTCAAAAATTTAAGAAGAATTTATGACAGTTACCCTCTGTGGCAGTATTGCTTTTATAGATGAAATGTACCTACTCAAAACCGAGCTGGAGGGTTTGGGGTATAAAGTTTTATTGCCCCCTAATAAAGTTCCGGGGGAGAATGGGGAGTTAATTCCGGCCAGCGAATATTACAGCCAAAAAAAGTCTTTACAAAAAAATGATGATGCTTGGATTTGGCGTGATCATACAGATAGAATCGTTGAGCATTTTGACAAAGTGGCAAAGTCAGACGTTATTTTGGTTGCTAATTATGACAAAAATAACATTAAAAATTACATTGGTCCAAACACCTTAATGGAAATGGGTTTGGCTTTTTATTTGCAAAAGAAAATCTATCTTTTAAACCCAATTCCGGACATTGCTTGGAAAGAAGAAATTGTGGGCTTAAAGCCAATTGTCATTAATGGGGACTTAAAACTCCTCAGTTAAGCAAGGTTTGTGAAAATAATAGTTTTTTAGTATAATTAAGGCACTTAAAGCCTTATTTTTTATGTCAGAAACAAAAAAACTCTCACTTGAGCCATATAAAGGAACGCGGGATTTTTACCCGCGAGATCAATTTGTCCAAAATTATATTTTTGGCGTCTGGCGTCGGGTAGCGGAAAGCTTTGGCTATTTGGAATACGATGCCTCCATTTTGGAAGAAACCGATCTTTACCGCGCTAAAAGCGGAGAAGAAATTATTAGCGAGCAAACTTATTCGTTTACCGACCGAGGTGGGCGTGACGTGACCATTCGTCCGGAAATGACGCCGACGGTAGCCCGCATGGTGGCGCAAAAACGTAAAGAATTAACTTTCCCTTTGCGCTGGTTTTCCATGCCTAACCTTTTTCGCTACGAACGGCCTCAGCGCGGGAGACTTCGTGAGCACTGGCAATTAAATGTAGATATGTTCGGGGTGGATGGCGTGGAAGCCGACGTGGAAGTTATTGCTGTAGCACATGGCATTATGAAATCTTTTGGCGCCGGGGATGAGGCGTTTGAAATTAGGGTTAATGACCGTCGGTTGTTGAATTTTTTATTGCACGAACATTTACAGCTCACGGACGAACAGGCGCATAAAATTTCCAAACTCATAGACAAGATGAAGAAAATGAAAGCAGGGGAGTTTTTAAAAGAGGCCACTGAGGCTATTGGCGAAAAAGCGTCTCAGTTGGAAACAGTACTGTTTGTAAAAAGTTTGGATGAATTGGGAGAAAAAGTTCCAAAGTCCCAAGGGGCGCATGAACTGCAGGCGGTGTTTAAAAATTTGGAGGCCTTAGGAATTAAAAATTTTATTTACGACCCTAGCGTGGTCCGGGGGTTTGATTATTATACCGGGGTGGTGTTTGAAGTTTACGATTTAAGCCCGGTCAATAATCGTTCGGTTTTTGGCGGTGGTCGGTACGACGACTTGGTCGGAATTTTCGGCGTGGAAAAAGTTTCCGGATGCGGATTTGGCGCCGGGGATGTGACGATTCGTGACTTTTTGGAAACTCACAGTTTGTTGCCGGAATACCATCCGCCGGTAAAATTATATATTTGTCACTTGGAAAATTATTTGGAATCCGCCAATATTTTAGCGGCAGACTTGCGAAAAAAAGGGGTGAACGTGGCCGTAGATTTAACCTCTCGCCAAGTAGCTAAACAAATAAAGACCGCGGACAAAGAACAAATACCTTACATTTTAGTTGTGGGAGAAGAAGAAACCAAAACCGGCCAGTATAAATTAAAGAATTTAAAAGAATCAAAAGAGGCAATGGTCGCAAAAGCAGATATTGTAAATGCATTAAAATAATTTTATAGCATGGAACTGCAAGTCGGTGTAAAAATATTATTGAAAAATTCTGATGGCAAGTATCTTTTGGTGCGCCGGAATCCAAAAAAATATCCGGAAGTGGGGCCAAAGTGGGACATAGTCGGCGGGCGTATAAATGCCGGAACAACTTTGTTGGAAAATTTACAGCGCGAAATTAAAGAAGAAGTAAATCTAGACTACACCGGTGAGCCTAAGTTAGTGGCTGCCCAAGATATTTTGAAATCTATGGAAAGGCATGTGGTTCGGTTAACCTTTTTGGGTGAGATAGAAGGGGAGCCAAAAATTGACGAAGAACATTTGGAATTTGGTTGGTTTAGCGCGGAAGAAATTGAGAATTTTGACCCAAATGGATTAGACGGATATTTTCGTTCATTGGTTGTAGAAAAAGTCATATCCCTTTAAAAATCAAAAAATAATTTCCAGCCAAATACTACAATAATACATATTATTGTAGTATTTGGCTGGAAAGAGAAGTTAAGAGAATTATGATAATTGCTCATCGTGGGGCTAGTAAATTAGAACGAGAAAATACTTTAAAAGCTTTTTCAAAGGCCATAGAGTTAGGTGCGGACGGTATTGAACTGGATGTGCGAAAAACTGTAGACAATCACTTGGCGGTTTTTCACGATTCGGAAATTGCCGGTAAAAAAATTTGTAAATTAACTTTACAAGAAATAAATCAAGAAGCAGTCAAACAGAATTATCAGGTACCTGAATTGGAAGAATCTTTGCGGCTTATTGCCGGTAAAGTCAAAGTCCAAATTGAAATAAAGGAAGAAGGGTTCGAGCGCGAAGTCGCGGAAGTGGCTTTAAAAATTTTAAACCCCGAAGACTTTGTTATTATTTCATTTAATTTAAAATCGCTACAAGCAGTCAAGCAAACTTTCCCGCAAATAAAAACGGGATTAATTATTGGCACAGAATACGGGCGGATAATCCAGATTTTGTGGTTTGCGTTTAATCGTCAAAAAATATTGGCCAGCGCGGACATGGTGTCTGTCCATTGGAAAATATGGCTTTCCGGTTTTGCCAAGTTAATCCCGCCACAAAGCCCGCTGTCGGTATGGACGGCAGACGGATCCGCTTTAATTAAAAGCATACTAGCAGACAAAGCTGTTAGTTACATTGTTACAAATTACCCTGATCGAGCCTTACAATTAAAAAAAGAATATGAGCAAAAATAATTTATTTTTCAGTTTCTTTTTACTGGTTATGGTTGCCATAATGGTAATTATAGTGACTTACGAAAAACCGGCAGATCGGCTTGAGTCTATAGTAGATTTTGAAAGTTGCAGTAAGTCTGGAGGAAGAATAATGGAAAGCTATCCCAGACAGTGTTCCTTGCAAAACGGAAAATTTTTCACGGAGCAAATTGTAGAAACTGAATGCCGAACCATCACAGATTGCCAACAAGATCAAGTTTGTATTAATAATAAATGCACAAATAAATGATAAATCAACAAGAGACGATTGATCAATTAGCCAAAGAAGGCTTTGGAGATATTGAGGTTTATGAAGACAAACCAAATTTAGAATATGCCAAGCACACGCATGAAAAATTGACAGTGCATGTAATAGTATCCGGGGGCATGATGCTTACCGATGCAAATGAAAATAAAGAGTTGGTTGCCGGAGAGCGGTTTGATATTCCTGCCGGCACAACTCATTCGGCGAAAATCGGACCTGAGGGTTGTAAATATATTGTTGCAGAAAAATAAGTAGGTGAAAATATGAAAAAAAGTATTGCAATTATTTTAATAGTTATTTTAGCCGGACTATTTTGGATGGCACGTTTTTATTTTTACGACTTACTTAACAAAAATTTTCCAAACATAAAAACCGAGGTACAAAATAGCGCTATATTCAACAAATTGGAAAAATCCGCCGGTCAGATAATAACCCCACCGCCGTTAATTAGTTCCCGGGAAAGTGCCAGCGCACAACTTACAATCTCCGGAGTAATAAGCCAAACCAACGAGCAAAGAAAACAAAACGGTAGCCTCTCCGCTTTAAAAGAAAATACAAGGTTAAACTCCGCTGCTACCGCAAAATTAAAAGATATGTTTGCCAAACAGTATTTTGAACACACTTCACCCGACGGTCGAGGGCCGGCAGATTTGGCAAAGACCGCCGGTTATGAATATATTGCCGTGGGAGAAAATTTGGCATTAGGAAATTTTGACAACGACCGGGTGTTGGTTCAGGACTGGATGGATAGTCCGGGGCATCGCGCCAATATTTTAAATAAGGGTTATGCAGAAATCGGTGTGGCTGTGGGCCAGGGAGAGTATCAAGGCCGAACAGTGTGGTTAGCGGTTCAGGAATTTGGGCGACCGGCATCCAGTTGTCCGAAAGTTGACCCAAATTTGAAAATTGAAATGACTAACATCCAAGCCGAGGTTAGCAGTATGGAACCTCAGCTGACGGACTTAAAAAAATATTTGGATTCCGTTCAACCACAGACTTCTTCCGAAGCAGATGCCTACAACAAAAAAGTTGTTGATTATAATAATCTGGTAAAAATTTACAACAACAAAGTAGACAGCTTAAAACTTGCCACCGAGCAATATAACGGGCAGGTGCGGGTATATAATGCGTGTTTAGACTAAACGCTCAAAATTTTGTATAATTAGGGCTTACGGAGTTGTCGTCATTGGACGGACAAACTCGTAAACCCTAATAATTAAAGTCACTTACAAATAATACAGGAGAATTTTATGGGATTCATGGACAAATTGAAAGATATTAACGAAATGCGGAAACAAGCCAAGGTAATGGAATCTATGTTGGCTACGGAAACCGTTTCGGGCAAGTCTTCAGGCGGAAAAATTGTTTTAACAATAGACGGCAATCAAAACATTAAAAGCGTGGAAGTGGCACCGGAAATTGCCGGTGATAAAGCGGAAATTGCCCGTCATATTCGTGGGGCGCTAGAAGATTTATTTAAGCAACACAAGAAAATGTTGCAAAGCAAATTTGGAAGCATGATGCAATAATTGTAAAATCCAAAATCCAAATTTCCAATGTCAAAATGGCGAACCCAGACTTTGATATTAAGAATTTGATATTGTTTTGACATTAGAAATTAGTCATTAGAAATTAAATGCTAAAAAAAGATATACTAATAATTTTTCTAAGTGTTTATTTAATAGTGCCGGTATCGGTATCGGCTCTTTCTATGCCTCAGACGGGTAGCGAGTTAGCCAATATGGCCGGAATTAGCGCCAAGGCATATGTGGTGGTAAATACCGAAACCGGACAAATCCTGGCGGCAAAAAATGAAAATATGGCCAGGGTGCCTGCGTCGTTAACAAAATTAATGACCGCTTTGGTGGTGTTAGATACCAAGCCAAAATTAAATAAAGTTGTGGCTATAACCGCAGGCGACCAGACGGCGGGAGCGTGTGCTAGTGGTGGGGCTTGTATTAAAGCCAAAGCCGGAGTGAAATTTACTGTGGATGGTTTATTTCATGCAGCGTTAATTCCTTCGGCAAACAACGCAGCCAATGCATTGGCCAAAAGCACCGGATTGACAATGGAAAAATTTGTTGAAAAAATGAATCAGAAAGCTCAAGATTTGGGAGCGGTAAATACCAAATTCAATGAACCGACCGGTATGGATTCCGGCAATGTTACTACCGCGTCCGACTGCGCAAAAATTGTTACAGCCGCTTTTAATAATACGTACTTAAAGAATATTGCCAGTAAGGAAAAATATACTTTACGTTCCAGTAATAACGCTAGGTACACTCAGGTCATAAAAAACACCGATAAATTGTTGGCCGATGCGGATATAAAAATTATTGGCGCCAAGACCGGGTATTTAGACGAATCGCAATATAATTTTGCGTCTATGGCTCGTTATAAGAATGGTCCTAAATTGGCAATTGTAGTTTTGGGTGAAGACCATTTATATTCCGCTTTTGCTGAAACTAAATTATTAGCCAGTTTAGCGGAAGACGCGCAAATGTTGGCACTGATTAATAATCAATCATCCGTTTTGGGAGCGAGTACGGGGGTAGCGAAGTAGATTTTGAATTTATAATTTTGAACTTGATTTGGCATTTGATATTAACAAAAGTAAATAATTAATTAAAAGTAAATATGAAGAAAGTAATTACCATAGTTATTATTACGTTACTTGTCCTAGGTTTTGGATATTTTTTGTTTAAAATTTCTCCGGAACAGGAGCAAACACAACAGCAGACAGCAGGGGACTTCGACCTTTCCAGCGCTAAGAAAATTAGTGAGCCAGCGCCGGCAACGGCTCAGGATCATATACTGGGCAATCCAAACGCAAAAAATACCCTGCTGGTATACGAAGATTACCAGTGTCCTTCTTGCGCTTTTTCAGCTGATACATTAAAACAATTAAGCGAGCAGTTACCGGACACAAAATTTGTATTTCGAAACTTTCCTTTATACCAAATTCATAAAAATGCCATTTCTTCCTCGTATGCCGCGGAAAGCGCCGGAGAGCAGGGGAAATACTGGGAGATGCACGATTTATTGTATAAAAATCAAGACAGTTGGGCTTCTTTACCAGACCCGATGGAATATTTTATTGGACTGGCCAAAGAAGCAGGCGTAGCAAATTTAGACCAGTTTAAAACCGGGATTACTTCAAAGAAGTTTAAAAATAAAATACAAAAAGATTTAATCGAAGGTATTAGTTTAAGTATCCCCGGCACCCCAACCATTTATTTTAATGGTAAGGTTATAAAGAATGATTCTTTGGAAAATATGAAAAAGCAAGCAGAGGAGTACCTTAACAAGTAACAAGTAACAAGTAACAAGTAACAAGTAACAAGTAACAAGTAACAAGTGGATGCGCCTGAAATCCTAAATCTTACATCTTAAATCCTAAATCTATTATATGTCCTGGGTAATATACGCAATTCTTTCCGCATTTTTTGCCTCTCTGGTAGCGATTTTTGGTAAAATCGGTATTCAAGGCGTGAGTAGTAATTTGGCTGTAGCTGTGCGCACAGTAATTATTGTCGGGTTCGCTTGGACAATAGTACTAATTGAAGGTGTTGCGCCACAATTAAAAACTTGGTCAATTAAGACATGGATATTTATTGTTTTATCCGCCTTGGCAACTGGACTTTCTTGGATGTTTTATTATCGCGCTTTGCAGTTGGGGCAGGCTTCCCGCGTGGCGCCAATAGATAAGTTATCAGTGGCCTTAACTATTATTTTGGCTTTTATATTTTTAGGCGACAAGCCGGGCTTAGGAAATATCCTTGGTGGTTTATTGGTCACCGCCGGAATTTTAGTAACCGTTTTTGTAAAATAATATCATCATGCAAATACTATCATACTACAGTGTATGATAGTATTTGTGGGGAACGTATATGACGTATAAAAAATTTGCAATTGATATTGCCAAAGAAGCCGGAAAAGTTATCCGAGCCAATTTTAAACAGGGGATGAAAAAAAACTGGAAGGGTAACGGCACGCCGGTGACCATTACCGACACTGCCATAAACAAAATGGTAATTGCCGGCGTTAAAAAATATTTTCCTGACCATGATGTACTTGGCGAAGAAGAAAGCAGTTTAAAAAACCACAGCAAATTTTTGTGGGTCTGTGATCCAGTTGACGGTACCGTTCCATTTTCTCACGGAATCCCAACCTGCGTATTTTCTTTAGCCTTGGTTGTGGATGGTAAGCCGATAGCGGGGGTCATTTATGACGCACTTTTAGACCGCATGTTATATGGCGAAAAAAATAAAGGGGCATTTTTAAATGGTAAAAAAATCCATGTAAATAAACAGGGAATGGATAAAGCTGTGGTTGATTGGGGTTCCCAAAAAAGTCAGGCACAATTAGCAAAACATTTTCCAACCTGTTTTATTTTGAATCTTTATAGCGTAATTTATTCAGGGATGTTAGTTGCTAGTGGCGAATTAGTAGCCTCATTATATACTTGGAGTCACGCGCACGACGGCGCCAGTTTAAAAATAATTATTGAAGAAGCCGGTGGGACTGTAACAGATTTAGTCGGTAAAGACCAGCGTTATGATGGTGAGATAAATGGTTTTTTGGCTAGCAACGGCAAGGTACATAAGGATTTGTTAAAAGTAATAAAGCAGGCCGGTGATAAGGTAAACAGGTCCTAAAAAATAAAAGCCCTTCCTAACGATAGTCGGTCCCGATTTAACGGAGACCGATTTTTCGTTAGGAAGGAGGTGAGTTGGCGCGCGAGCTGGGTAGGCCCGTCATTTTCGCAGGCCGGCAAGAGCCTTGCGAAAGTCCCAAGGCAAGGGTTTTTCGTCCATCGGTCTGCTTAGAGCGTCACCCACAGGGGTGCCGGTTGTCCGGAAGTAGTCGAAACACTTTGGGTGATTCGGTGAGTGGAACCGCTTGTTGATTTCCTTGGCTTGATCGATACTCTTGCCAATAAAAACATGGGTGTCGCCCATCTCTTTATCCAGTCCTGCGATGACCAGAGTGTTGATCTTGCCGTTGCCAGCGCAATCGAGTTGAGTAACTCCGTGGCCTTTGAAGACCACTCGGCAGTTGTGGTTTTGCTCGGCCGTTGCCAGCGCGGGCAGGATCATAAGAACAAGAAGCTCAAGAGCCCTTATTTTCATGATTGATTTTCCTCCTCAGGAATTCAAAAGATAATATACCATAACTCCTTTGGCAAAGAAAGGTCTATAGATTATAATAAGTCTATGCAAAAAAAGAAGAAAAAAGTTTTAATCGCGCAAAACCCTCTCTTCCTCCGTCAAAAGCGGAGGCACTCTCCCCCTCGCATCCTCTCTGTCCTTGCAGGACATCTCCCCCAAAGGGGGAGAAAAATGTCGAAAAGCTATGGGGAGAGTAAGAAGGTGCTGATCGCGCTATCGGGCGGAATTGATTCCGCGGTTTCCGCGTATCTACTTATAAAACAAGGATATCAGGTGGAGGCGGCGTTTATGAAAAACTGGTCATCCACCACGGGGTTAATTAATAATGAATGCCCGTGGCTTAACGACCGGCAAGAGGCTTTGCGCGTGGCTGCTTTTTTGCGCATCCCGCTTCATACTTTGGACTTTGAAAAAGAGTATCAGAAAAATGTGATGAATTATTTTTTTGCCGAATACAAAGCCGGGCGTACACCGAACCCGGATGTAATGTGTAACAAAGAAATAAAATTTAAATTGCTGTATAACTGGGCTATGAAAAACGGGTTTGAGTTTTTGGCTACGGGACACTATTCGCAAATAAGATTTAAGAATTACGATTTAAGATTTAAGGAAAAACAGAAGTACAGTTTAATACGCAGTGCGGATGAATTTAAAGATCAGACTTACTTCATCTATAATATTAAAACGGAGCAACTGCCACATATTCTTTTCCCCATTGGCGGAATGAAAAAACCTGCCGTAAAAGCTTTGGCAAAAAAAATCGGTCTTCCGAACCAAGGGCGTAAAGAAAGTATGGGGCTGTGCTTTGTAGGGAAGATCCGGTTAAAAGAGTTTTTGAGCCAGAAATTAAAGCTTAAAAAGGGTTCTGTAATAGACCAAGATGGGCAAATTTTGGGTCAACACGAGGGTTTGTCTAATTACACTATAGGACAGCGTCAAGGCATTAAAGTAGGGGGGAAAGGCCCATATTTTGTGTTTAAAAAGGATCTGGGCACCAACGCCTTGTATGTAACCAACGACCATGAAGATAAGCGGTTATTCTTAAAAGAAATTCAACTCCATTCAGTTAATTGGATTAATTCAGATTTAAGATTTAAGATTGAAGATTTAAGATTGGAAGGCAGATACAGACATCAGGGAGTGCTTGTGCCGTTAACCATCAAACAAATAAAAAAAGACCTTTATCAAGTTGTATTCAATAAGCCACAAAAAGCTATTGCCAGTGGCCAAAGTTTGGTATTATATAAGGGTAAGGAATGTGTGGGTGGGGGAGTAATTGTCTAGCTTATAGCTATTAGCTTTTAGGAATTAGGAAAAACAAATGCAAAGTTTTTTGGCAGAGAAAGAAATTAATAAAGCGAAAATATGAATAATGAAAGAAATGCAAGTAGTCACGAATCGCCAGATGAGCAGGTCATAAGATTAAAAGCCGAATTGGAAGAAATTAATAATCAGTTAGCCAGACTTCATAGAAATGAAGGGAAACCCTTGGCCTTAAAAGCTTTGCTTTTAAAATCCCAAATTGAAGAGCTGGAAAATCAGAATCCACCGAAAGAATAAAGCATTTTTCTTGACAAATTTGAGATATTTATGTATAATTATTTATACTAAGTAATTATAAATTTATGATAAAAAAATATTTAATTTTAACAGTAAGCATAATGTTTTTGTTTACTGGAGTTGCCCAAGCCGACACATCGCAAACTCTTACCGAAAGTATTGGCGTGGGGAAAACCCTGTCAGTCGGTTTAAATGTTAGCTCAACCGGCAATTGGTTTATTATTAGTAATAGCAATCCATCAGTTGCAACGGCAGAATTAAACAGCAGTCCGGCAGTAATAGTAAAAGGGCAGGCCGTTGGTGTGACAAAGGTTATTATTTGCTCGGAGATGTCCGGGATAAATTGTTTGAATTTAAATGTGAATGTTACCGGAAGTGTTTTAGGTGCTAATATTGTAAATGCTCATCCGGCCGGCTCTTGGGTAATAAGCGGACAAACTGTTTTTTACGTAACCCCGCAAGGTTTAATTCCCATAACCACCTGGAAAATATTTTTGTCTAACGGCGGGAAAAGTAAATTAATCCAACCGATTAATTCAGCGGACGAATATTTGCCGATGTTGGCTTTAATGACCTTAAAGGATTCTAGAGTAAAATAATTTTAAAATTTTAATCCACCCCACCCTTTTGTTTAAAGAGCGGGGTGGATTTTTGTTTACAATTTCAACAGTTTTTGCTATAATAACATTAGATAAAATCATCTCCCAACCGCTTAATCACAACGGGAAGAAGACGATTTTTTTATTTATAAATTTTTATGATCAAAAAAATTCCATTTGGCGAAATTGATGCCTTTAATGTAATGGTGGAAGTTTCCGAGGGCGGGGCAAAAAAATATGCTTACGATACGGAAATGGAAGCTGTAAAATTAAGCCGGGTGCTTTATGACGGTTTGGTTATGCCTTTTAACTATGGGTTTATAGCCCAAACGGAAAATGCGGACAGCAACCACTTGGACGTGTTTATTTTATGCACTCATCCGTTGTCGCGCGGAACTGTTGTGGAGTGTCGTGCTATTGGGATGTTGAAAATGAACGACCGCGGTAAACAGGACAATAAAATTATTGCCGTGCCGTTAAATGAAAGTAGGATGGAAAATTTGCAGGATATTACCGACTGGCCGGAAGACCAGCAGGAAAAGATATTAAATTTTTATCGCCAAGCATCGGTACAATGGGACAGTACAATTGAGCTTTTAGGCTTTGCCAATAAAGAATCGGCAAAAAAAGAAATACTGAGAACGTTGGAGTTTAGCATATAGCATATAGCATATAGTAGATAGTAGATAGTAGATAGAGAATAAGAAAAACAATGGGCATTGTTGCTAAACGCAATAATGCCCATTGTTTTAGTCTTGTAATTATATTTAAAACGTGCTTAAATAAGGACAAGTTTAGGTTTCAAATACAACGCAAAGGAGAGGGAAAAGATGCTTTATTGCATCGTTATGGCTATTGTTGCTGGCTTTTTGTGTTTGTGTTCATTCACAAACCCAACAAGTAAGCCCAATTTCCAGGTTTCTTTGGGAGCGTATGCAGCCTTGGCAAGTTTCGGCTTCATCGCTTACGTGGTGGGAAACCAAGGAATGACTATCTGGTCGGCAATCTGGTTCGGAGACGGAGCTATTGTGGGCTTCGTTAGTTGGCTGCCGTATCTCGGCTTCCGTCTCGGCACCTACCTCGGCGAACGATACGAAGGCACGCGAATCTAGTGGGAGGAAATCGTGACCGAACAACTGAATTTGCTGGTGGCGCTCATTATTGTGGCTATTGGAATCTTTTCTTGGGTCGACATGACCCAGCCACACCGATGACTCACACTCAGCGCAACACATAAAGGCAGACCGTCGTGAGATGGGCTGTCTTTTAACTTTAATTTTGACTAAAATATTTTTATTTGGTACTTTAAAGTGTCATTGTGGAGGGTCAAAAACAGTGACTTTGTGGACATCTGTGCCTGCAAAAACAATTTGACCGGAGGGGTTATAGTGATACTATTAATTTTGTTAGTTTTTGTTCTGGTCTTCCTTCTGGGTTTGAAAAAGCCAGGTTGGCGTCTCCCGTTCGTGGAGGAGGTTGTTCTGGTGTGTTCTGTGACATGCCTTATTGTCTTCGGGCTTTCCAGAAACATCCTGCCAGGAGGAGGCTACCTGCTTCGACGTGAGTCTGTGATAATGCCTCCGGGAAGTTGGGAGACTCCCGCACTGGTCATCGTGTTACTCTTTCCAGCTCTGTGGGGAGTGATACTGATTGGTCGGAAGTGCGGCCAGAGGGCGTGAGAACAAAATAGTGAACCCACCAGAAATCAAAAGGCGGACTGTCATTGCGACAGTCCGCCTTATACTTTTTATTCGCGACGTAGAGCGAGGCATAGTAAATAGCTTGCTATTTACTATGCGAGCCGAGGAGCTAATACAGGTTCAATGCCTCGTCATCTCTGCTGCGAGGAACCTTTATTTTATGGCTTTAAGAATTTTACTAAGAGTAAGGCCACAATGTTTATAATCTTTATCATCGGGTTAATAGCCGGGCCTGCAGTATCTTTGTATGGGTCGCCAACAGTGTCGCCGGTAACCGCAGCTTTGTGAGCTTCTCCGCCCTTACCGCCAAAGCTACCTTCTTCAATATATTTTTTCGCGTTATCCCAAGCAGCGCCACCGGTAGTCATAGAAATACCAACGAACAATCCTGTTACAATTGTTCCAACAAGCAAACCACCCAAAGCGGCAGCCCCCAAAACCAAACCTACGGCAATCGGAACAATAACCGGAATTAATGCCGGGATAATCATTTCTTTAATAGCAGCTTTAGTGACAATATCCACAGCGCGGGAATAATCCGGCTTAGCGGTGCCTTCCATAATCCCTTTTATTTCTCTAAACTGTCTGCGGACTTCTTCCACTACGGCTTTGGCCGCGTTGCCCACGGCAGACATAGCAATGGAAGCAAAAAGGTATGGTAATAATCCACCAATTAACAAACCAACCAAGACTTTACTGTCGGACAAATCAAACACCGAGGAAATTCCTACGGCCTTGAGTTCTTGAGTGTAAGCGGCAAACAAGACCATTGCAGCAAGTCCGGCAGAAGCAATAGCATAACCTTTGGTGACTGCTTTGGTGGTATTACCAACCGCATCTAGCGGGTCGGTGACATCTCGCACGCTTTTATCTAATCCGGCCATTTCGGCAATTCCACCGGCGTTGTCGGTAATTGGTCCAAAAGCATCTATGGCTACTACAATTCCGGTTAAGGAAAGCATAGACATAACGGACAAGGCGATACCATAAAGACCGGCAAGCTCGTAAGCAGTAAGAATAGCAAGAACTATCACAATTACCGGAGCGGCAGTGGATTGCATACCCACGGCCAAACCTTTAATAATGTTGGTGCCGTGTCCGGTGGTGGAAGCCTCCGCAATATCTTTTACCGGAGCAAAAGATTTGGAAGTGTAATATTCGGTAATAAAAGTAATTAGGCCCGTAACCACCAAACCAATAATCGCGCACCAGAAAAGATTCATAACAGAGTACAAATCGTTTTTGTCCATCATCAATTTGGTAATTGGGTAAAACGCAATGGCGCTTAAAATTCCCGTAACAGCAAAGCCTTTATACATCGCACCCATAACATTTTGGGATTTACCCAAACGCACAAACCAGGTGCCAACAATGGTGGTTACAATAGACACGGCTCCAATTAATAGAGGATAGATTAAAGCATTGGAGGCGTTCCAAGAAATTGTATTGCCAAAAGTAAAAGACCCCAGCAGTATTACCGCAATGGTGGAAACCACATAAGTTTCAAATAAGTCGGCAGCCATACCCGCACAGTCACCAACGTTGTCACCAACGTTGTCGGCAATGACCCCTGGGTTTCTCGGATCATCTTCCGGAATGCCCGCTTCAATTTTCCCAACCATATCGGTTCCTACGTCAGCACCTTTGGTAAAGATTCCGCCGCCCAATCTGGCGAACACGGAAATAAGGGAAGAACCAAAAGCTAAACCGGCTAAGGCTGCTAAATCTTTTGTAACCATATAAAAACCGGTAACCGAAAGTAATCCCAAACCGGCGACAAATAATCCTGTTACTGTACCGCCTTCAAAAGCTAAAGACAGCGCTGCGCCCAAGCCTTTTTTGGCGGCTTCGGCAGTGCGGACATTGGCGCGAACGGAAATGTTCATTCCAATAAATCCGGCGAGTGCGGAAAGGCCAGCGCCTAAAATAAAGCCGTAAATAGTGTTGTCGGAAAACTTTGCGGTCTCAGTGAAAAATCTGGTTGACCACATTAAGACAATAATTACTACTGCCACTATGCCAACCGTCTTATACTGGCGGTTAAGGTACGCCTTGGCGCCGGCTTGAATGGCCGAAGCAATCTCGGTCATCTTCCCGCTACCGGCAGGGGACTTGAGAATTTTATAAATTAAAAACGACCCATAAAATAGGGCCACAAATGCCGCGACAACGGCATACCACAAGAGAGTAGTTTCTGTCATGTGACTAATAAATATTTAATAATTATCTTGTCTAATTATATAGCTTTTTACGTAAAAGTCAAAGAAATATGGGGTAAATTGAAAAAAATCATAAAAAAAGACGGATATTCTCCAAAATGAGAAAGTGTCCGTCTTTAAATTTGAGATAGCTTACTGAAACTGTACCGAATGAACCATGGCCATAAAATCCGGGGTTAGGCTTAAAGATAGGCCAATGTCAAAGGTAAAATAATTCGCTTCTGTTTTTATACCGTAAAGAATATTGTTAACGTTAAGTGTGGATTTGCCGGCAATGGTTTCTGTTTTTGTTGGCAGGCCGTCCATTACATAAAATTCTTTGGGGCTAATATAAATTTTAATATTGTAATATTTTGCACCCGGATCTATTTCTATAATTTGAAAACCGTTTTTACTGACAACGTTTTTAATTTTCCAGTCCGGGTTGTATTTAAAACTCAGTCCGTATTCGGCATTGGAATAATTTTTCCAGGCAGAAGTATCTGTCATTTGAATGGCCGGGGCCTGAGGCACAGTATTGTTTAAATTTTGGATGCTTGGTGAGACTTGGTAGGTATAAGTTTTAAAACTAAATGACGCCAAATCCGGCCACAACAAAGTGCAGAGATAAGTTCCAACCACAGCCAAACTAAAAAGAACAATAAAGCTTTTGGTTTGGAGAGAGAATTTTGACATATTTTTGTTTCTTTAGACTATTTTATACTTTTATTTATTATATGACAGTGTTCAAAGTACGTCAAATAAAATTTTGGGTTATTAAAAATCGTTTTGCCCAGTCAGCCAAAGGAGCCCTTATTTTGAAAATAGTTTGTCCAGACCGGCATTATTCCCGCAATAATACAAATTGGAAGTTAAATTTACACAGTAACCGGGGTTTTTGCTGACAAAAGAATACTTTGGCAAAAACCAATATAAAAAGGCGATAACCAGAAAGATTATGGCGTAAAAAAACAGTTTTAAGAGTCTGAACATAGTTAAAGCGCCCTTTCTTTAATTATAACATATAGTGTAGTATTAATATTAGCAGTTTGAAACAAATCCCAATTCGCTCCGATATTATAAGCAAACCCTACAGGATGGATATATTAAATTTAATAGAAAGGTCAAAACAAGGTGATGAGGAGGCCTTTGGGCAGTTATATGACTGTTATGCCCAACGGATTTTTCGTTACGTTCGCATTAAGGTTCAGAATCGTGAGGAAGCCCAGGATATTTTGCAGGAGGTCTTTACAAAAGCCTTTTTGGGTTTAAGGAGTCTCGATTTGCAGGGTTTAAATTTTACCGCTTGGCTCTACAGAGTAACCAGCAACACTATTAATGACCATTTCCGGAAAAGATATGCACAGCCTGAACCCCTGGAAATTAATGAATCCGTAGACGTTCAAGACAAAACCTCATTGCTAGAAGAAGTCTCCGTCGGGTCAGATTTGGAAATAGTCCGGGCATCTTTTAAAAAACTTTCACCGGTTTACCGACAAGTCCTGGAGCTAAGATTTTTTCAAGATTTAACATTGGACGAAGTGGCAATGGCCATGAACAAAAGTAATTTGGCCGTTAGAATCCTTCAGCATCGGGCATTAAAAAAAGTTCAAGGAATTATAAAAGATAAATATGATTTGGAATAAAGACAAATTTAATAAAGAAATAAAATCTCTGCCTATATTAGTGGGCAAGGAAGATGTGTTAAGCGCGTCCGAATTGCAAACCATTAGGCAAAAAGTTTTAAAATCTTTATCCGCTGAAACAAATACCGCTTCGTCCCGATACACTTGGTCAGAAAGGAAAGAAAAAATTATGCGTTATGTAATCTCAGTGTTAGTCGGTTTGTCTTTGTTTGGCGGTACGGCATTTGCCTCAACCTCCGCCAAGCCGGGAGATATACTTTACCCGGTTAAACGGGTAACGGAAAAAGTGCAATTAAGTGTGACGGTTAGTGAGCAGTCCAAGGCACAGCTACAAGCTAAATTTGCCGAAGAGAGATTAAAAGAGTTGGCGGAACTTAAATTAAAGTCCGACTCAACCGTATCCACCTCGGCGACATCTACCCCCAATGGGAAAAATGAAGACGGGGATAAAATTGAAGTAGAAGCCAAAGAGCATACTCAAACAGATGTAAATAAGGCAATAGAAGTTTTAACTCAGGTTAGAGCCAAGTTGCAAGCCAATGGAAATACTCAGGCAGCTACCGCTTTAGGCGAAAACATTGCCAGGTTACAAGCCGGAGCCATAAATCAAAATATTAAATTAGAATTTGAATCGGAAAATAGAGGTAGGGGACAAGAACAAGAGCATAATAGAAATTCTACCACTACCCCAATTTCCGCCACGTCTTCACCAATCAGTGTAAAAGTAAAAATTGAAGATGACGGAAAAATTGAAGTAAAAATTAAGTCCGAGAAAAAAGAAAATAATGACGATCGTGATGAACGAGAAGACGAAGAAGGAGACGATGATAATAACGGTAAACCCGTAGTCACTCCGCCACCGGTTACTACAACCACCACTCCGCCGGTAGTTACCGTAAAGTCTTATACTTTAGCCGAAGTACAATCTGCCAATACCAGCAGTAAATGTTGGTCTATTGTTTCCGGGAATGTTTTCGATTTAACTTCTTGGATCAGTCAGCACCCTGGCGGACAATCTGCCATTAAGTCTATGTGTGGGAAAGACAGTACCGCAGCCTTCCAAGGCCAACACAGCGGGCAGGCCAGGCCTGTTAGTGAATTAGCCGGATTCAAAATTGGAATTTTAAAATAATAATTGGTTAGACGTCACGTGATCTAACTAAAAAATATCCCGCCCCGATTTATCAGGGCGGGATATTTAATTTGTAATAGGGGAGCGGCTGTTATTTTATATTTTTTGCCAGTTCTAAAATAAGTTCGGAAAGTTCAGAGATCTTTTTTTCTTTGCCGGCGGGGATTAAACTTTCGGCAAGTCTTTCCGCGCGGTCTTGAGCTTCTTCCAGTTTGCGTTTGCCTCCCGGAGCCAATACCACACAGCTCACCCTGGCGTCCGTTGGGTTTACTTCTCTTTTTATATAGCCAACTTTTTCCATTGGCGCCAAGAGTCTGGTTACGCCGGAAGCGGTTAACCCTAAGTCTTCGGCCAGGTCGGTTCGGCGCATGGAAGAGTTTTCCGCATTGCTAATATGGTACAAAATGGCGAATTCACTTAAACCTAAACCACCCAAGCCCGCGTCGAACCTGCGATTAAGCGCGCTTTGCACTTTCGCCAGATTTAAAAAGAATTTTACATTATTATTTATTGTCATTTTAATTGGTTGATTAATACTTGATATATCAAGTATATGTGAAGTATTAGATTTTGTCAAAGGGTAAAATAATTTCGTCGCAAAAAACGTGCATATGCACGAAAAATGCGACAGAAATTAAAAAGTGTAAGGTTCGTTTCGGTTAAGACAAAAATAGGTTATACTATACTTATATGCTCAAACCAAAATTTTATGGCAAGTTGTTAGAAAAAACCGAACTGGATTTTGAAAACGAAGGAGTGCTAAACCCTACCTGCATTCAAAAAGACGGCTTAACCCACATGTTTTACCGCGCTGTAAAAAAGCAAAATTTTTCCTGTCTAGGTTATTGCCAAATTGAGAAAGACAAAGTGTTATTCCGGGCCAAAGAACCAATTCTGGTGCCGGAATACGATTACGAAAAACATGGTATAGAAGATCCGCGAATAGTAAAGGTGGACGAGACTTATTATTTATTTTATACCGCCTACGACGGTAAAGACGCCCGCACCGCTCTTGCCTGTAGTCGAGATTTAGTAAAGTTTGAAAAACAGGGACTGGTAACTCCTTCTATTAGCTACGAAAAAGCCCGGCAGTTGTTCTCACATCCCAGTTTGCCGGAAAAATATAATTGGTACGCATTGCATTATGAACAAACCATTGCTCCGGATGTTTTGTTGTGGGAAAAAGATTTAATTTTATTTCCGAAAAAATTCAATAACAAATTTTTACTCTTTCATCGGGTTATGCCGGGTTTGCAGTATATGTATTTGGATAATTTGGAGCAGTTAAAGTCTGAAGACTTTTGGGAAAGCGAACTTAAAGAGCTCCACCGGCATGTGGTAATGAATCCAAAGTTCTGGTACGAGACCCGGAAAATTGGAGCCAGCTGTACACCGATTGAAACTCCATTTGGGTGGATCCAAATATATCATGGTGTGGAAGAGACGAGTAAGGGAAACATATATCGAGCTTCGGTCGCTTTGCTGGATTTAACCGATCCAACAAAAGTTATTGGTAGGCTCGCGGAGCCATTATTTTCACCGGAAAAGGAATGGGAAAAATCCGGGATTGCGGATAATGTAATTTTTCCTTCCGGCGCCTGCGTATATGGCGAAGAATTATTTATATATTATGGAGCTGCCGATACGCGAATCGCGGTCGCTTCGGTGAATTTGTCTGAATTGGTACAGGAATTAATTAATAATTCTAATGGCTAATAAATCTGTAATTGCTTGTTTAAGTACCTGTCCGCCAAGGGAATGTGGCATCGCCACTTTTTCTCGGGATTTAGTTTCCGCCTATAACGATTTGTATTTACCGGGCGCGGAAATGATGATGGTGGCAATACAAGCCCCGGGAGCAAAATTACGTTACCCAAAAAATTTATTGGGGGTTATTGAACATAATAATCCGGAAAGTTACTTGGCGATTGCCAAAAAATTGAACCGCGATAAACGCGTAAAGCTTATCAGTATTCAGCATGAGTTTGGAATTTTTGGCGGTGTTTGGGGTGAGCATGTGGAAATATTTTTAAAAGAATTAAAAAAACCGGCAGTCATAACTTTTCATACCATACTGCCCGAGCCCCAAGGCATTGTGCTAACTCGAATGTCGACCTTGGTAAACTTAGCCTCGGGTTTTATTGTCATGACCGCCAAAGCCAAGGAAATATTAATTTCCGATTATCATTTTCCGGAAGCCAAAATCACGGTTATTCCTCACGGGATTCATCCTCAATTGTATATTACACCGGAGCAGGGGAAAACTAATTTGGGCTTTCCACAAACGCCGATTATTTCCACCTTTGGTTTGCTTAGTAAGGGTAAAGGAATTGAGTATGTTATTTCTTCCTTGCCAGCCGTTATAAACAAGTTCCCTACTTTAAAGTATTTGGTTATTGGAAAAACTCATCCGGAAGTAAAAAAGGCCGAAGGTGAAACTTATCGACAAAGCCTAAAAGATTTAGTCACAAGTTTAAATTTGGGAAATCATGTTGAGTTTATAGACAAGTATTTTGAAACTCCCGAGTTGTTAAAATATTTACAAGCCACGGATATTTATATTTCCGGTTCGCAAGATCCGCACCAGGCAGTTAGTGGAACTCTTTCTTATGCCATGGGTTCAGGGCGACCGGTAATTTCTACAAAATTTCCTCAAGCGTTGCAAGATATAACTCCGGATGTCGGCGCTTTGGTGCCGTTTAAAGACCCCGGAGCCTTTAGCAGTACTTTACTGTGGCTTTTGGCAGACACTGAACAGCTTAAGAGTATGGGGCAAAACGCCTATTTTAAAACGCGTCATATGATTTGGCCAAATGTGGCCATTGCTTGCGCAAAATATTTTTCTCGTTTTGCGCCGGAGTTGTCTGTGCCAAGTAAGAATTTACCGCCCATTAAGTTAGACCATATTCAAACACTGACAGACAAGTTTGGAATTTTACAATTTGCTCATTTGCATATTCCGGATTCCCGTTCCGGATATACGTTAGACGATAACGCTCGTGCTTTAACCGTGGCTATTAGGTATTACAAAAAATTTCCCAGTCAGAAAGTTCTAACGTTAATAAAAACTTATTTAAATTTTATTTCTTCGGCCGCAATAGACCAGGGCAGATTTAGAAATTATTTTACTATTGACCAGCAAGCCAATTTTTCCGCCAATACGCGGGACAATATGGAAGACGCCAATGCCCGGTGCTTGTACGCGTTAATGGTTACTGCCTCAACATCAATATTGCCGGTCGCTTTGCGGGAAAAAGCAAAAAAACTTTATCAGCCTGAAATTAGGCGGGAGTTTTTATCACCAAGGTCAGCTGCCTTTTATGTTAAAGGGTTGTGTTCTTTGCGCCAAACAGCGAAAACCCGCGAAGCTATTACCCGGCACTGTGACTTTTTGCTTTTTCGGTACAATCAATCACGGGGCGATAATTGGGATTGGTTTGAGCAGGTGCTGACATATTCCAACGCGCTATTGCCCGAAGCCCTGCTCTTAGGGTTTTTAGCTACCGGGAATACAGAATATTTAACTGTGGGTAAAAAAACTTTGGACTTTTTAATTGGTCAAACTTTTGAAAATGGAATGTACAACGCTATTGGTCAAGATGGTTGGTATAAGCAAGGGGGTCAGCGTGCGGAGTTTGATCAACAGCCGGAAGATCCGGCCGCTATGGTGCAAGCGCTTAAAACTATGTACACAGTTACAAAAGAAAAAAAGTATCTTAATTTAATGCACTCGGCATTCTATTGGTTTTTGGGCGACAATGTCCTGGGACAGTTTGTTTACGATCCGGTTACCGGCGGTTGCTATGACGGCTTAAGCAAAAACCGCACCAATCTAAACCAAGGCGCGGAATCCACCCTTTCATATTTACTGGCGCGTTTAACTTTATAACATTCAAAAAATTTAATAAGTTTTTTTAATTTGACAAAGAACCGGTTCTTTGTTATTTTTGTTGCAATCCGCACCAGAAGTTCGCGGGAAACCGAGACCAAAGGAGGCGCTGTGAGACTTAAGCTGGGTTTGTGTGTAGGGTCGTATTTGCTTCTTACTGGGATGAGGAAGCTGGCAAAGGAACAGAAATGGAGAGATCTCCTTCCGGACTTTGGAAAAGTAAGTCTAGACGTGCTCGTCTTGCACGCGCAGATTTCCACATGGAAGAGTTCTGTCCACGAGGTTCGTAGATTGAGCGAGGCACCCATAATTCTTTTGTCAGAGAGGATCCATTTTGTGGAGCACGAGCTTAAATGTCTCGGGGTTAAGGCCGTAGTTCCATATTCGGCAACTGACTCAGACATCAAAAAAGCAGTTCGCTCAGTGTCCTCGGGTGGCTCGTTCATTCATCCGGCGGTTACGGTGGAAGCCAAAAAAGGGCTTCTGAGTTACCGGGAGCGTGAGGTTCTGGCGTTGATGGCCAGTGGTAAGATCTTAAAAGAGATTGCCGCCACATTGTTCATCTCGCAAAACACCGTAGAATGTCACGTATCCAGCATACGGGACAAAATCGGGGAGCGGAATAAAGCGGATATGGTCCGCCATGCAATCGCCACCGGCTTGATTGAAGCATAATCGAACGCAACAACGCCGTGACGGGTTCTCCTGTCACGGCGTAATATTTTGTATTTAAAAAAGCGAGCGGTTAGCCGGAGGTGTCCGGCTAACCGCTCTTGTGCGAAGGTCGAAGACTACGAACCCGGCTTGGGGTCGCCTGGGTCATCTTCGCCAGTGCTGATCCTCATGTAGCGCAAAAAGTCTTGATCTTTCGTGGTCCACTTGGCTCTCTCTTCTGGCTGCGGAGTTGGTTGTGTCTTCTCGTCCTTACTATCCTCATCAAACTCTAGTTTGTTGATCCCCATAGTGGCTTCGAGTATGAGAAAAACATTGTATCCGGCGCGTTTGATCTCGCTAATAGCTTCCGCAATTCGGTCGCTCTCAGTGAGGGTTTCATTGATAGCACAGCCAAGCTCCTGCAGGAGTTCCTTCAGTCTTTCGTCTATCATCCCTTTGCCTCCTTATGGCGTTGGTAAAACAGTTAAAGTTAACACAAAACAGCCAGTAGTGTCAACGAGCGGGTAGGGGAAGAAAAATTTAATAAATAAAATAACCATTCCAGTAAAATAGAATGGTTATTTTATTTATGTCCCTATGGGACAATGTTCAAAATGTAGTTAGCTTTTTAGTAACTGAGAATAGGTAAAAAATAATCCTAAAATCGAAAGTGCTAACAATATGAAAAAATTGATTACTCTAGCTTGGACTTTTTGTTGGAAATTTTCGTAAGGCTTTTCTTCAAATCTTAAAAAACTAAAAAGTAAGCTTAAAAGCAAGGCTGTAACAAAGGCCGGAGTTCCTTCGCTACGATTTGCATCAGACCAGTTGGTATCAATAAATATCGCAGAAACAATGCCTACTATCACACTTGTAAAAGTAATTAAAACCGAAATTGTTAAAAATTTTAAATAAGTAGCAAATTTATTCATGTTTTTTATTTTGATGATTGTTAATATTATACCACGGTTCAAAAGTAGTTTATGAACTAACAAAAAACACGAACAAACATTGGTGATTTTGATTTGGCTGGCCATCTCGAGCTAGAACTGTGGTTCAGCCAATCCCTGTAAGGCTTTTCTAAGTGCCTTCACCGTGGCAGAATCGACGGATCTCGAGCGTCTAATTCTGGTAATGTTTTCTTATTTTATTGACTAAAAAGTTGTACTTAGGCTTACTTTCTAGTCTGCATACTTGTTCTTCGATATCAGTAATGAAATCGCTTTTTAAGTTCATCCCATCAATCGCTTTTTCCAAATCTTCTAACACTCCTTCAATGCGCCAGCTATCTTCGTCGATATCTTCTTTGAGCAATTCAATTAAACCTATCAGTTCTCCCATTTGCCCTTTTTGCGCATGCATGAAAACATTAAGCTCTTTAACTGAACGTCTTAAGTCTTTGATTGCAGTGTTGTTGGGAACACTGCTTTTGTCTGCTTTTTTTGCCAACTCCCCTTTTAAAGAAGCAATATCATTGGAATAATTTTGTTGTTTTGTATCCTTTGACGAAAGCTTTAAAGCTTCTAATTCTTTCTCTATAAATAGCAACTTTTTAAACCAAAGAATAAAAGTTACTACTACAAAAATAGCGACTAATGCCAAAGAAAGCTCTTTCCAATAATTAAGAACAAAATGAATTTTACCTGCCAAAAAGGCCAACAGGGTCAAAACCCCTGCTGCAAGCAATGTCCCTATTGCATTAGCTGAAATTCCTTTTAAAAAATCTTTAGTTCCCGTATTCATATAGACGCACTTCGTGCTAGATCAATTTGGCTGGGGCGGTAGGGATCGAACCTACGATGGAGGATTCAGAGTCCTCTGCCTTACCGCTTGGCTACGCCCCAATAAATAAGAGTCATGTTCTGCCTTATCCCGATTTGTCGGGACTACGACTCAATAAAGCAATCTCGGTCATTTTATCAGCTTTTAAGGGACTTTTCAAGTTTGGTGCTATAATTATAAATAAGCGTAGGTTATAAATAGTAACTAATATCACAAATAATAAATATGAACGACGGTCGCGATAGTAATAATTGGAGAGAAAGTGTGGGCCAAGGAAAGCCGGAAATGTCTGAAAGCAATTTGTCGCCGGAATGGGAAAATGTGGTTAGTCAAAATCCATATCTTTTTGCATATGGCGGAGGCAATTATTTTGGCAAAAAAAATAGCGACGAGGTTCCATTTGCAGAAAAAAATGTGACGGTTTTTTGTGAAGATTTTAGAAATATACGAAGCGGTGCACTAATTTACGGCATGTTGTCTGTAGAAAATGAAAATAAAGGCCATTCTCTGGTGTTGGTGCTCAAGCAGATATCTAATGCGGCAGGAGCAAAGGAGCGAGGGGGTTATCCTTATACTTTATTTTTTGATCCTGGTAAGGAAGTTTGGAAGAAGGCCGGCGGAAACGGGGCTCTGATTATTGACAAAACTTTACAGGACCCGGAGCTTTCGGGGTTATTGTACGTAAATGTACCTAAAACTTTTAATGCACAGGGAGATTGGGTGGCGAAAAATTCTGATGGAACTAACGGCACAGAAGCATCAAACGCGGATATTTTAAATATCAGTGAGAATTTTGCAAAAGTAATCAAAAAATTAAGAGAGTCCACAGATTGGCCACACCCGGATACTTCCAATCAAAATTCAGAAGCCATAACCGAAATACGTAACTATCTCAATTCTGGGAGTAAGGGTGCGAGTGAGAGGGTTACTGGCCCCGATAAATCAACAATTTTGAAAGAAATGCCTCTTCCATCCCAAATGGCTTTGTCCATTAGCCAAATGGACCAGGCCAGCCTCCACCAAAAGACTTTTTTAATTGGTGATGGAGATCCTTATAAAATGAATAGTTTTAACTTAAAGTTTGCCTGGGACTCGCGAGAATAAAAGTAAGTAGCAGTAGGCCAGCCAAGAAAAAACATCCACAAAAGTTGATGTTTTTTCTTTTAAAAATTTACGAACCACCCCACACAATGATCACCTTTGTAGGTTTTAAGGGACTTTTCAAGTTTGGTGCTATAATTACTTGGTATGAAAACAATGTGGAAAATTTATAAGTGGATTGCTATTACGGCTTTTAGCTTGATTTTGCTGGATTTGGCTGTGGTGGTATTTTTTGGCGCGTATCGGCCAAAAATAAAACCGGCAGATGCTATTGTGGTTTTGGGCGCGGCTATAAATACCCCGGCTCTATATAATAGAAGTTTACAGGGTTTAAAATTGTATCAGGAAGGGGATGCAAAAATTATGGTGCTGTCGGGGGGGCGAATTTCCGACAAAGATATTTCCGAAGCTGGGTATATGCGCAAAGTTATAGAGGCCAACAGTAAACAACCGGTGCCGTTAATTTTGGAAGAAGAATCACATTCCACTTACGATAATATAAAAAATACCAAAGCCAAAATCGGCTCCGGTAAAAGTTTGGTAATAGTGAGCGACGAATACCATTTAGCCCGTGCGGTAATTATGGCCAAGCGTGAAGGGTTTGACCCGGTTTATTGGAGTTCGCCACAGGCAAAATATTATAAGAATTCAGAATTGGCCTTTTATTATTTGCGTGAATTAGTGGCCATGTTTGCTTATGTGCCGAAGTTTATTTTAGGTTAAGGATACAGGGATGTAAGTATGAAAGGATACAAGAATTTAGGTATGTAAGGATACAAGTATTTAAGGATGCAAGGATGCTTGTATACATTAATCCTTGTATACTTGTATCCTTAATTTCAACCATTTGACGAATTCGTAGGGGTTTGGTATAATAGCAAAAGTTTCCGCTATAGGCGGATCCGCCTCTGGCGGAAAATATCCAAAGACAGTTGGCTCCCGAATATCGGGATTAAACCACGCAAGTGGAAGCCCACCGAGGAACACCTAAATAGCTTATAGCTTCTAGCTATTAGCTTATAGGATACCACTCGGGAAAGCCCGAGTTTTTGTTTTATTTAGAGGATATTTTAACGACAATTAAAGGTCGACAAAGAAGTTAAAAAGTTTATAAAGTTTATAAAGTTATCAAGTGCTGCAGGGTGCAGTTACTTTATAACTTTCAACTTTATAACTTGAAGAACTATTTATATGGCTAAATTAAAATCACAAAAAGAGAAAGATTTAACCGAGTTAACGGAAAAATTAAAGGGCGCCAAGTCTATTGTGGTTACTGCCTACAGAGGCACAACCGTAAAAGATATGGATACCTTTAGAAATACTTTGCGCAAAGAAAAAGTCTTTTCCAAAGTTTACAAAATTCCGTTGGTGAAAAAAGCTATGGAAGCCAGCGGGATTACCGCCGAAACCGTAGACTACAAAGAACCGGTTATTTTGTCTATCTCCAACGAAGACGAAACTGTCGCCGCCAGAATTATTAAAACTCTGAGCAGCAGCATAAAAACTTTTTCCATTTTGGAAGGTGTTGTCGAAGGTAAAATGTTGACTAAGGCGGAAATTATCGCCCTAGCCGACTTACCAAGCAAAGACCAGTTACGTGCTCAGTTTATGTCCGTGTTGAACGGTCCTGTATCCGCTTTTGCCAGAGTGTTAAAAGCTCGCGCAGAAAAAATCGGGGAAGCAGTCAGCGAAGTTGCTGTAGAAGCATCTCCTGTTGTTGCTTAAGAATCATTTTATTATTTTAACTTATTTAGAAAGGTAATCCTTATGTCAGAAGAGACAAAGACTACCGTTGTTCCCGAAAAGTTTAAAGCTATCGTGGAAGCGGTTGAAAAACTTACAGCCATTGAGCTGTCTGAACTTGTAAAAGTATTAGAAGAAAAATTTGGCGTTTCCGC
>CAYZEI010000010.1:30856-37477 GCA_964477745.1 uncultured Candidatus Saccharibacteria bacterium | reverse complement strand
CTCAGGCACAATTCACCACAGTCGGCCTCAGTATACTCTGAGGAAATCATTCGAACTACAATATTTAAAATCAGTCCTAAAATAACAGAGAACCAAATTAAATCTTTTCTTGATTGTAAACTAAATATTTTCATTTTTGATTTTAAATGCTTATGATCAATAGGACTTTATAAGACTTATGGGTCTGATAGGCCTTTATACGTCCTATTTTAACTGCTTGCGTTTCATCACCTTCCTCACCGCTCTAATTACCCCGTCTTTGCCCATGCCGTATTTTTCAATTAGTTCTTCGGGTTGACCGCTTTCACCAAAACTATCTGGCATGCCAACCATTTCCACTGGCACGGGAAAGTGTTCCGCCAAAACTTCACACACGGCACTTCCTGCCCCACCCATTATTTGATGCTCTTCCAAAGTGACCACCGCGCCACACTTTTTGGCAGCTTGGGTGATTGTTAAAACATCAATCGGTTTTATTGTATGGTTATTTACTACCATTACGCTTATCCCGTCTTTTTCTAAATCCATTGCGGCCAAAAGCGCGTTATACAATACCGGCCCGCTACCGATTATAGCCACGTCTGTTCCTTCTCTCATTATATAAGCTTTACCGATTTCAAATGGAGTATGTGGTAAAGTAAAAATTGGCGTCTTTGACCGGCCAAGTCTAAAATACGCCGGCCCTTTAATTTGCCCCAAGGCAATCGTAGTTTTTCGCGCTTCAATAGCGTCACACGGAACTTCCACAATCAAATTCGGCAGTACTCGCGTCATGGCAATATCTTCCAAGGCTTGATGTGTGGCACCATCCGGCCCCACGGTTACACCGGTATGCGCGCCGGCCACTTTTACATTGGCGTGACTATAGCAAACCGAAACACGCAATTGATCCCAATTGCGTCCCGGAGAAAAAGTCGCGTAAGAAGAAACAAAAGTGGTTTTACCGTAAAGTGCCAAACCAGCGGCCACACCCATCATATTTTGTTCAGCAACTCCACATTCCACAAATCGTTCCGGATATTTTTTGGCAAAATCCAACACTTGCGTGCTTTCGGCCAAATCCGCGGTCAGCACCACCACTTGTTCATCTTTTTCCCCCAATTCCAAAAGCCCGGCTCCATAACCAAACCTGGTTGCGACTTGCTCAATATCATTCTGTCCGACTTTTGGATTTAAAAGCATAATTAGTTCGTTATGATCTGGGCTTTTTTATAAATTCTTTTTCCATTTCCTTTCCCCATTCATCCAAATACGCCACCATATCTTCATCCGTTATTCCACACTTTCTTAACTCTGAGAGCGCTTCCTCCAAACTTGTGATTTTGGAAATCCTAGTGATTTCACCACTCTTACCATTTTTATCCAACAACTCTGATGCCATTCCGTCAAAAACTGAGCGGTCTAAGCTTGAAAATCTGTTGTCTGGATTTGTTTCTGGTCTTTCACTCATAATTGTTTTAATTTAATTCTTCCGTTGAAGTTAAACTCTTGCCGGTTTTGTAGGAATTTAGATCGGTTTTGTTGACATCTATAATTAAACTGGCATCAATGCCGGCCGGATTCCACACAGCGGATGGAATAAACCGTTTGGACTTGCCTTCGGTTTTATAAATTCTGGAATTACCAATTAGTCGAATATATTTGGCATTTTGGTAAAAATCAAACTCTTCTTGAGCCACAGCTTGCACTTCTTCAGCATTATTTTTGTACGACTTAAACACGGCATCTGTCCACATCGGGATTTTCAAATTATTGGCACTAACCCAATACACCGTTGTCGTACCTTCTAATTTTATTAACCGTGGTCCATTTATGTAAACTCCGGTTAAATTTAAATTGTCCGTCATTAGCAATCCGGACGGAATCTGCAAATTCATGCCGTTAGTAGTACTGGTGTCAGCCACTGTAGTGACGCCGGTTCCAGGAATGTGAATGACAAAGTATTGTGTCTGAGCGTATTCGTTTGTCGCGCTGGAGCTTCCGGCATTTACAGTATACATTCCCAAATAATCTCCGGCCGAGGCTAAAGCTCCCACTGTAACTTTTACTAATGAACCGCTATATTTTTGTCCGGCATTTAACATTACCGGTATAAAATCTTTGGTGATTGCTTCGTCTATGGCCACCAAATTTGAAGAACTTGTGGCAACGGTGTTTGCCGGAATAATATTTAAATTGGAAACGGAATTCAAATAGACTATGGAGGAAGTTGCGTTGTTTGTTAAGTCTCCGGTTATGGTAACAGCCGTACCCGGTGTCGCAGTGGCATTTCCTTCATTAGAAAAACTAATGGAAATGTCTGCGCTTGCGAATTTAGGCAAAATTACCGTTGCCAAAATGAATACACCAAAATAAAAATATTTTCTCATTTGATTACGTTAGTTTGTTAATTTTTTCTTCACCTTCTAAAAATTTCGTTATTTGTTCTTTGTGCTTGTTATAGTAAAAAGACACGCTAATTAATATTACACCCAAAGAAATAAACGAAACAATTAAGTAACCTAAATCCAAAGACAACAAATCAAACAAGAAAACTTTTACAATTGTTACAAAGAACAAACCAATGGCAATTTTTCTCAGCAACGCACTGCGCCAGGCAATGCCGGCCCCAATTAGAACGGCCGAATATGTTATCCACCACAGGCTCAAGAACAAATTCCGGGAATTTTTTGATAAATCATTTTCAAAATACTTGGTAATGTCCCAGGAAACCGCAAACCACAACAGCATACACGCCGCTACTTTTAAGGTATCGGACAGGGTTTTGCTTTCCCCTGATTTATCGCTGATTTTGGCAAAAATCAGCAGGGCCACGGTTTCTAAAAACATTAAACCAAATTTTGCGTTTAATAAAAATGCGTAATTCCCATAATACGGCAAAAATAAAACTTTAAAGAAGCTCGCCATCAAAAGCACTCCTGAAGTCTTGTATACTTCTGTGCGTTTGGTAAACAGTGCCAACACAGCCAAAACCACAGCGTACAAAACCCACCATAATGTTAAAACATTACCCGCAAAACGCAAACTGTGCTGAGGCAAGACAATATCCCAGGAGACCGCGACCCAAAGCAACAAACTGGAAATTACAATGAGAGCGGAAGAAAATTGGTTGGTGCCATCCCTTTTTTCTGTTAGCCACGCAAAAACCAGCAAGGCCGCTGTTTGCAATGCCATCAGGCCAAACTTAATATTATACAAAAATAAAGAGTCGCCTCTGTACGGCAAAAACAGGACTTTAAAAAACGCGGCGGCTATTAACAGCACAGCAACTGTAAATAATTCCTTGCGCTTGCTCCAAAAAGCCGCTACGGATAAGCCCACTGGATAAATTATCCACCAGAGGGTCATAAAACTTTCTGCCTGGGGTATTCCATGCCTGGGTAAAAATATATCCCAGGAAACGCTGGCCCATAGCACCAACACACTGGCAATTTGCAAACCCTTTTCCGCGTTTTTTTCAAATTCTGATACTTGCACTTTTTGGTACAACCAGCCAACAAATAATAAAGCTAAGGTATTGGCAAACATTAAACCAAATTTAGCGTTAAATAAAAAGGTGGCGTCTGCGGGCGTATACGGATCGTAAAGCGACTTTATAAGAGAAACAAATAAAATTAACGTGCCCCAGACCCGGAGTTCCTCACGTTTGACCATGGTCCCCACGCTGGAGCCAAGCAGAGCGATGACTAGTAAAACCGCAGAAAGGGCTTTGCCGTCAAATTGCCAAATGGCCGCCGAGGAAAGCAGAACGGCGCCACAGAAAGACATGCAATAATTTAAATTTTTATAATTTAATCTATCCACCAAAGCGTAGCTAAAGAAATATGCTACTGCGCCAAGCAGTGCCACTCCCGGCAAAATGCTATGGAACCGGTTAAATAATAAAGCGACGATTGACCCAAAGAAAAAAGTTCCGCTAATAATTTGCAAAGCGGCAATACCATTGCCAAAATCCTCCGACAGGGTTTTCTTTTCAGTATGGAAACGGAATAGCGCCGACGAACCAATCACAAACAATAACATGGTAACAATTACAAAAGCTAAGCTGGTTAAGGTATTTTCGTAACTGGAGTGGTTACCACCCCAAACTAAAAAGTCAATTATGGTTCCAAATAGCGCTAATACTAAAAGTTCCATCCAATATTTTTTAAACATTAAAGCCAAAGCTGTAATGTTAAGTAAAGTTAGGAATCCAAACATTATTATTTGTTGGTCTTGCCCGGAACTAAACATTAAAGGCGAACCATAAGCGCCAAAAAAAGCTAAAACACCCAGTACCAAAGAACTGTTTTTGTAAGATAACCAAACGGCTAGTCCGGCAACGGCCAGCATGGCCATGAACGCCACAAATTGCGGAACCAGGGAATAAAAATTAAATGCCGCGTAAACACTAAAATATAATATGGCCACACCGCCACCGGTAAGTGCCTGCGCTCGGGTACCGAATCTTTCTTTCCATAATTGACCTAAATAAATTAACAACCCACCGACGGCCAAACCGATTATTACTTGCGCCCAAGGCCCAATCCAACCTAAGTCAATGGCAATTTTCAAAAAGAAACCCAAACCTAACACCAAAGCCACAACTCCAATTCGATTTAACCAATTGACCGCTTTTTCCGTGTCATCAGCATCTTTATTTTTTGTAACGGTTTGAGCAGGTACCGCACTTTGCTTGGTTTCCGGTACTGACAGATTATTATGAGCTTGTTGACTGGCAATAGCTTGCCAATTTTCCATATTTCCCGGCTTCCAAGACGCAACCGATTGCGCCTCTGGTAATTTTACCGCGGTCGGTGTCTTGACCGGAGTTGCCACAGAACCGGAAGCTTGCATCCGTTTTTCCATTACCGCCACCCGGTTACTAATACTGGAAATCCAAAAAAGCAAAATTATAAACCCAACAAAAAGCAAAAAAGAAATCATATATTTTGGTTAGTTGTTTGTGCTAAATTTGTTATTTGTTAATTTATTGATGTTCGCTTTTTATCTTTCCCTGCAAAGTCCTAAGTTCATTTAATGCTAACTTGGCCTGCTCTTTGTTTGGGGGCATTCCATGCCAACGATAATCCCCTTCCATAAAGTCTACCCCTTTTCCGGGAATAGTTCGGGCAATAATTAACGTAGGCTTTTCGTATACTGCCTTGGCTTCGTTGCAGGCATTTATTATTTCTTGAATATTGTGACCATCGGTTTCAAGAACATGCCAACCGAAAGCTTCGTACTTGGCTTTTAAATTTTCAATCGGCATAACATCTTCGGTGTAACCGTCTATTTGAATATTATTTCGGTCCATTATAGCGGTGAGGTTGCTTAACTTGTATTTACCCGCAAACATTACAGCTTCCCAAATTTGTCCCTCCTGCTGTTCACCGTCTGACATAATTAAATAAACACGATTTTTTTTATGATCCATCCTCAGCCCATAAGCAATACCCACGGCTTGACTGGCGCCTTGCGCAAGGGGTCCTGAAGAAGTTTCAATTCCCGGCAAGGCTAAATTGTGCGGATGACCATGAAGTCTGGTGCCAAATTTTCGTAAAGTATTTAATTCCGCTTTCGGGAAATAACCCGACTCGGCTAATGAGGCGTACAAAACCGGACAAATATGTCCGCAAGACAAAATTAAATAATCCCGCCCTTCCCATTTTGGCTCTGCGGGCTTATGGCTTAACACATTAAAATACAGGGACGCAAAAACATCGGCCATATCTAAAGGACCGGCGCTGTGCCCGCTCCCGGCTGAAACCAGCATATTTATAATATCCTGCCGGATGTCGTTAGCTTTGTAGGTTATCTCATTAATAGATAATTTTTCCATTAAATTTTATTTTTGTATAAAAACTCACTCCGATTTTGAAAGAAAACTTTTGTTTAATTCATTTTGTATCTTTTCGAAAGCTTCTTGCATATTTGGCACCTTGGTAATGCTTGACCCTAAAATCAGCAAATCCGCTCCGGTATTGGCCAACTGTTTAACATTGTCGGCATTTATGCCCCCATCTACTTCTATTATAGCATTTGGTAACAGGCTTCTCAATTCTTTTATTCGCTCGTAGGTATTTGCCAAAAAAGGAGTCCCCTGATAGCCTGGCTTTACGCTCATTAATTGAAAATGATTTAATACGGAGGAAAATTCAACCGCAACCGTGACCGGGGTTTCATTTTTTAAACACAGGGAAGGCTCTAGTCCTACTGCTTTAATTAAAGACAGCGCCCGCTTTAAATCTTCGGGTGTTTTATACGCTTCATAGTGTACGATGATAGTTTTAAAACCGCAAATTTGATAATCCAGAAAGTCTTGTGGCTCATTAATCATTAAATGTGCTTCCCAGTGGACTGTCGGGGTAAGCGATTCAATTTCCGCAATGTCCAAAATTTGATTGGGTACAAAAATCCCATCGCCAAAATCAACCTGGATCCTACTGACTCCTGGCAATTTTATCTCTTTGGCATAAGTGGCCAAAAATCCGTCTTTTGTGGTTTCTAAAATTGAGGGAACGATTGTGGCCATAAAAGTTGTGATACAGATATACAGATACATTCAGATGATACTGATAATACAGATAGACACCAAAGAGGCGCATCCGTATTATCCGTTTCATCTGTATTCAAATCCGT
>CAYZEI010000010.1:12719-30846 GCA_964477745.1 uncultured Candidatus Saccharibacteria bacterium | reverse complement strand
TCTATCTGTGTTATTTTGTCAATTCTCCTCTGGTGTCTTCCGCCTTCAAATCCGGTTTCAATAAATAAATCCACCGCGCGATCAACTTCTTCCGGACTCATAAACTTTGCTCCAAGTGACAACATATTGGCATTGTTATCATTTCGTGCCAACTTCACCACATCTTCATGTCCCCCATAATAATGCGCGGCTCGAATCCCTTTGACTTTGTTAGCCACAATTGCTTCGCCGTTGCCACTCATACCCAAAACTATTCCAATGCTCCCGGGGTTTCCTGCAACCTTAACCGCGCAAGGATAAACATAATCGGGATAATCGTCGTGTTGGTCAAAAGCAAAAGGCCCGCAATCTTCTACTTCCACATCTTCATGTTTTAAGTGCTGAAGGATTTTATTTTTTAACTCAAATCCGGCATGGTCACTGGCTAGATAAATCATAAATTAGCATTTAGTATATAGCATTTAGTATATAGCTCTTAACCCTAAATGCTATATGCTATCTGCTATATGCTTATATATTAATTATACTGTTAAAATCTTTAGCAATTAAACTGGCACCCCCGACAAGCAGTCCGTCAACATTGGGTTGGGACAAAAATTCTTTGGCATTTGTTGCATTTGCACTACCCCCGTACAAAACTTTGGGGACTTTAAACTTATTTTTAATAAATAAGGAAATTTTTTCCGCGTGCTCAGGTGTAGCTATTTTTTTTGTTGAATAGGGATCGCCCGAAGAAATAGCCCAGACCGGCTCATATGCCACAATAACTTTTTTTGCCTCCACTCCGGCCAAACCCGCAGTTAGTTGTTGTTTTAAAATGTCCACCACCTCTAGATCGTCCTGTTCTACTGTTGTTTGAAAACCAATACAAAGCACAGGAATAATTTTTTGTGCCAAACAAGCTTTGACTTTGGCATTTATCATTTCATCACTTTCCCCCACTCCCCGTTTTTCGCTATGACCAATTATTGAATATTTTACTCCTAAATCTTTCAATTGCGCCGGCGACACCTGCCCGGTATAGGCGCCCTTGTCTTGCCAAAAGCAATCCTGGGAACCAAGATTAGGATAATCAACTGCCGATAAATATATTGTCGGCGGGCAAAGTACCACGGTATTTTTAGTTGTAACAGAAATAGCAGAGGCTAATTTTTTAGCATCTTTTAAAGTAGTAGGATTTAATTTCCAATTGGCGATAATGAGTTTTTTCATAGATTTTTTTAAACGTGATTTTAAAATGACCAACAGGACACATATGACATATAGGACTTATTGGTCGTATAGGACCCATATGTCTTATTCTTCGCCTTTTAAGAATTTCGTTGAAACTTCCGGCGGGATGGGGTTTACCGGAATGCCGGTGGCGTATTCAAACCCGGCCCAAATGGTAATTCGCGGAAAAATAGTTAAATGCCAGTGGAAGGCTTCTTCTTCGTGCGCGCTGTGCCGATGGTCTTCCGCATTCTTTTTCAACGGCATATTGTGAATGTAAAAATTCAACGGCGGATCGGACAACTTGGTATATAATTGTCCCAAGGTAACTTTTAGCACGAACGACAAATGTTTGATTTCGTCTTCGCTCATGTCTTCAAATCGCGCGCCGTGTTTTTTTGGCAAAATCCAGGTTTCAAATGGGCACCGGCTGGCATAAGCGGACAAAACCACAAAATGTTCGCTTTCGTACACTACCCGGTCTTTAACCGATAACTCTTCTGTAATAATATCACAATAAATACAAGTTTTGTGGGTTTGGTAGTAATGGTAACAGCCCATGATCTCGCTATGCACGTGTGGCGGAACAATTGGCGTGGCTAATAATTGATAGTGCGGATGTATAATACTCGCTCCGGCATCACGACCGTGGTTATGGAATATCTGCACATATGCCAATTCTTGATGTTTGGATAGGCTATTAATTCTCTCTATAAAGGTGCGGATGGTTAATTCTACGGTGGCAATGGATTGCAAAGCTACCGGCTCATTGTGTTTGCGCGTAATTATTACCTCATGGTCGCCGTCGCCGGAATGTGAAATATAAAATTCCTTATGTCGGTAAACCGCGGTATGTTCCAAAGCTGCAAACTTATTGGGAATAATTCTTATTTCCCAATCTTTACCTTCCGGCACGCGCAACAGCTCAGTGTTTAAATGTTCACTGCCGGGACAGAATACACATTTCTCATCCACTTCAGGAATGCCATGCATAACTGAATAAGTTTTATATTGATCCGGCCTTTTCCCTCTGGCCGGCGCAATTAGCACCCAGTTTTTAGTAATTGGATTTTGTCTAAATTCGGACATTGTTTTTATTTATAAGTTTATTCATTATGATAAGCATACCAGTTTGCCAAACCAAATATAAAGATAACAAATTAAAATTAAATTCTTGGTCGTATTTCCAATAGCCTGGAAGTAGTCCCGGAAGCCAGAATGCCCAACCTAACATTCCACCTAAAATTGGTAAATAACTTACTTGCTCAAAATTAAAGACTCCTAAAAGTAATTTGGCGCCTAAACTCAAAATAAAACTTCCTATAACGCCAGCAATAAAAAATATTAAAAACGTACTATCAAATGAATTATTTTCGAAACAATAAATAACAAATCTAAATGCAGCTTCATAGGCGATTATTGATACTGCCAGAAATATGGCCTGCTTTATATAGCTGATTTTATAATTTAGTGCTGTTGAAAAAAATATCAGAATACTCAAAGCAAACACGACCCCTGGAAAAAGATCGGAATATGGCCATTTGAACAGAACAGGGATCCAGGAGAGGAGGCCAGAGATGCCCCCAAAATATAAAGGAACGAGCGTTCTTTTATTCATTTATTTTTATCTAAATAATTTTGCAATAATATTTGGGCGGCGAGGCTGTCTATATTCTTCTTTCCGCCGGGGAGATGCTCGGCCATTTGCGATGTTAATCGTTCGTCAATTATTGCCACCGGCAAACTCGTCTCGCTCTCAAGTTGCAACTTAAAACCAGCCACTTCTCTGGTTTTTTCCGTTTCTTCTCCGCTCATATTAAGTGGCCAACCCAGCACAATAAGAGAAATTGAATTATCCAGAATCAAAAAATTTATGGATTGCCAAAACTCCTTTGGCGACAGTATCGTCAATTCTCTGGCAAAAGTTTGTGATTCATCACTTATGGCCAATCCTATTCTTTTTTCTCCGAAATCAATTCCCAATATTTTTCCGCCAGAGGCGGATCCGCCTCTGGCGGACATGGTCATAATCATAATCTTAAAGTTATTTAGACTCCCCCAATACCACATTTAAATTTTTCTCTTCCCCTTTATGATAAATCTTTAAAGATACGTTATCACCAACATTTAAACCCCTAACTACATCGGCCAGAGAATTGTTTTCGTCAATTTTCTTACCGTTAATTTCCAAAATAATATCATTTTCCACCAAGCCCGCTTTGTCCGCCGGACTTCCCGGGGTAACAGCCAGGTCAGTCATTTTATCGCCCCGCACAATTAGCGCACCAAAGTCTTTTGGCAATTTTTCGCTTATCGACAACTCTTTAGTAATAATAACATACCTTACGCCCAAAAATGGTCTGGTAATTTTGCCGTTCTTTTGAAAAGCGGCCAGAGCCTTACCGGCATCTGATGACGGAATAGCAAAACCCACCAGTTGACCTTGCTGATCTATGGCCGTGTTTATTCCCACTACTTCCCCGCTTAAATTTAGCAATGGGCCACCGCTGTTGCCCGGGTTAATGGCTGCGTCGGTTTGAATAACACCGGATAACTGTTCGCTACCGTCATTGCCACCGGCGGTAATTTTTCGGCCAATGCCGGAAATAATTCCGGTAGTCACCGTATTTTGGTACTGCCCCAAAGAATTACCAATAGCAATAACGCGTTGGCCAATTTGAATTTTAGACGAATCCGCCAACTTTAAAAATGGCGCGTCTTTAATGTCTATTTTTACTATAGCGAAGTCATTCACCGGATCTTTAGCTAAAACTTTTGCCTCATATTTTTTCCCGTCTGAGGTCAGCACCGTATAACTGGCGCTATCGTCTGCCACCACATGTTTGTTAGTTAAAATCAAACCGTCCGCGGAAACTAAAAATCCGCTCCCGGCGCCAATCTGCTGAATATTAGGAGCTGTCTCTTGTTGGCGGTTTTGCGAACCATTTCCGTAAAAGAAATTATAAAACGGATCATCACTAAAAGGATTAAGTCCAAGCCCGGGAATTTTATTTACATCTTTAGAAATAACAATAGAAACCACTGCCGGACTATGTGCTTTTACAACATCTATAACTGCGGAGTCCTCATTTATTGTTATATTTTGAGTTGTTTGCTTATTGCTATATTTTTGCACTAACTGCTGACCTGTATTTGAAGCCAATAAATAAAAACTACCTGCTAACCCTCCTAAAAATCCCATAATTAAGCATAAAATAATTATTGGGAGAGAATTATTTTTATTTTGATTTGTTGGATCTGCTTGCTTTGCGGTACTATTGACCGGCTGAAGGGTATTTTCCCCAATATTTTGATTTTCCATAATTAAAAGATTAATTATTTGCCCCTTTAATACTACTATTATAACACAAAAGCCGCCCCGCCCTTTATTTTTTGATAAAATAGGACGGCTCAGCGGCTTTGTAATTTAGATTATTCGTTTAAAATCTCGGAATTATGAAAAGGTGGGGCAAAAACCCACTATTTACGGAATTTTACTTAAATAATTCTGCAAATTGGAGCAACTGGTGGTCGGCCTTACTTGTTGTTCACATTGATTCAGTAAAGCTGAGGTATAAGGAGAATTTTTTAAGGCATTACAGGTTTGTTGTCCACTATGCGACGCCGGACTGTTGGCGCAAACTCCCAATTCACCTAAAACAGCGTCCGTACAATCCGTACTAACACTTCCAAGTCCTGAACAAGCAAAGGCAGTTGCGGATTGAGCGGTTGCCGGAATTGAAGAATTTTGATACTCGGTTAACGGCAATGCAGTCACCGGACTAACAACAGCGGCGGCCACACATGTCGCCTGTTCCTTTAACACTCCAATTCCGCCACCGTTACCCGTGACACCTTGAAATACAAACCGGTTAACCAAAGTTTGCGTTAGCTGTGCCACCGTTGCGCTAATAATACTTTCGGCATTATTTATCCCTAACTGCAAAATAGCGGCAAAACTTGCACGTTCTGCACTGACAATGCTGGTAATGGAATTACTTATGGAATTAGCCGAAGTATTACGTGGAGTTTTTAGCCCACTGCTGGACAGCTCATTTTCTGCGGCTTTTTGCGCTTCACTTTGAGCTGTTTGTGCCAAACTTTGATAATATTGTTGCCACCCTTCCGGTGAGGCCATATAATTTCCCACTTTGGACATTTTTACATAGTAATCCGGGTCACTGGTACTGATAGTTTTTGGGTCAAAACCTAAATATTCAGAAGCCTTTGCCTGAAATACCGGTTTTAAATCCTGATTCTGTTGACCGCAACTAAATTGCGGAATAAACTTTTTAATTATTTGTCGGTCCAAATTATCATTAACATACTTTTTTAAATAATCATCGGTATACTGGCCATTAACCAAAGCATCCGTATAATATAAAAAGTTGGTAATAATATAATTTTGCTCAATCTTTGTGACCAGTTTATTGAGCATCGATCCCATAAATTGCAAAAATGCTGCTTGCAAACCTTCCTTAACCGAATCCATAACAATTCGAGGAATGTCGCCAATGGTAAAGCTCCAAGTCAGTCCCAAAAATGCTTTTGCTTCCGGAATAAAAATATTTTTTGGTCCGGCTTGAGAACCGCTGTCCGCATAGTAATCGGTCACCGTGACGTAAGCGATCTGGTATTTACCGGCTAACTTATTTAACTCCGTAGAATAATTATTGGCCGCGGTATTGGCAATAATATAATTTTTATATACTTGGGGCCAAATGGCGTCATTTTTACTGTAATCTTCCGGTACGTATTTTTGAGCAGAAACCAACAAGTCACTATACGCCGAATAGGCTAGAATTAATGACTTGTGTAAAGCTACTGCGTCTTTAGGTACGCTAAGGTTATATAGTTTATTTTGCAACTCATCTAGCTTTGGTTTAATTTCTCCCAAGCTGGGATTTTGGGTGGCAAACAAATTTCCGGTTGACCCCAAAGTATTGTTGTTAAAACTATAAGCATCGCTAATACTGTCGGTTAAATATTGACTAACGGCCGAGGCTGTATTTGTGGGACTAATTTTAATTTTTTCGTTGCCAATAACAGGCATTTCCACTGGCTTGTCTGCAGATAGCGCTTTAACCACTTCCTGTTTAATTTCCTCTTCGGTAATAATTGTTTGGAACAGTTCCTTGCTGGCTTGCTTATCAATTTTTAAGGTATTTAAGTATTTTAAATACTCCTGTGAATTCAAAAATTCGGCAGAAGGCTTAGTGGTTTTTGCGGTGTCTTTTACCGTTAAATCCGGTTTATGCCAAAACGAAACTACACTCAAAATTAAAATTAGAGCAATGGTTCCGGCAAAATATTGTTTTTGTTCTTTTGATAGATTATTCATTATTTTTCTCCCCAATTCATGGGGAGATGCCACCCGCAGGGTGGCAGAGAGGTTAATTATTTATTGTTGTCTTTCTTATAACTTCAAGAACTCCTTGAATATTTTTTTCAAACTCATTATTCCAAAATCTTAAAACTTTATATCCTTTAGATTCTAAAAAATTTTGTCTTACACGATCAGATGTTCTGTTTTCTTTTTGATTGTGGCACCCACCGTCTAGTTCAATAATTAATTTCTTTTCTTGGCAACAAAAATCAACAACATAATCACCCATCGGCACTTGTCGTTTAAATTTTAAATTATAAAATCTTCCACCTCTGAGAAAATACCATAACTGTGACTCCCAGGGGGTTTGCCGTTTCCTCAAAGTCTTTGAGACTTCAGCCAAAGCCTTTCCTTTCATGGCTTTAACCTTTCTCTGTCTCTCTCCATGAATTGGAGAGAGGACTTACTAATTCTGACTTGATGTTAATTTGCTTTTTATTTCAAAAACTTCTACTATTTCATTTAACTTTATTATACCATAATTTTATTCTACTCGATCAGTTCGCCACCAAAGACTTGCAGGGCCTGATTTAAGGCCTCTATGGTGTCCACTTTTTCCTCAACATCTGCTTTTGCCACCTGAACAATAATAGCCAGTTTTTTCCCACTCACCGTTTCTATTGTGGAATTAATTAATGCGGCATTTTTTGGGTGTTCCAAATTTTGTTTATTGAATAAAAATTTCACGCCCAAATAAATTCTGCCATTTTCCACTTTTAACAAATCCGCTCCCCGAACCATACTTGAAAGAGGGCTATTAATGGCTTTAATTTTATCTATTACTTTTGGGAAAAAAAGTTTAACTTCCGATAATGTTATATCCATAACAGCAGAAGGCTCGGACTCAAGACTCACCGAGCTTATAATCTGGGCGGATGGTTTTATATCTGATGTCTGAGAAGTTAAAATTTCATTTTTTTTTACCGGTTCTGAAACTATTTCCTTCTTATTCTCTAATTCTCTAATTCTCTGGATCTCTCCCCCTCCCACTTTCTGACTCTCTGATTTTTTCAGAGCCGCTTCAATCGAAGCAAGCAGTAACGGCATTTGTGGAGAAGGTGAACTTTGCAGGTCTTTGTAGGCTCTTAAAAATAATCTTGTAATAAACAACAAATCATTTATGGACACATTATCCGCTATCTGACCCATTGTTTTTAATCGCTCATCTTTTAGGGCAAAATTTATTTTCCCGGCAGTGGTTTTATAAATTAAAACCTTGCGCAAATATTCCAAAAAGTCCCGGGTTAAAATCGCGTAGTCTAAACCTCGCTCAGCCAGAGCTCCAAAAAAATCCGGTAAAGTCCCTGCGTCTCCTGCTACTATTTTTCCTAAGAGATCTTCGCACACGGCAATGTCAGTAATGCCAAGGAGCTGTTGGCAATCGGAAAGACTGGCTCCGTTTCCTAAAGTGGCCACTTTGCCTAACAAAGATAAAGCATCCCGCACACTGCCTTCCGCATTTTCCGCCACCAATTCCAAAATTTCATTTGATAATTCCAAATTTTCACTTTTGGTTATGGTTTGCAAATGTTCAAAAATATCTGTCGGCGACAAAGCTTTAAAATCAAACCGCTGGGTGCGGGAGACAATAGTTGCCGGAACCTTGTTAATTTCAGTGGTCGCCAAAATAAATAGCGCGTGTTTGGGTGGCTCTTCCAAAGTCTTAAGCAACGCATTAAAAGCGCCTTTGGAAAGCATATGGACTTCGTCAATAATAAACACTTTATATTTCCCCAAAGACGGAGCAAATTTTACGTGCTCAATTAAATCCCGAATATTGTCCACACCGGTATTGGAAGCGGCATCAATCTCTACCATATCCATAAAATTCCCGGCCTCCACAGCTTTGCAAACCTCGCACACCCCACAAGCGTCCCCTGCATTCGTGGCATTCGGATGTAATTCGTTGTATTCGGATCGCTTTTGGCAATTAACCGCCTTAGCCAAAATCCGCGCAATCGATGTCTTACCCACTCCCCGACTGCCGGTGAACAAATAAGCATGCGCAACAGAAGCGCCAGATACCTGGTTTTGCAAGGTGCGAATAATTGGTTTTTGACCTAAAACTTCAGCGAATGTTTGAGGCCGATATTTTCTATAGAATACTGCCATAAATGTATTTTTGCTTATCTATTATAGCACATCTGAAATTGCCTGGCATAAATTAAAAAGCCCTTAAAATAAGGGCTTTTTAATTTATGTTATCTTGAATCTATTTTTTAAACACAAACAATTTATAACCAATAAAGTTCCAAGCCAACGAGCCAACAGTGGCCAAAATTTTCGCGTAGTTTAGATTATCACCGGAGTTAGTGGAAAGAACAAAAAATGTACTGGCGCCGTAAAGCACCAAAGAATTTATTAAAAACCCGCTAACGCTTACCGCAAAAAAAGCCAAATAATCTTTTTTGTCGGCTAATGCTTGTTGTTTAAAAAACCCGAACGCATACCACAGTACCAACTGGGCTAAAATAAAGACGCCCAAAATGCCCAAAAAATAAATCGGGGGAGCGGAATTATGCCCACCAACAAAAACCAAAGCATATATAACCAGTCCAACTATACCGACCGAAGCCAGGCGGAAAAAATTCTTTAGTAAATTCACATTCTCACCGCTAAAAGCCCAATATTTATTCCAAAAATAGCTTTGGGTCACGGCCAAAATAAATCCCGGTAAATTTACCCAACCTAAGCTAGCGCCCTTGTGAACCCCAAATTGAGTGGACATATAGTTTAACACCAACACATCTATGGTGGTGTTAAATACGCCAATAGCACCAAATCGAATCAATTGCAAAACGATCGGATACTTTTCTAACAATTGGGATATCTTACTGCTTAAAGACACTGGCTGCATTACTTGGGTATTGTCCATAATTATTGAATGTCAAATATCAAATTTCAAATGCCAAATAAAATCCAAAGCTCTAAGCCAAAATTCCAACACTGTCATTTGAAATTGGAAATTGGAAATTGGAAATTTTTATAACTCTTCGTCTTCATCCATAATAATTTTTTTGGCTACAGTTCCCCCGCTCATTTCCATATCTGTATGACCTACACTACTGCCTTTTTTTATGACATTTTCCACAGCTGCCCATTCAGTTTCTTTGCCTTGAGGAACAACAATAGTAACCTCATCACCGGCTTCGGCTTTAAAATAAGTTAAAGAAGCCAGCAAAACTTTGTACGGTTTGCCTTCGGCCAAAACTTTAAAGTCGCCTTTTTCATCTACCAATAACATGCCCAACATTTTCTTGCGTTCAATTGGGCCGATTTGTTTGTAAATAAATGACCCGTCATCGGAAATAGTCAATTTCAAAACATCCCCTTCCACGAGTTTGGATTTGGAAGCGTAGTTGGCAGGAACCGGATACTGTTTGTTGTCCGGACCAATCATATTTTGGCCGTCGAACATACCTTCAATAACCTTTCCACCTTCGGAGACTGTCATAACTTGAGTCTTCTCCGAAAGAGCGGTGAGGTTAGCTTTGGTGGCCGGACCACCCATTGCTTCCCGAAGCAATTGTTTGGCAGCTTGAATATTTTTCTCCGCCGAATCTATCATCTGCGCCAGCAGAGCTAAGTTTGAAACCTTGTCCATATTATTTTTGTTTTAATTTCAATAACTAAATTATAATTTTACTCCTAAAACCCAAATTCTAAGCTACAATACCCAACTTAAAAAGAATTTATTTTTGTTTCTTGAACAACTTTATATAACTTATATATTATATCACAAAAGCTTCCAAATGCAAATAACTTCTAAATTCTACAATAATAGCCGTTATTTATGCCAATTCCCTGGCATTGAAGATTTTTCTGAATTTTTTTCCAAATGATGGCAAAAATCAGGATATTGTAAACAAAGCTTTTCAATAGTCATCCCAGGCTTGGCTGCGTCAGCCAGAAAAGCAGCGGACTTTTGCATATCAACAGAAAAAACATTTGAGGCAAAATCTCTAATTTCCGGCTCGTAAACTTTTATATCCGAAGAATGATAGCCAAAATGTAAGGCTTGTTTTAAAGCAGTCACTTCTTGAAAATCTTTTTCAATTTCGGTTAAGGCGGAAAGCATTTGGTCTTCAGATTTTAAAGACGGTAAATGGTCAACAACCTGCTGAGAAATTTCCGCGGCACGCGCTAAAGACGTTCGTCGACTGCGAATAGTTTCGGCCAAAAACAAAGCGACCAACTCATTCAAATTTAACGCTTGTGCTTGTGCTTGCATATAAAAAATTAATGGCTTTTGTGTTCATGTGTTGAGCCGCCACCAAGACCAGGCATAAACCCTTCTAGTGTCCCCGCTACTTTCCCCGGTAATTCTGTGGCTGGACCAACTATTTGAGAATGAAGGCCTGTTATTAATTCTTTCGCCCCTAAAGGTTTAAGCATATTAAAACCCCCGCCATCACTGGAATGTGGTTTAGTCTCATGACTTCCTCCGTGCGGAGCTGACATATTTTTATTCTCCTTAATTTAAATAAATTTTTATAATCCTTTTTCAATGTTTGGTAACCCCTCACTCATTCGTTCCGCTACCTCGCTTGACTCTAAAATTTCTTCTTCCACTTCCGCACGCATTCGGCCGAATTTTAAACGAGATAGCTGGCGAATGGCTTTGGCTTGCTCATCATTACCATTCCTAAGCAGTGGATAAGTGGCCATATTAAATGGCTTACTGGCAGTACCGTCTATCATTAGCTTCATATAAGCATTATAGCGGTCTATATTCACCAAATCAAATTCGTTAAAAGTCGGCTTAAATTCTTTGGCCATAACCTCACTATCTTCCGCACCAATTCTGAAAGATACCATACTGCCGGCATTACCAAAAACTGCGTCGCGCAAATCCTTACTCCCCGCGCCTTGCGCCCCGGCCTGCTGTTCCAACTGACCCAAATACTGGTGGGCAATAATTAAGTTGAGTCGATATTTTCTGGCTTCCGAAAGAATGGAAGAAAACGCGTCGGTAATAAAGTTTTGGAACTCGTCCACATACAAATAAAAGTCCGGGCGGTCGTCCTCACGCATATCCGCGCGCGAGAGTGCTGCCATTTGTAATTTGGAAACAATAATTAATCCGAGCAACTTTGCATTCAACTCCCCCACCTTGCCTTTGGCTAAGTTGATAAGCAAAATTTTCCGCTTATCCATAACTTCCCGAAAATTGAAAGACGATTTGGATTGCCCGACAATATTCCGCATCATGGAATTTTCTACAAACCGGCCGACTTTGGAAATTAAATAACCCAACATTTCCGACTTATGAAAGTCCGATGTCTTGGCCATTTCTTTTTCCCAAAAAAGTCTCACTACCGGGTCTTTAACTTTGGACAATTTATATTTTTGAAATTCCGTGTCCGTAAAAATCCGAGGGATGTCCGCAATGGTTCCCGGGTGTTCTTCGTCCGCCATAAGTGTAAGCATGGCGTTTCTCATATTATGTTCAAACATTGGCCCAAGCATAGCCGGGTCTGTTACCAACTTATAGAAAATGGAAATCATTTCCTGAACCGCGAAATCTTTTTGTTCCTCACTATCCACTTGGAGCATATTTAACCCCATGGGCCTTTCCATATCAAACGGCTCAAATAAAATTACGTCTTCCGCCCGCTCTTTTGGAATATGCGGTAAAATGTCTTCAATAAAATCCCCGTGCGGATCTATAATGCACAGACCTTCACCATTTTTAATGTCCTGAACGGACATGTATTTCATAATTTCCGTTTTTCCACTGCCGGTTCGGCCCAGCACATACATATGCCTTCGACGATCATCACGCTTAATGAAAATTTTAGTCTCTTGTCCGCGATAAATATTTCGACCCAGCAAAACTCCTTCTTTGGGTAAATTCACCGGCGGTGGGGCTTTTTTGGATACCAGCCACTTTATATTTGGTGTTTCGATGTAAGGCGTGGGTAAATGCCACAAAGAAGCAATTTCTTCGGTATTTAAAATTGCGGCATAACCTTCGCGAAACACTCGAAAAATATAATCTTTTAAAATATCATTCTTGTCACGTTTCTTTACCCTTAATCCGTTAAACGGTGGCATGTTGTATTGTAAAAACGAAGCCAACAAATTCCGCATATGGGAACTGGCGTTCCCCGCGATTGTAGAAGATGTTACCAGCCTAATATTTACTTTATATCCGGGCCGGCTGGCTTTTTCTTCCAGTTTTTTTACAATCTCCTGTTGCATAGGAGTGAGGGAAATGGCCGAAGCATAACCGGACAAATCTTTATGCGCGTGAGATGGTTGAAAATTTTTATTCCCGCCACCGGACAACACTTTTCCGGTACCTCGCGCCAATCCTATCATCGCCTGATGGAATTTCCCCTTCTCCACCATTTCCGGATTTTTTCCCTGCTGAATTTCCAAAGCCATTTTACGTGGACGATACTGCCAAGACTGACCGGCCGGGGAAATAATATATTGAATAACCGCTGCCTCATTTTCCTGTAACTTACTCATAGCATTGGTAAGAGCATTTAACGGGTCCGTCTCTGTGGTTTTGTAAGTACGAAACGGGTAAACGTATTTCTTGCTTAATTGCAATTCTTCCACTTCAATTTGTGCACCTTTAAAAAACGGGTTATAACCTTTAACCTGTTCAATAAACGCATGCGGATACTGGGCCTGAATTTGTTTTTCCACTAACTGTTGTAACTCTTTAGGGCAATTAACGTAAAAACTTATTTTTTTGTCTGTACAGGCAATTTCAAAACTGTAATAATCCTTGCCCAATAACCACCCCTTACTCTTACTGCTTTCAGAGAGTGTAGAAAATAATTGCTCAGCCACGGCAATAAGCTGTTTTTTTTCTTCTTCGCTTTTCGGCCGTTGATCTTCTTTTTCCGGACTGCCGTCTTTTGGCATTTGAATTTCCAAAAACACCCAATCCTGGATTCTTGGGACAATATGCTTGGTGTGATATACATGTCGCTTGTAGTAATAAAAAAAGACAGCCACAAAAACAGCTATCAATCCAAGCAACACCAACAACGCAATTGTAATTGTGTTTAATTCAACGGGCATTTATTTTTGTTTTCTTAGGTTTGGCTTTGATATCTTAATTAACCGAATTCATCTTGTTCAGCTTATCAACAAAAGACGCGACACCATCAGGATTATTAACATTTAAACCATCTTCAGATGAATGACTTCCATTTAAAATATTCAGGGCACGTTCCAAAATATTCTTGCGCAACTCTTCAACAGAACCTTGATTTTCTACTGTTTGAGATGCTTTAAACTCCTTACTACTAGACCCCAATTCTGCAGGAACGCTGACCAAAACAGGCTCGTCTGGATTATTTTCCAGAACTTGCCCTGGTGTAGTTTCATTTTTAGTACCGGATCTTTCGGCAATAACCTGATTTCTCGCAGATTCCAAAATTTTCTTCCATTCTATCTCAGAAACACCTTCCGGGCGCCCGGAAAGATCTTGACCTAACTTATATTCTGATTTTCCTGTAATCTCACTCATAAAATTATCTACTTTATTATACCACAAAACTTATAAATACAACCCAATATTATACGCCTTTTTCAAGATTTTGTCAATTCCCGCCCAAATTATCACACATACCATGGGCCATCCTTGACACTAGCCACTTTTGGAAGAGGTGTCCCCTCTTCCAGATCAATTTTATGGTATAATAAATATTTTTAAATCTTTTTATCTTTTGCCCATTTCTCTTCCAGACGCCTGATTCCGGGCTCATCAAAACCAAAATGGTGGCCAATTTCGTGCCAAACCACCCTGCGTACCAATGAAGCAATGGCCTGATTATCGTCATCTCCTGTGGCCACATGGCCATCCTGAGCTTGTCGAAGGGCAAAACGTTCAATTGTTCCTTTCCAAATAGTAATTTTATCCGGCAAGGTCGGACTAATTCCATAACTGGACCCCCGGTGTAATTGAGACACCCCGTGGTACAAGCCAAATAAAGAATTATTTGGTGACTCCCCTTCTTCCATAACAATTTCCACATTGTTTAACTTCTGCCGAATTTTTTCCGGCAAAGCTTCGACCGCCTGGGTAATTAAATTTTCGAATTCAATATTTTCCATAAATCCTGCTATTTCATCACGACATAAATTACGCGGCCGCGTAATTTATGTCGTATTAGTTGAGATATTTTTCTTCCATTACTTTTTTAAAGCTCTCAAAATTTTCGTAAAATTCCGCATTAAAACCAAACTGCTTGGCAGAAGCTATTGCCGATTCGGCATCGTCAAGCACCAGCACTTCTTCTTTGGAGACATTTGATAACCGCTTATACGCTTCTGCCCAAAACTCGGTTTCGGGTTTTAAATGGCCAAGTTCGCTGGAAGGCATTTTTCCGTCCAATATATTTTTTAAACCCGTCGTCTGCCATAAATAATCGACGCGATATTTTTCGTTATTGGTGGATAGGTAAGTTTTAATGCCTTGGCTTCTTAATTGCTTAATATATTCCGCCATTTCAGCATCCACTTCCGCTTCACCGGTAAACCAATATTCCATTAATTCTTCCACTGTTCCTGTCCAGCCCCAGGTTTTCAGTCTTTTTTCCAGTTCAACTTTTAAGTCCGCCTGGCCTTTTTCGCACAACAAAAATTCATTGTTAAAAAAAGAGGCCTGGTCTTTGGTGTCAGCAACAATCCCCTTTTCCTCTTTTAACCTTTGGCTAAAATATTTTGTATGCCTAATTATCGGCCCGTCGCAATCAAATAAAATAACTTTAATCATACTCTTTCAATTTAAAAACCTGTCCCGATATATCGGGACAGGTTTATTGTAACATTTTTACCTAATAGCTAAAAGCTAGCACCTAAAACCTAATTTAAAAGCCTTCGTAATCATGCATGGTCAGCTGGGCTTCGATTTTTTTGATTACTTCAATAACCACAGAAACAGCAATGAGCAATCCGGTACCACCAAAAGTTAAGGCTTGAGTGCCGGTAAAGCGCTGGAGGATAAACGGCAACACAGCAATAAGGGCTAAAAAGAAAGCTCCGGCCAAAGTAATACGGTTAAGCACCATGCTCAAAAAGTCAGCTGTTTGTCCACCAGGTCTGAGTCCCGGAACAAACCCACCATTTTTCTGCACATTTTCAGCTATTTCCTGAGGATTGAATACTACGGCGGTGTAAAAATAGGTAAACGCCATAATTAAAATAAAGTACGTGACTCCATAAAATAATCCTTGAGAATTAAATAACGCAATGGTTTTCGTGGCTAGACTGGCCACCATGGCGGATTTAGCTCCCACAAAAAATTGAGCAATCATTGCCGGGAAAAGCATTATGGAAATGGCGAAAATAATCGGAATAACTCCGGCTTGGTTAAGCCTGAGTGGCAAATGAGTGTTGACGCCACCAAAAAGTTTATTTCCGCGGACGCGCTTGGCATAAGCGATTGGGATATTTCTTTGCGCTTCGGTAACCAAAACTACTCCGGCAATAACAATTAAAATCATGGCGACAAAAGCCAAAACCAAAGGAAGTTTGGAAGCATCATACCAACTGGTTAAAAAACCCAAATTGGCTGGAATGCGGGCGACAATACCGGCAAAAATAATTAAAGAAATCCCGTTACCAATATCAAATTCCGACATAATTTCCCCAAGCCACATCATTAACATTGTACCGGCGGTAACGGATAAAAGGGTCAAAAACCATTGGAACGGAGTAAATACACCTAAAACAGCCCCGCCACCTTGGGTTTGGAGCAAACGAATTGTACCAAAACCTTGCAGGGCCGCCAGCGGGATAGACATATAACGAGTGTATTGATTGATAGTCGCCCGCCCGGCTTCGCCACCTTCTTTTTGCATTTCCGCCAAAGACGGAACCACAATGGTGAGAAGTTGCATAATAATGGATGCGGTAATATAAGGACCGACACCGAGCATGGCAATGGAAAAATTAGTTAACCCGCCACCGGAAAAAATATCCATCATACTAAAAAGCTGGTTGCTGGCAAGCATATCTTTGAGTCCGGTAACATTTATCCCGGCAATCGGGATATGGGCTAAAACTCTGGTTAATAACAAAAGACCCAGCACAATTAAAATTTTGTTGCGTAGGTCTTGAGTTTTCCAAATAAGGGAAAGTTTGTTCATAATATTTTTCACTGATACACGGATTTCGCTGATTCCACGGATCTAAAGATCCGTGATATCTGTACGGTCTGCGTATCCGTGAGATAATTTTATCGTACTGTACCACCGGCTTTTTCAACAGCCTCTTTTACGGAAGCGGAAGTTAGCAGGCTAACAATTAATTTCTTTTTGATTTCACCTTTTAAAATTTTAACTTTAGTCACCGCAGGATCTACCAAGCCTTTATCTTTTAAAGCCTTTAAAGTAACAATATCACCATCGGCAAAAATATTCAACTTGGACAGGCTCAAAGCATAAGCTTTGTTATTTAACGCTCTGAAACCTCTAGATTTCGGCAATTGTCTGACAAGAGGCTGACGTCCACCTTCAAAAATCGCTGGCATTTTGCTGTGACCTGTACGTTTTGTCTGACCCTTATTTCCACGGGTGGAATAAGTTCCTTTACCGCTACCCAAACCACGACCAACGACCTTACGGCGATGAACGGATTTAGGATTCTTTTTGAGTTGATGTAATTTAATCATAATCTACAATATTAGTGATTTAGAGAATTAGTGAACTAGTTTTCTAAATCTCTAGTTCTCTGTATTTCTATTTACTTTCTCAACAACGCAAGTTTTTCTTTGCTCTTCATCTTGGAAAAAGCCGCGAAAACCGCTTTAACATTATTTACTTTGTTGTTGGAGCCAAGCATTTTACAAACAATATTTTTTACTCCGGACAATTCCATAACGGAACGGACGGCTCCACCGGCGATAACTCCGGTACCTGGCTTGGCAGGTTTTAACATTAAACTGGAAGACTTATATTTTACATTCAAACCGTGAGGAATGGTTTCGTTAACCAGAGGCAAGGTAATCATGTTTTTCTTGGCGGCGTTTACAGCTTTGTTTACGCTTTCCGAAACGTCAGCGCCTTTTTTCAGACCCATGCCGACTTTCCCTTTGCGGTCACCAATAACAACGAGTGCGCGAAAACGCATTCTTTTACCACCGGCTACCACACGAGTAACTCTTTTGACCTCTACAACTTTCTGGTCAAATTCGCTTTTCTCGCGTTCGCCACCCCTATTTGAGCTTCTTCGTCTTTTTTCCATAAATGTAATAGTTTATAAAGTTATCAAGTTTGTAAAGTTTATCAAGTTATTGCAGTCCACTTGATGGACTTTATAACTTTACGAACTTTTAACTAAAACTCAAGCCCACCTGCTCTTGCACCTTCAGCTAAAGCTTTGATTCTGCCGTGATAAGAAAAACCACCGCGATCAAACTTTACCGACTTAATCCCTTTGGCAATTGCTTTAGTGGCAATCAGTTTGCCAACCTCGTTAGCAATTTGACTTTTGTTTGCCTTTCCGCCGGAGGCGGATCCGCCTTTGGCGGAAACTTCCAAACTGGAAGCTTGAACTAAAGTT
>CAYZEI010000010.1:940-12709 GCA_964477745.1 uncultured Candidatus Saccharibacteria bacterium | reverse complement strand
TACCGACTTAATCCCTTTGGCAATTGCTTTAGTTGCAATATTTTTCCCCACTTCGGTGGCCAACTCGGATTTTTTACCCTTAGTCTTAACTTCCAAACTGGAAGCTTGAACTAAAGTTTTACCGGCTTCGTCGTCTATTAACTGAGCGTAAATATGACGATTCGCTTTAAATACAGCCAAACGAGGACGTGTTTCTTCTCCGGAAATCCGGCTACGAACACGGGTGTGACGGATAGCTCGTTTTAAATTTTTATGCTTCTGTTGGTTCATAACTTTGATTTACAAGATTAAATAAGATTTAAATGATTGATCATGATTTATTGCAGTAATTCTTGTCATTCTTGCTCATTCATGTCAATTTTGTCAATTATTTTATTTGCCTCCGCCTACTACTTTAACAACTTTACCGGCTTTGCGAATAATTACTTCATCGCTGTACTTAATACCTTTACCTTTGTATGGTTCCGGTTTTTTCAATTCTCTGATTTCAGCGGCAAATTGTCCAACCTGCTGTTTATCTGGTCCGGAAATGCTAATGGTATTTTTATCAACCGTAACTGTAATTCCTTTTGGAATTTCTACTTCTACCGGATGGGAAAAACCTAAGGCCATAACAATCTTTGTTCCTTGCATAGCAACTTTGAATCCGACACCGATTACTTCCAATTTCTTTTCAAAACCTTTGGTAACGCCGTCAACTAAATTTTGAATTAAAGCCCGGAACAAACCCCACAAAGCTTTTTCGCTTTTGTTATTTTTGTTCTTGACGTCAACTAAAATTTCGGTCGCGCTAACCGCAACTTCCACTTTCGGATTAATTGCCAAAGTTAAAGAGCCCTTTGGGCCGGTAACGGTTAGGGTCAAATCTTTCTTTTCGGCTTTAACGCCGGAAGGAAGCACTACTGGTTTTTTTCCGATTCTGCTCATATAGTTTTACTAAATGCTAATTGATACTAATATACTAATCGTGAATAATTTAAATGCTTTTTAAAGTTAGAATTCGTAAGTTCGTACAAATTCGTACTTCGTAAAGTGTTACCAGACTTGGCAAACCACTTCTCCGCCGGTGCCGGCTTTTCTGGCCTGTTTGTCGGTCATTAAACCTTTGGAAGTGGAAACTACTGTTAAACCGTATCCGTTATTAGTGCGAGGCAACTTGTCGGCCGGTAAGTAAATTCTCTGGCCAGGCTTGCTCACACGCTTTATTCCGGCTATTACTGATTCTCCGGTTTCGGAATATTTCAAATTAATTTGCAACATCTTATGTTGACCATCCAATTCGCTTACTCCGGCCACAAAACCTTCCTTAAGCAACAACTTGGCTAGATTTTGTTTGAACTTGGAGAACGGTAAAACCAGCTCGGTTTTTTGAACCGTGCTTGCATTGCGAATGCGTGTTAACATGTCAGCGATTGGATCGGTATACATAATGTGAACTAATAATTGATAATAGATAAGTTAATAATTTTTACCAGCTGGCTTTTACAACTCCGGGAATTTCCCCTTTGCTGGCCAATTCTCTAAAACAAATTCTGCAGATATTAAAGTCTCTCATATAGCCAGCCTTACGTCCGCATTTCCAGCAACGCCTAACAACCCGAGTAGAAAATTTTGGGGTTTTGAGGCTTCTTAAAGATTTTACGATTTGTGCTTGTGTGGCCATAATACTTACATCTAATCAGTTATTTTTTAAAGGGAAAGTTCATTAACTTAAGTAACTCTCTTGCCGGCTCATCTTTGTGGGCATTGGTGACAATTGAGATTTCCATTCCAAAGATATTTTCTAAAGATTCAGAAGAAATTTCCGGGAATACCAAATGTTCTTTTAAGCCTAAGTGATAGTTTCCACGGCCGTCAAAACCGTCTGCTGAAACACCTTGGAAGTCACGTACTCTAGCTAAGCTTACGTTAATCAGTTTGTCCAAAAAGCTATACATCTTGTGCCCTCTAAGTGTGCAGAATACTCCGACGATCTGATTTTCTCTGACTTTAAATCCGGCAATAGACTTTCTGGCTTTGGCTTTTACCGGCGCTTGACCGGTAATCTTTTTTAAGTCTTCGACAAGCAGTTCTATCTTTTTCTTGTCTTCCTTAATCTTGCCGACGCCAACGTTAACAACCACTTTAAGAATTTTCGGGACTTCCATAACATTCTTGTAGCCGAATTGCTTTCTTAAAGCCGGGGCGATTTGTTTATTGTATTGTTCTTGTAATCTTTCCATATCTTTACTAACTACTAATTTAATAAATTTCTGAAGCTTTGAATTCGTAAGTTCGTATAAATTCGTACTTCGTAAAACTACACTGCTTTTCCGCTGGCTTTGGCCATTCTCTGCTTGTTACCATTTTCTAAAAAAGTATAGCTAATTCTGGAAGGCTCACCGGAATTCGGATCAAGTAACATAACTTTCGATACTGGAAACGGGGCAAAGAAAGTTATTTTTTTACCCGGTTGGCCCGCTTGCTTGGAGCGTTCAAACTTGGTATGCATATTAACATTCTCAACCGTGATTTTACCGAGCTTAGGTAAAACTTTAATCACTTTGCCGGTCTTGCCTTTGTCTTTGCCGGAAATGACCTTTACGGTATCGCCTGTCTTAATTTTCAGTCTGGTGTTGTTCATAGTGTAGCTGTTAGCTAATAGCTGTTAGCTTCTAGGTGTTTCCTATAAGCTATAAGCTAATCGCTATCTCCTAATTATATTACTTCTGGAGCTAAGGATATAATCTTTTTAAAACCGTCTTCAAAATTCCCTTTGGCTTTTTCCCGAATCTCTCTTGGAATAGGGCCAAAAATACGGGTACCTTTAGGTTCGCCTTTTTCCTTATCTACAATTACTCCTGCATTTTCATCAAAACGGATGTAAGAACCGTCTTTGCGACGCATCTCTTTGCGTAAGCGGACAATAACTGCGTAGACTTTATCACCTTTTTTCAAAGAGGAATTCGGGGCGACCTGCTTAACGGATCCGGAAATGACATCGCCAATGCGAGCAAATCGATTGCTGTTTTTGCCGTTGACCGAAAAGACGTTGACGATTTTCGCGCCGGTGTTATCTGCTATTTTTATCCAGGATCTTACTTGTAACATATAATTTGTGAGTTAGTTATTAGAGAATTAGAGAGTTAGATTCTTTATTTCTAACTTTCTATTTCTCTTTTTCTCTAGCTAGCTTTACTTATTACTTTAAACTTCTTTTCTTTGCTCATTGGGCGAACTGACTCAATTACTACCTTGTCGCCGGTCTTATATTCGTTATTCTCGTCGTGAGCTTTAAACTTCTTGGAAATAGTATAAGCTTTCTTATATTTAAAATGCCGTTTGCGGATATCAACCTTAACAACAACAGTCTTGTCCATTTTGTCGGACACGACTATCCCGGTTAACTGCTGTTTTTTTGTAGTGGTGGATGATGTCATAAATCTGGCTTAAACTTTACTTTTTTAAAAAGGTCATTATTCTGGCAATATCTTTCTTAACAACTTTCAGTTCATGGGTATTCTTTAACTGGTTCAGTCTGATCTTTACCGCTAAATCATGAGCTTTAGTTTTTAATTCCAAAAGCAAGCTGGTAATTTCATTCTCGGATTTAGTTGTAAGTTCTTTAAATTTCATATATTTACGAATTACGAATTATTACGAACTTACGAATTTGGAGCTGAACGTTTTGTTTAATCTTCGTACGTTCGTACCTATTCGTACTTCGTAAAGTCCTAACCTTGCTTTTCTTTCACTAAAAATCTGCTCTTTACCGGTAACTTATGGCTGGCTAATCTCATTGCTTCCTGTGCCTGCTCTTTAGTTACTCCGTCCATTTCAAATAAAATTCTGCCTTTTTTAACAACACATACAAAGTGGTCAACCGCACCTTTACCGCCACCCATAGGACTTTCGTTACCGTGCAGAGTTACCGGTTTGTCGGCAAAAAGTCTTATCCAAATCTTACCGCCTCTTTGTACATAGCGAGTCATTGCCCGGCGAGCCGCTTCAATTTGGCGAGCCGTGACCCAACTGCTTTCCATGGCTTTTAAGGCAAAGGTTCCAAAGGCGATCTTTTCGCCCGCAGTAGCCTGTCCTCTAGCGTCTCCGCGATGGTGCTTACGGTGTTTAAGTTTTTTAGGGATGAACATAAAGTATTTAAATTCTAAATTCTAATATCTAAATTCTAAACAAATAATAAACTCTAACATTTAAACTTTAAACCTTTGGAAATTTGAACTTGTTTAGGATTTAGAGTTTAGAGCTTCGGGTTTTCTTGCCTCAAATACATCACCTTTGTATATCCAGATCTTTACACCAACTGTACCATAGGTGGTAAAAGCAGTTGAGCGGGCAAAGTCGATATCGGCACGTAAGGTATGAAGAGGGATTTTTCCGGAAGACAAATGTTCGGTACGGGCAATGTCAGCTCCGTTAAGCCGTCCGCCAATTGCCACTTTGGCTCCTTTGGCTCCGGCATTCATAATTTGCTCTAGAGATTGCTTCATCAATTTTCTAAACGCTACGCGCTTTTCCAATTGTTCTACAATTCCGTTGGCAATTACTTGGGCTTGCATATTAACATCTCTGATTTCTTCGATGTTAACTTTCAGCTCCTGCTTTATCTTTAACTTTTGCTTGATCTTCTTTTTTAACTCTTCAATTCCGGCTCCACCTTTGCCGATTATTAATCCCGGCTTTGTGGTTTTGATAATTACAGTAATAGTACCGTCGTTAAAACGTTCAATATCAATTCTAACCAATCCTGCTTTTTTCAAATGGACTTCCAAATATTCGCGAATCCGCACATCTTCCTGAAGCTGTTTGGCAAAATTGCTCTTGGAAAACCACTTGGATTTCCAGGTTTCAGTAATTTTGATTCTTAGTGATGTGGGGTTAATCTTATGGCCCATAATATTAGTTAAAAGTTAATCAGGTTAATCAAGCTTATCAAGTCGTATACTTTATAACTTTACGAACTTGATAACTTTATAAACTCGTTTTATACTCCGGTTTTTCTATTAAATAGTCTGCGCTTGTTTGCTACCTTGCTCATCTTTATTTGTTCATCGGTCTTAAACACCTGGCTCTTTTTAGCGGTGCTCTTTACCGGCTTCTGGTTGGTAGCAATTTCTTGGTCAACACTTTCTATCTTTTTCTCTCCGTCAGTATCGGCTTTTTTCAAGAAACCAAGTTTGGCCTTACCGACTTTAGAATGAGCTTTCTCTTCCAGTACTAAATTAACGTGGCACATTTTTCTGCGGATCACGAAGGCACTACCGCGAGCTCTAGGAAAGTAACGTTTCATTACTTTACCCATATCGCAAGTGACTTCTTTAACGTAGAGATGGTCTGTTTGTAAAGAAAAATTATTTTTGGCGTTGGCAACAGCGGATTGCAACAATTTAATCATCATCGGGGAAGCCTTTTTATTGGCATGCTGTAATTGAGCCATTGCTAAATCAACTCTCATTCCTTTGATCAAATTTGTAACCAAGCGCATCTTTCTCGGAGAAACATGAAGATGATTGGCGCTAGCCTTTACAAGTTTGCCTGATTCAGTTTTTGCAGTTTTAGTTGACATTGTTCTTACAATAAATTTCTAGTTATTACAAATGATAGGTAATTATTTCTTCGGTTCATCTTTAGCGGCGTTCAGCTTGGCCTTTTCGGCTTCGGCTTTGGCAGCTTCTTGTTCTTTAGCCATCTTTCCACCATGACGGAGGAATTTACGGGTTAAAGAAAATTCACCGAGCTTATGTCCGACCATGTTTTCTGTAACGAAAACCGGAACATGGACACGACCGTTATGCACCAAGAACGTAAATCCTACAAATTCCGGAGCAATAGTGCAGGCACGGGACCAGGTTTTAATCTGATCTTTACCGGCCTTGCCGTTTAAGACTTTCTTAACGACTCTCGGGTCTACGTATGGTCCTTTTTTTAGTGATCTAGACATAAGGTTAAGTAAATTAGTGAGTTAGAGAATTAGTGAACTAGTTTTCTAATTCTCTAGTTCTCTGGAATTATTTGCTTCTTCGTTTGATAATCATTCTGTTGCTGTACTTTTTCTTGGTACGGGTCTTCACGCCTAATGCATGTTTGCCCCATGGAGTCTTTGGATATTTCATACCAATCGGGTTATGACCTTCACCACCACCGTGCGGGTGGTCTACCGGGTTCATAACTTTTCCGCGAACACTTGGTCTCCAGCCCATCAAGCGCATGCGTCCGGCTTTACCAATTCGGACATTCATCCAATCTGCGTTTGTTAACTGGCCAATGCTGGCTAAACAAGTTTCTCTGACTTTGCGGATTTCACCGGAAGGAAGTTTCAATAAAGCGTACCCGGCTTCAACTGTCTGTAAGGTGGCGTTAGCACCGGCACTTCTGGCAATTCTCCCGCCTTGGCCTGGAGCTAATTCTATATCGTGAACCAAAGTTCCTACCGGAATATTTTTTAAAGCTAAACGGTTACCGGGTAAAATTTCCGCGGTCTCGCCGTACATAACTTTATCGCCAACTTTTAAACCTTGTGGGGTTAAAATGTAGCGCTTGGTACCATCTTTGTAAGCTAATAGGGAAATAAAAGCGGTTCTGGTTGGATCGTATTCCACAGTTTGGACAACAGCCGGAATGTTCATTTTATCACCGCGGGAAAAATCTACGGTACGAATTCTTCTTCTAAAACCTCCACCTTGGTGGCGAACGGTAATTTTACCGCTGTTATTTCTACCGGCGTGTTTCTTTTTGCCGACCACTAAAGATCTTGGGGTTTTTACTTTTTTATTCAATACCGAATAATCGGTCACACTGTGAATGCGCCGTCCGGGAGATGTTGGTTTGTAAAGTTTTACCGCCATAAATTTGATTGAACAAAATTTAAATGATTTAAATGATTGAGCATGATTTAATGCAGTCTATTCTTGTCACTCTTTTAAATCATGTCAATCTTGTCAATTACTATATTACGTCTGTTAAGCCTTCAATTTTATCGCCCTTCTTTAAGGTGATAATAGCTTTTTTAAAATCTGATGTTCTTCCAGCGGTGCGACCGAAATTGCGGTTTTTACCCTGGTTTCTCACCATGTTGACTTGTACAACTTTCACTTTATAAAAAGATTCCACGGCCTTTTTAACCTCAATCTTGTTGGCGGAAGGTTTGACTTTGAACACATACTTGTTTAAAGAAGTCAGATGCCCGGCCTTTTCAGAAATTCTTGGCTGGATCAAGACACTAGGAATTCTTACTTCTGCGCCAACTTGGGCAGGAGCAGTAGCTTCCTTTTTCTTGTCTTCAGTTTTGTTGGAAAAAATGGCCATAATTCTAGTTAATTAGTGAGTCAGAGAATTAGAGAACTAGTTCTCTAATTTGCTAATTCTCTATGATTTCGCTTTCAATTTTAAATAAGTCTTTTCCACTACCGGTAAGCTGTCTTTTAGAATAATGATGCTGTTTGCTTTTAGCACTTCAACTAAATTCAAGCTGTTGGCTAATACGGAAGTAATGGATTTTAGGTTTCGGCTACTGCGAGCCAATTTGTCATCTTTCTTCGGAGTAATCAACATTTGCTTTTTGCCTAAGGTCTTAATGCCTTTGTGCAAATCCGCAAATACTTTTACCAATTCTTTGGTCTTTGGTTCTGTTAAAGCGATCTGGTCAACCACAATGAATTGATTTTCCTTAACCTTATCGGTCAAAGTCATAAACAATGCTTGGGACTTGGCTTTCTTGTTGATCTTTAATTCCCAATTGCGGTTACTGCGAGGACCGAAAGTAATACCACCATGGCGCCAAATTGGACTACGAGTGCTACCGACTCTAGCGCGGCCGGTTCCTTTTTGCTTCCACGGCTTCTTACCACCACCGGATACTTCACCACGATTCTTAGTGTGGGAAGACCCTTGGCGGGAATTGGCTTGGTGGATACGGACGGCTTCGGCTAACAAATGGGCGTTTGGCTTAACATCAAAAATCTTTGAGTTTAACTCAACGTCACCGATTACTTCGCCTTTTTGGTTGTAAAGATTTACTTTCATAACTTGAGTGAATTAGTGATACAGAGACTTAGTGATTTAGCTATCTAATTCTCTAACTCTCTTTTTCTCTAGCTTGCTACTTCTTTTTCTTCTCTTCTTTAACTTCTGTAACTTGGACTAGTGGTTTTACTTTACCGGTGGAAATAATTCTGACCATTCCATTCCTGTGTCCCGGAACTGCACCTTTAATCATAATTAAATTTTTCTTGGCATCAACTTCCACAACCTGCAAATTCTTAACGGTAACTTGCTCAACACCCATATGTCCGGCCATTCTCATACCTTTGCGGACATGCTGAGGAAAACGTTGACCAATAGAACCGACACTGCGAGGTTTGTTATGACCGTGAGACATTGGAAAACCATGAAAACCGTGGCGTTTCATTGCCCCGGCAAAACCGCGTCCTTTGCTAATGCCAATGGCATCTACAATTTCGCCCGGGACGAATCCGGAAATTTCTAATTTTTGGCCTCGTTGATATTTTTCCGCGTCAGTTACGCGAAATTCGGACAAAACGCCAAAAGTACCTAAATCTTTCAGGTGACCCTGTAACGGTTTAGATACTTTTTTCTTTTTGCCGATTCCAACTTGGACAGCACTATATTTATCTTTACCTTCTTTAGTCTTAACTTGGGTAACAACCATAGCCCCAGCCTTAACAACGGTAACCGGAATTACTTCGCCGGTTGCGTCGTCAAAATACTGAGTCATATTGATTTTATGTCCGACTAAAAAGTTCATTGTGTTAGCTTATAGGTTATAGCTGTTAGCTTATAGCTTTTTAGGTGTTAGACCTAGAAGCTAGAAGCCAGAAGCTATGAGCTTATTAAAAAAGCGGGCCGATTTGCCCGCATCAATAAACGAAAGAATACCTTTCTTTTACTTATGTGAGTAAATCGTTTTCTGTTTTCTTGAGTCAAATGGCTATGGGATAACAGAACTAATTCACTAATATATCTTTTCTATCTGTGTAATCCGCGCCTATTAGCGGTTACGACATTTTTATTTCCACATCCACGCCGGCCGGTAAATTTAAGTTGGTCAACGCATCAATGGTTTTTGGAGTAGCTTCTACAATATCTATTAATCTTTTATGAACGCGCATTTCAAACTGCTCACGGCTGTCTTTGTGCACGAAAGTTGAGCGCAAAACAGTGTACTTGGTTTTTTCCGTTGGCAACGGAATTGGTCCGCAAATAGAAGCCCCAGTTCTCTTGGCAGTTTCAACAATCTGCTTTGAGCTTTGGTCAATAAGCTTATGGTCGTAAGCTCTAATCTTTATGCGAATTTTCGGAGCTGGAGTTGGCTTGTCCATTTGTTAAGCTGCTCTTAACTTATTAATAGATTTAGTCCTCAAATTAGGGGTTTTTATAGCCCCTTGGAGCACTTGCAATATTTTATATGAACCCTGGAGTTTTGTCAAATCCTTATTCTACGATTAACTCAGAATGTCTACCACGGGATTATCCACTGTTTTTACCCCATTTTATTTAAGCCAACTAAAACTTGCCTTATTTGATTGCTTTTTAACGCAAAAACTCAAATATCCCGCACAAATAAAAGACTTATTTCTATTTAACTATTAACTATTGACAATTATGTCAAAAAGTGATATAATATGGGGTCTTTCTAAATTTGTTTGTGCTAAATGCCGATTATATATGTCGTTATTTAGGGCAACCCAATGCCCAATACAACAAAACAGGAGTGGAAAAACATGCTTTCAAGCAATGTTGAGGAAATGAAGTTGACGGTCTCTGACCAATTCAAAAAGTTCGGTTATAGTGCCATTGCTTTGGCACTCAAGCAGTTGATTCACAACGGTCAACGCAAGTTGGCTGCGATGATCATCATTGCGCTGTGTCTGGCACCGCGCAAGAGCGGGGTTGAAAACAGTGGCGTGCGCCGGATCCTCCGAAGCATCTCGCTGTGGAGACTTGCTAAGGCTGATATGGAGTTCATGTGCGAACTTCAGCGCGAGGCGGGACAGTGTGCAAACCCTAACAAGGCCATGATTAGCCTTGTGGCCACAGGCTGGATGGAAAGCCATAACTACTGGCCTAACAATATAAATCCTTGGATGTTATCCAACGATGGGTGCATCTACTTAAATTGGCGTGATTGGGCAGAAGGGTCATTTAAGGATTTTCAGCACATGCTTTGTGATCACGCCGGTTGCCAACATCAGGAACATTTCTCACACTTTCGGATGATCTGGGACAATTACAGTAACTGGGGTGTGCGAGTAATCGGCCGGCAACTTGACCGCGACCGTAAGGCTTTAAAATTCACCGCTGCCCTACCTAACGGTTATTATGAATACATGGTTCCGGCGGAAACAGTTCTGTTCGGATTTGGCGATAAGGACGGCCGGACTTTGGCTGACCTGCTCAAGCCTGGAGTCTGGTATAACCACAACTTCGAACCCGATACAGAGCTTGACCTCGTCGACCACGTCAAACAAGAGATGGCCGATGCCCGTCAGAGAATTGCCAACACCATCATGAAATTCGGCGCATTCAACGGCTAAACCCTCAACCCGAGCTTGTCCGTATGACAAGCAGACAGCGCAGACCTTTTATAGGCCTGCGCTGTATTCATTTTATTTTTTATTTAAAGCTTTATAAGTATTATGCGTAATAGAACTTGCGTGGTCCCGATAATACAAATAGGTTTTCTTTTTTATTTCCAAAAATTTAAGCCTTTTTCCCAAAGCACGCTCAAAAAAATCTGAGTCTTCCGCAAGGCGTAAATTATTAAAACCACCAACTTTTCTAAATACCTGTCTTTTAAATACAAATGTTCCGCCCATTAAACAATATTTTAAATGGATTTTTTTCTTTACATCATTTTTATCAGGAACATAAGGCGAACCAATAATTTTGTATCCATTATAGAAAAAATCCACCCATGGATATTTTTCTATATATTTAAATCTAAATTCCAAATGCTTGGGTAAATAAGCGTCATCGGAGTCTAAAAAAGTTATAAACTTACCGTGAGATTTGTTTATTCCCGTATTTCTCGCTACTCCCACTCCCCTATTTTTTTGATAAGTATATTTAGCAAACCCAAACTTTTTAACCACTAATTTGGTATTGTCCGTGCTCCCGTCGTCTACCACAATAACTTCAAAGTCTTTAAATGTTTGCTTTTGCAAAGACTTTAGCGCCCGCGGTAAAAACTTCGCGCGGTTATATGTGCAGATTATTACGGAAAAAAATGGTTTATTCATATCCCCTATATTATACCAAAAACTCCCATACGCAGGGGTTTGGGAGTTTTTGGTATTTTGAAAAAAAATGTAAACTTAATGCAACAAAGGCTCTATATCTAAATTCAATTTAAGCGCCATTTGTTTCAAAACTTTTTCGTATCTTTCCATCCTATTTCTCATAACCGCCATTTCCGCATTCCAGTCTTTGGTCTGTTTTACAATCTGATCCAATACTAAAGTATGCTCGTCCAAAATCCTTTGCAAAGGAGCAAGCTTAATATCAAATTTTTCGTCAAGTTTTAAATCGAGCAATCGTTCAATTGCTTCAAGGGTTACATCAGACATATATTTAGCTTTAAGTACTCTAATACCTTAATTATAAACCAGAATATTATTTTGTCAAAACAAAACCCCCTCGGACTTCCGAGGGAGTTTTGTGTTTCTATAAGCTAGTAGCTAACAGCCCTGCCTGCCGGCAGGCAGGTATAAGCTATTTTATGATTTTGGTAACAACACCAGCGCCTACGGTATG
>CAYZEI010000010.1:0-930 GCA_964477745.1 uncultured Candidatus Saccharibacteria bacterium | reverse complement strand
ATTTGCCTTTTTCTTCCAAAGCGACTGGGGTGATTAATTTCACAACCAATTTTACAGTGTCACCAGGCATAACCATTTCCTGACCTTCAGGCAAGGTAATATCTCCGGTTACGTCTGTGGTGCGAATATAGAATTGAGGTTTATAACCCTTGAAGAATGGAGTATGACGTCCGCCTTCTTCTTTGGTCAAAACATAAATTTCAGTTTCGAACTCAGTGTGTGGGTTAATAGATCCCGGTTTGCACAATACTTGTCCGCGTTCTACTTCATCTTTCTTGGTACCACGGAGCAAAATACCGGCATTGTCACCGGCCATACCGCTGTCCAACTGCTTGTTGAACATTTCGATACCGGTTACAACTGTTTTGGCGGTTGGCTTTAAACCAACGATTTCGATTTCTTCGTTAATCTTAATCTGACCGCGTTCAATTCTTCCGGTAACCACAGTTCCTCTGCCTTCAATGGAGAAGATATCTTCAATCGGCATCAAGAAAGGCTTATCGGTTTCACGAACAGGGTCTGGGATGTAAGAATCCAATACGCTAACCAATTCAGTGATGGTTTTTTCGTATTCCGGGTCCCCTTCAATGGCTTTAAGAGCACTTCCGCGAATAATCGGGGTGTCTTTGCCAGGGAATTCATATTTAGTCAAAAGGTCGCGAATTTCTTCTTCAACCAAGTCCAACAATTCTTTGTCTTGAACCATATCGCACTTGTTCATGTAAACCACAATGTAAGGCACGCCGACTTGGCGGGCTAACAAGATGTGTTCACGAGTCTGAGGCATAGGACCGTCAGCAGCGGATACTACCAAGATAGCGCCATCCATTTGAGCGGCACCGGTAATCATGTTTTTAATATAGTCAGCGTGTCCAGGACAGTCTACGTGAGCGTAGTGTCTCTTGGCGCTTTCGTATTCTACGTGAGCGG
>CAYZEI010000009.1:0-42595 GCA_964477745.1 uncultured Candidatus Saccharibacteria bacterium | reverse complement strand
CCTCTAGGGCCTTATAAATAACAATTTCGCCATTTTTTGTTTCTTCTGACATAACGCCTCCGGATATAATTTTACTTGTATACTATAATAGTATACAATCGTTCACCCTGTGTCAAACCCACTTATCCACCATTTCAAGATTCAAATTTTACTCAATTTTATTTTATTTTTCATAAATCTTACATCCTAAATCTTAAATCTTAATTTCTTCCATCTCTCCCCAATTATCCCCCACCTTGGCTTCCACTTTTATGGGGACGGAAAGTTTTATGGCTTCTTCCATCAACGGAATTAATTTTTTGGCCCACTGCTGCACTTTGCCTTCCTTAACCTCAAACACCAATTCATCATGCACTTGAAGCAACATTTTAATTTCCGAGCCTCCCTCTCTAATTCTCTCCCTCTCTAATTCTCTATGTATATTAATCATCGCCACCTTAATTACATCGGCAGCCAAAGACTGAATCGGAAAATTTACAGCCGCGCGTTCAGCCGCAGCGCGAATAAAGAATTGTGACGAACGGATTTCCGGGAACTTTCGCAACCGTCCAAGCTCATTTTTTACAAACGCTTCTTGATTTACTTGTAACTTTATTTGTTCAATATAATTTTCCACGGCCGGATAAGCGGAAAAATATTTGGCAATAAATTCTTTGGCCTCGGCTCTGGTTACCTCCCCGATTCTGGAAGATAAACCAAAACTCGACAACCCGTAAAGAATGCCAAAGTTAATGGTTTTGGCATCGCGTCGCATATCTTTGGTTACGTTGTCCTTACTCACCCCAAAAATTTCCATAGCGGTCTTGGTGTGAATGTCTTCACCCTTTTTAAAGACTTCCAACATCTTGGCGTCTTTTGCCAAATGCGCCACAATGCGCAACTCAATTTGACTGTAGTCAATGGACAACAGTTTATAGCCTTTTTCTGCTACAAAAGCCTGGCGAATTTTACTGCCCGCACCTTCTCCCCGCACCGGAATATTTTGTAAATTTGGATCGGTGGAACTTAAGCGTCCGGTGGCCGCAATGGTTTGGTTATAATTGGTATGAAGTCTCCCGGTTTTTTTATTCACCAATTCCGGCAAGGCCAACAAATAAGTTGACTGAAGCTTGGCCAATTCCCGATACTGCATAATTTTTGGAATAACCGGATGTTGCCCAATCATTTTTTCCAGTTCTCCGGCCGCGGTAGATAGACCGGATTTATTTTTCCGGTTTTCAATGGGCTGCAATCCCATTTTTTCAAACAATACTTCTTTTAATTGCTTTGGGGAATTTAAATTAAACTCCTCTCCGCATAATTTATAAATATCCGTTTCCAGTTGCTTAATGTCTATCTCCACTTCCCCGGAGATTCTATTTAAAAATTTACTATCTAGCTTAATGCCGTTTTTTTCCATACCCGCCAACACCTCGGCCAATGGCATTTCAATATCTGTAAATATTTTCTCAAGGCCGTCATCTTTTAACTTTGGCGCGAACAAACTTTTGAGTCTTAATGTCATGTCCACGTCTTCACAGCAATACCAACTGACCTTATCCGGGTCAACTTTATCCATAGTAATTTGGTTTTTCCCTTTACCAATCAGCTCTTCAATAGGTTGCATTTGATAGCCCAGCTCGTTAAAAGCCAGAGCTTCAAGGCCGTGCTGGCGAGTGGCAGCGTTTAGCAGGTAGGAAGCAATCATCGAGTCAAAGCTTATAGGTGATAGCTTATAGCTGCTAGCCTCCAGGACTTCCAGATCAAACTTAATATTGTGACCGATTTTTTTTATGGATTCATCTGCCAATAATTTTTTTAAACCTGACGAACCTGACGCTAATTTAGCCGGCACATAAAAAGCCCGCCCTGCCTGAGCACACAGCCCAATCCCTACAAGTTCCGACTGCCAAGGATCTAGACCTGTAGTTTCCGTATCCACACACAGTTCTTTAACTGTAGACAATTCTTTTAGCATCTCTTCCAATTTGCTCTCAGTGTCAACAAAAATATAATCTTGCCCACCTATATTTGCTGATACTTCATCGGTCTGAACATCTTCTTTGTTTAACCTCTGATTCTCCGATTCTCCTCCGCCAACCGGCGGATGATTCTCCGTTTTCGGCAACTTATTAATTAAACTCCGAAATTCCAGCTCTTGAAATAATTTAACCACTGTCTGTAAATGTCCGGTGTCTAAATCATATTGTGGGGCGTGATATTCCATGGGCACCGCGCAATCAATTTTAGACAATTGGTGCGACATAATGGCCTGCTCTTCTTGGTCCAACAATAATTTTAAAATTCGCGGGGTTAAATTTAATCTTTCCGCATTCGGGTATTTAATTTGTTTATACAAATTTTCAAAACTGCCGAATTTTTTAATTAAATCTCCGGCGGTTTTTTCCCCAATTCCTTTTACTCCGGGAATATTGTCGGACGGGTCACCACGCAAAGCTTTATAGTCCACCATTTGTTCCGGCGCCAAACCATAGCGTGAGCGTACAGCTTTAGGGTCATAAATCACCACGTCGGAAATTCCTTTGCGCATGGTATAAACACGAATTTTATGGTTCACCAATTGTAAAGTGTCCAAGTCTCCGGTAACTATAATTACTTCCGACTCAGGCTCTTTTTTGTGAATGGTCACAGCTAAAGTTCCCAAACAATCATCCGCTTCAAAACCTTGCTTTTCTACAATGGGGATATTTAATGCCCTCACCACCTCTTTCACTCTTGGGATTTGGTCATACAATTCCTGGTCGGCTTTAACCCGCGTACCTTTATATTCTTTATACTGTTCGTGCCTAAAAGTCGGGCCGGCTAAATCAAAAGTGCAAATAATATGCGTGGGTTTTATGTCTTTAATGGCTTTTAATAATATCATGGTGAAGCCATAAACCGCATTGGTTTGTTCCCCGGTTTTGGTATTTAATACCGGAATGGCATGATAGCCACGATGGATTAACGCATTACCATCTACCAACATATATCGAAAAGTTTTTGGAGTTGTCATAATGGGTCTATTGCCAAATACGCTTTTGAAACGAAATTTTAGAATTTCGACTTGAGCTGGGTCCGGGCAAAGCCCGATACCCATCAAGAATCAGCGAATTGGCACAAATAAATTTTGATGTTTAACTTGAGTTAAGCGGATAAATTTTTTGGGGCAAGTCGCCGAAATTCTGGAATTGCAGTCAAAATGGTATTTGGTATTAGACCCACGTACTTATTATACTGAATTTAAGTTAAAAAATATAGCAATCTTTAAAAGACCTGATATAATTAAACTGCTATGAACAAGCCCGAAACTAAAACTAAAATCCCTCCTGCAGTTTATTTACTACTTAGCCTTACTCTACTGCTCGCTATCCGCGCCATACCTTTATTTAAAGGCTCTATTGGCTCATACGGCTACGATTACGGCTTCTATTTATATGCGGCCTCCCATTTGCACCCCCTGTCACTTTCCGGCTGGCTGGTAGCCTTGTGGGGCGGATATAGTAACCCGCTCTTTTATTTGGCCCACGCCTTTTTTATCCCGCCAAATATAATAATTAACCAATTATATTTACTATTTACGATTTTGGTGGCTTTGAGTTTTTACTGGTTTTTTGGGAACAACAAGAAGGCCGCCGCCTGGGCCGTAATTTTATGCGCTACCTCTTTAATCCAGACCGAAAGCTATACCATGTTTTTATGGAAAAACTGGGCGGCATTGCCATTTTTAATTTTGGCCTTTAAATTTTATCGCGACCGGAACTGGCGCTGGTTGACAGTAAGTACTATTGTTGTTTCTCTAACCCACCGCACAACACTAATTGTCTTGCTGCTAACTTTGGCCGTAACTTTTGCGATTGAATTATACAAAGAAAAAAAATACAAGTCCTTAAGTAAATTTTTGGCTCTAGCTTTAGGCTTGGTAATTTTCGGTACCTTCTTCCCGCAATTACGCCTTGTCGCAACCGACTTATTACAAAACAACAACACATACGTACGCACCGGGTTATTTTTAGAAGGACAAAATTTATTTTCTTTGCTCTGGCCATATTTATTATTAGCCTTGCCCGGAGCGTATCTTTACATAAAAAACAAACAACCTCTAATCCTCACGGTGCTTACCGGCATTTGTGGCTTATGGTTTATTTTCCATTTACCGTTTTATCATCGCTTTTTAATTTATCTGGATTTGGCCTTAATCTTTTACTCAGCTTATTTTCTTGGACAACAAAAATTTCATACTTGGCCGAAAAAAATTGCTCTGGCCTGCGTAATTTTATTTTTATCTTGGCAATCTTACAATTTCGCCTCCGCCAAAATCCCGCTAATCAGCAAATCGGAAATTCAAGAAATCAAAAATTTTAACCAACCCGGTGCTTTTATTTTGGCCTTATCCGCAGATGATGCGCCCTGGTTATTGGGCTATGCAAAAAACGTCCGCCTGGGAGCGCCAGGCCTGCTGGAAGACCCGCATACTTTTGAAGAATGGAACATGTTTTGGCAAAACCAAAAACAAATTGATTTTATTTCCAAATACCCCAGACCATTATATTTTTATGGGCGAAGTTACCGACTACAAGGCGGTATAGATATATGTTTTCTGGAAGTATCAAAAAACTTTTTCTTCTACGATTTTTCTTGTCCCAATATACAAAACTAAAAAACCGCTCCGATATTATCGGGGCGGTTTTTTTAAAATTCTGCTTAATTAGTTAACAAACACATACAAAGCATTTGAATTAACCGTTTGACCGGTCTTACTGTTTGTTGCCTTAAAAGTAATCATGTAAGTTTTTCCGGTTTGAGAAGCGTCAACTTTAGCTGAAGTATTACCATTTATGGTACTGGCCACCCACGCGAAAGGTCCGGTGGTAAGTCCATTTTTATCTACCATATAATACTGAGAGCTCGCGGAATCAGCATTCGTTGATGCCCAGGTGTAATTTATTGTGTCACCGGCTTTGGCCATAACATACCCGCTTGCCACAGCTGAGCCAACTGAACCGACTAAACTTGCGGTCGGTGTGGCTGTTGGAGCAGGGGCCGTAACTACTGGTGGTGCAGTAATTCCTGCGACAGAAAAATTAGAAGTCCCATTACAATAATTTCTCGCTGTTGTATAAGCCGGATCCACCCAAAATTTATAACTTCGCCCAGGCTTCACCGGAACATTTACAATACTGGTTCCGGTTATTCCATTTACACAATAATAATGCGGGCTGTTGCTACAATTAGAAAAACGGGTGTCAGAATAACGGTCTGAGGTACCGTCATCTAAACGGATGTTGTAGCCGGTTGCTCCGGATACGGCGCCCCAGGACAAAGTAACGCTCTGAGTATTGCTATTTAACACGGTTGACGGGGATAGATTTATTGGCGCCTGGCAAATTGTATCCACTGGCTTAGGACTTATGACAACCGGGCCAGCCACAGTAACATTAAAACTATTGCTGGAGGAACCACCTTTGTCGTCTCTCACATATACTCTAATTTGATACGCACCAGACACACTCCAAGTATGCATTACACCAATCGGTGTGCCAGAAATACCGGTCGCGGTAGATGAGGTAGTATTGTCACCCCAGAACACATCATAGGTCAAGGTATCTTTGTCAGCGTCAGTCGCCAAAAAATTAAATTGTTGAGCCGTTGCTGTGGGAATATTTCCCGAAGGCCCCAAAGACATTACCGGAGTGCCCGGAGGAGAGTTGTAAGTGTCTATAAAGCTAGACAAGAAAGACATCTTGTTTGAAGCGATGTTGGTATTTAAAATATCCACCACCCCGCTACTGTTAGACATATATTTTACTTTGGTTAAGTTCAAAGTAAAAGACTGTCCACCAGTGACACCTGTTGCCTGAAAATCCGCAGAAATAGTAAGGTCTATTGAACTTAAATTTCCTATTTGAATATTTAAATTACTAAAGATGGCGATATTCCCTGCCATAATTGCCTTATTTCCATTTATATAGACAGCGGTAATTGGCTGACTCGAAACCCCAACGGTTGAAAAAGCCAGCTCACTAATTGTTACGCCATTTCCTAAATTTACCAGTTTATAAACTCCAACTGGCTTGTTGGTCATGCCACCGCTTACAGTTTGTGCCGGAGGAGACGCTGGAGACAAACTAGCAGCAAGTCCTGTCTTATTGGCATAATATATTCCTTGCCCACCCACAGCCGGTGTGCTGGTTATAACCGCACCGTTACTGATCTGATTTCCACTGGCAAATTTTAAACCAACTAAATTTTGTCCATCAAGTCCAAGTGACGAAGCTCCGGTTAAGACATCAAGATAAACATCAACTACCACCGATGAATTGGCCGGAATAACCAATGGCGAACCTAAACTAAAAACGTATTCGCCATTGCTGGCAAAATTTGTTTGCACTGACCCAAGTCGGGTTCCGTTACTCATTAATTGCAAATTCTGAAAATTACTGCCGACTATGTTTCTGGTAGCAGAAACTGTTATGGAAGAAACTTTTACGCCGTCTACTGAGCCGGATGTTAATTTAAAAGAACCGACTTTTTGCGTGATGGCGCCAGGAATCACTGTAACCGTTGCGCCTGCGGCAGTGTTTAAACTGGCGGTAAGGGTAGAATAATTATCTACTGTGTAAAAATAAACTGTTCCGGACAATACGGCTCCGGAAGTCTTACCGGTTTGGGTAATTCGAATTTGATATCCGGAATTGGAGATAAAATTTGGCGCAGGAGAAGCCCAAGCATACGAACCGGAATTAGCAATATTTGAGGCTATCTTCTGGCTTGAACCACTACAAGCAGTCCCTCCATTGGTCTGGGCGCAAGAAACTAATTCAATATCAACATTACCAATGGTTTTATCCAAGGCTTCCCATTTTATTGTATAAGGCTTTCCGGTCTGAAATTTTTCCCCGGAAGTCGGAGCAATAATTTTAAAAGTGGTAGTAGAAGCCTGCCCACACTTTTTGGCAATCTGATCTAAAGCAGTTGCACAAGCGGGATCCCGGGAAGGAACAACTCCTGCTTGAGGCAAGGCGCTTTCAGACGGATTGGCGACTACCACATTGGCAAAACTCCAGCCCCAAGAATTAAATACCGCCAGCGTAGGGATGCCATAAACTACTCCGTTCCCAACTAAAAGTACAGTCCCCGCTTTATTAATTAATTGACCCACTCGAATGGCTGATGTTGGAGTAGTGGTAGGGGTGCCAGATACCGACGTAAAATTAAATGTTTTACTCCACCATTGGTACAAGCCTTCATACGCATTAGGCGTTGCTGAGCCTGGTGCAAGCATGACTGAGGTTGGTGACAAACTTAATTGACCAACAGCGGAATTACTAATATCTGCTTTTAATTTTAATTGTTTGTAACTATTTCCGGAAAGCGCGAGGTTGTTGGAGAATACTATATTTAAAGAATTTTGGATTGAAGAAACCTCATCCGTACTAGCACTGCCTACCAAAACTCCATCCGCCTCCAAATAAAACTTGGTTAGATTTTTCCAAGATTTCTCCGGATTAAATTTAAACATCATGGAGGAAATTAAAATTGTTTCCGAACCGGTGTTGTAAAAATTAATCGGTAATAAAGTCTGTCCTACAGACCCGGCCGGCAAAGATGAAGAATAATTACTGGCTGTGTAATCGGGCTGGATACTTACTGTTCCTTTATACCCGTAAGATGGTTTGGTATAAATATAGACGGGAAAATTTGCCTGACTATGAACATTAAAATCATAGCCGTTATATTTTAACTCTGTGACATAATATTTCCCTGCCGGTAAATTGGTAAAAGCAACCTCAAAATGCCCATTTAAAGAAACTGTACTTATTCCACGCTTGTTGGTCAGATAGTATGCAATGTCGCTGGTAATACCGGAATAAACTGTCGATTGAGGCATATATTCCAAACCAGTTTCGGAATTTTTTAATTTAATTTTTACTTCTAAATTTTTCCCTTGATCGAATGCCCAACCGGATATTTTTATATCGGCCGGTTCATTACCATAATTTGTAGCCCCAGCACGTTCAACCCAGCCTTCTCTCCAGTCACCTTTGTTAACAGGACCAACGCTCACAGTTTTATAACCATAAGACGGTGTTTGAGAACAAACAAAGCTGCAAGAGGCACCTGAGCGACCGACCCAAGTACCATCCGGACATTGGAAGGCTTCCTGTGTACAAGCTACCGGTTCTTTTTTTGGCGCTGCCGGTGCGGTAATACTTAAATCGGTCAATTTATATAACCGATTGGCGTATTTTCTATATAAGACAAAGGTGTAAGTTTTCCCCGGCATCAAATCATTTCCCGTGTAACCTGAACCATCCCCGGAAATATTATCCATAAATGCCCAGCTGTTAACTTTAACAGCCCCTACAAAACCCTTTTGCAACTTGTAATCTACCTTTACCTGCCAGCCGGTGCCGGAATAGCCAATAAGTTGATAGTTCAAACAGTTGGCCGTATTTTTTTGGCAAATAGGTTGATTGTAACCATAAGTAGCCACGCCTAAAACTCTCCCTGAAGTTAATTTTTGCGCATTAATATTTTGCGCAAAAGTTTCTGGGGTGGAAATTTCAGCGTAGCTGACCATAGTAACCACACCAACGGAAACAGCAACAAACAAAACAAAAGCCAAGGCAGTAACCGAACTAATGTTCGCTTCCGCCAAGGCGGTTAAAAATTGCTTTGCAAGTCCGGTTAGGGTCGGCTTAGCAACTCGGGCACCAACAGAGGCTTTAGGGCTTCGCCTCTGATAGACGTAGGGGTTCATAAAACACCTTTGCAAAATCGCAAAAAGTTAAGTTTTGTAACTTTTGCGGTTTTGATATTAATTTTTATTTTTGTTTCAAATCTCTTCCGCTATTTTGGCAGGAGAGAAAGTTTTAATCGACTAAATATATTATAGCAGATATAATTACTTTTGTCAAAGTAAGCTAAAAATTATTTTAATTCTTTTTGTTAAAGGATTATTATTTTTTATTGTGATAGTTATCGTTATTGTTATTTATTCCCCTCCAGCAACTCTGAACACCTCTTCTACATCGGTTAGTCCGTCTAAGGCTTTAAGCAAACCATCCTGCACCAAGGAGATCATTCCTTGTGTCACTGCAGCTTTTTTAAATTCCGCCATGGAAGAATTTTCCGCCAGAATTAATTTCTGCACTGCTTCGGTATTTTCCAATACTTCATAAATCCCCACTCGGCCTGAGTAGCCCAAATGCCGACACTGATCACAACCAGGAGAATGATAGAACTGAAAATTTTCCGGAATAGTTTGCCCGGAATTTTTTGGGATAGATTTTAAAATATATTTTATTTTTTCCAATACGGTAGGAGACAATTGCGCCGGAATTTTACACTGCTGACAAAGTCTGCGCACCAGTCGCTGAGCCAGCACACAAGACAAAGCCGGGGCCACTACAAATGGCTTAATCCCCATATTTAACAGGCGTGGAATGGCTCCGGAGGCATCATTGGTGTGTAAGGTAGACAGCACCAAATGCCCGGTAAGAGCCGCCTGCATGGCGGTTTCCGCGGTTTCCTGGTCGCGGATTTCCCCGACCATTACAATGTCCGGATCTTGGCGTAAAATTGCGCGAAGTCCTTTGGCAAAATCAAAGTCGTGAGAATGATCAATCGGCGTTTGCACCACGCCTTCTAATTTATATTCCACCGGGTCTTCTAAGGTAATTATTTTTACCCCGGGTTGGTTCAGTTCATTTAAAAAAGCGTACAAAGAAGTCGTCTTCCCACTACCCGTCGGGCCGGTTGTAATAATCATGCCATTGGGTTTTTGCAATTGCCTTTCCACAATCGATTGAGCCTGCTTACTGAACCCTAAGTCTTTCAATTTTAAATTTGTGGCTCCGGTGCCGAGCAGACGCATGACAAATTCTTCTCCATAAGCCGACGGCAGACTGGACACACGAACATCAATGGGTTTTTGCAAATAGTGAAAAGTAATTCGGCCATCTTGTGGCACGGTGTCCACATTGGATTTTAATTTGGCCAAAATTTTAATTCGATTTACAATTGTCCGTTGTATATTTTTTGAGAAGTGAAGCATGTCCTGCAACACCCCGTCTATACGAAATCTCAATTTAAAAAAATGTTCTTCCGGTTCCAAATGGACATCTGAGGCTTTATAGAAAACCGCGGCACCAAAAATTATTTGCAATAATTCGCTGGCGGTTTTTTTGCTTTGTTCCTGTTCGTCCTGCAGTATTTTGAAAATCTTAAGGTAGTCTTCTGTTGTTTCCACCCGCACCGACTCGTCCTGAACCGCCTTAGGACGCAAAACTTTACTAAAAAACTTTATTGTTTGATTAAAACTTCTTTGAGAAATTACATACAAACTAACTTTGTATTTTTTGGATAGCTCCTCAATTTTTTCTACTAACAACGGCTCCTTCGGGTTAACTGTCCCAATGCGTAAATCATTTAACTCTTTATAAAAAGGCACGGCGCCAAGCAAGTGGGATTCTTGCTCGGTGAACATCCCTAAAACAGATAAATCCACAGGAAAATTATGCAAATCCATATAAGGCAAGCCCAAAGACCCGGCTCTGGCCTGAGCTTCTTCTTCCTGCATTTTTCTGTTTACGTCATCCAGACTGGCCTGTAATTCTTGTGGCGTACTGGCTAAAAATTTTCCTGACATATTTTCTAGTATTTAAATTTGATGTTTGTTTCCGAAACTAAAAACCGCACTGGTATTATACCATTGCGGTTAAAATATTGCCAAAATACACAAATTAAATTAAACCATTGCTGTTTTTATTGCTTGTTCAAAAAACCTTTCCGCCTCTTCCAAAGACTGTTCGGCAAAACTATATTCCATTAACCTTAAATCCCCTATGGCTATAACCGATTGAGCAACCCCGGGAAAGGCAGCCAGTAACTTATTGGTTTGGACCTGCTCATGTACGGCCATTCGTAATCCAATTTGATTTTTTTGGGTTTCAAAAATCAGGGCAAAAATTTTATTTCCGCCTAAATTATCCACCAACTCCTTGAGCGCTGGTAAAATTTCCGCGGACCCTGCGTCGGCTTTTTCAAAATCCATTAAACTTAAGGGTGCGTAGACTACGGGGAGATTCTCTATTAATTTTAATCTGGCCAAGGCCCGACCCCATAATTTTAACAGCGGTAAAGATTTGGTTTTAAAAATATTTTTAACTACTTCTTGTTGCCGACCGCCCAAAGCCACCAACTCACTGGCTTTTAAAAATGCCCTCGGAGTGGTTTGCACGTGCTGAAAGCTGGAAGTCTTTTCAATAATTCCGGAAAGCAAACAAGTGGCGATATCTTCGTCAATTAATTGCTCTTCATATTTTTGCATTAACTCCACTAAAATTTCCGAAACTGAGGTGGCGGTTATATCCACCAAGTTTATGGCGCCAAAATATTCATTGACCGCCTGACAGTCAATATTAATTTTTGGGGTTTCGAAAAATCGATCCGTGGCTTGTTCAAAAATTTTTCCAAAACTTTCCAGCGACTTTCCGCCTAGGGCAATTATTAAATCCAATGGCGCAGTCTCTTTGGAGAAACTAATGTCTTTTTCCTCAAACTCATCGGTTTGGGATTTTAAATAAATCTGAACAGCTTGGGGGGTTTTTTCATAACTAATTTCTTCCAGTTTTTTTACCGAAGTATTTATAGAAACAACCAGGCTCTTGCCTTGGGCTAAACGGTTTTGAACCATTTCGGCACCGGGAAGAAACCTTAATTGCAAAGGTACTGCTCCGGAACTGGCAACGCTAACTTCTTTTTGTTGTTTTAATAAAAACAGCCTTAAAGCCAGCCCGGCAGAAAGAGCGTCTACGTTTAAATTTTCCGGCAAAACTATTAATATTTTCCCGGCTTTTTTAAATTGTTCCAGAATTTGCTGTTCAGTATTCGACTGCATAATTTCCCCATATTTTTCTTAAATGACTCCTTAGTATACCCGATTTTACTAAACAGGTCAATCAAGGTAAAATACAACTAAGGAAACAAAGATTCCCTTTAAGCGATATTATGAAAATCCTTATTACCACAAGTTTAAATGATATCCCCGCCTTGGCAAAAACCATAGCGGGCAAACTTAAAGGCGGGGAGATTTTTGCCTTAATTGGAACACTCGGTGCCGGCAAAACCACCTTTGTTAAAGCCATAGGCAAAGAGTTAAAAATTAAACATCATATTACCAGTCCCACATTTGCGCTGTTAAATTGTTTCCCCGTAAAAATTAAACGACAGCAAATCCTGGTCTATCATCTGGACCTTTACCGCACCAAGGGATTTGCCGAAGCCAAGAGTTTAGGGCTAACCGAATTTTGGGGAGCCAAACATACCGTAACTTTTATTGAGTGGGCGGACAAAATTCAACGCCATTTACCGACAAAAACCCAAGTTATTAAATTTTTAAACTAATGCGAATTCGATTTTTAATCTTAGCTTTCGGAATTTCCATTTTCTGCCTGGCCCCAGGCGGTTTTGCCATGGCCACAGGACTGCCCGATAATTTTTCTTTTACTTATAAAGGGCAGGGTTTTATTGTCGATAAAGCCACCCTTACCTCCTGGCAAGGAAGACAGCTACTAAAAACCAACGACGTCCTTTCAAGCCAAACGAATTTAAATTATAGCCTGTTAAGTTTTATTGGACAGCCGGCAAAAAAACCAGAAAGCATTTCTGTTTATAATTTTCAACTGGCCCCGATTTATAAATTTACTGAGGATCTTGCACAAAAAATTAATGTGGATCCCATTGAACCAATTTTAAAAATTGAAAATAATCTGGTGACGGAATTCACCCCGCCCCAAACCGGAATAAAAATCAATATATATAAAACCGCACTGGCAACTTTGGAATCTTTAGGTGAAGAAAAAAAATCTCTGGAAATTACCGCTTACGAATCCGAGCCCAAAACTTCTCTATCAGCAACCAATAATTTAGGAATAAACGAACTTTTAGCCGAAGGAGTCTCCAACTTTAAAGGAAGCCCGAACAACCGCCGGCATAATATTACCGTTGGGGTGGCAAAATTTAAAGGCTTAATTATAAAACGAGGGGAAGAATTTAGTTTCAATAAATACTTAGGGGAAGTCGACGGCGAGCACGGATTTTTGCCGGAATTGGTAATTAAAAAGGAAGGCACTGTGCCGGAGTTCGGCGGGGGCTTGTGCCAAGTTTCTTCCACGGCTTTTCGGGCAGCTATGAACGGTGGGCTACCGATTACCCAACGTCGCAACCATGCTTATGCGGTACAATATTATGCTCCCCAAGGCACGGACGCCACCATTTATCCGGGAGTTGTGGATTTAAAATTTATTAACGACACACCCGGAGATATATTAATTTGGGCTTTTGAAAAAGATAAAAATACTTTAATCTTTGATTTTTACGGGAGCAAAGACAGCCGAAAGGTAACTCTGGAGACGCCTGTGCAATATGACAGAAAGCCCGACGGGAGTCTGAAAGCCACCTGGACGCGAACTGTGAGTAAGGATGGCGCGGAAAAAACCGATGTGTTTAAATCTACCTACCAATCCCCTGCCCTGTTCCACAAAACTGAGGAATTCCCCACCACCACACCGATTACAATTCCACAATAAAATTTATTCAAATTAAAAAAGCTCTTCCTAAACGGAAGAGCTTTTTTAATTTAGCTACTTATTTTTTATTTGTAGAGTTCTGACAATCAAAGTCATTTCATCCAAAGTTTTTATTAACTCCGCGTTACCTTGAGTGGGTAATTTATTTACATCCTTTGAATTATACGACATGGTGATTACATAACCCGTTGGTCCGGTGCCGTCGGCATTATAATAATTAAAGTAACCGCCTTTTGCTCCGGTAATGTAAGAAAAAAACCAAGCGGTTGAATTATTATCTGGGGCATTACAGTAATCCGTTTTGTCTTTTGGCCCAGAAAATAAATCCATGCGTTTAAAATTTAGAAGGGCTGGCTGGCTTTGCACACTGCCACACACCCCCGGCCACTCTTTTACAACGGCTTCGGCACTGGGCGCTCCACTGGCAATCTCCCCAAATCGTCCACCTTCCACTCCGCTGGCCTGACCGGCTTCGGTATTAATATAGAGAATATAATTGCCTTTAATAATATTTACGGCTGCCGGGTTTGCAACTTTTTTTGCCACACTGCCTTCATAAACAATTTTAACCGCTTCATTGGCTGTCCACCCGGCAGGAATTTCCACTTTCAAATTAGGAGTCTCATAAATTTTATCTGCGGCTGGGCTAACAGGCACCTCTTGCGTCTGGTCTTTTGTTGGTTGTTTCTCAATAACTCCACAGCCGGCTGCTAAAAATAATCCTAAAAGTCCAATAAAAAGTGTTTTTTTCATAATATTTTCTTAATTATCAGGGCCTTAAGTATGTCCCTACCCAACCTGACTGTCAAGAAAAAGCGAAATATAGTAAAATACCATTATGATTCAATCACAATCTGAAAATTTAGAAGATGAACTGTCTCCCCTGGACGCTACCACCAACACACCGGAAGACGAAAAATTGGACCAGAACTTAAGACCGTCCACTTTGGATGAATATATTGGCCAGACAACGGTAAAAAACAATTTAAACATTGTTATGACCGCTGCCAAACAGCGTCAAGAAATTTTGGAACATGTTCTTCTTTACGGTCCTCCAGGTTTAGGAAAAACTACCCTGGCCCATATTATTTCTCGCGAGATGGGCGTGAATATTAAAATTACTTCCGGCCCGGCTATTGAGCGAGCCGGGGACCTGGCCTCCCTGCTGACTAATTTACAAACCGGGGATGTGCTATTTATAGACGAAATCCATCGCTTAAACAAAAACGTGGAAGAGGTTTTGTACCCGGCCATGGAAGATTATGTTCTTGATATTATTTTAGGCAAGGGCCCGGGCGCCAGAAGCATTCGCATGGACTTGCCACGCTTTACTTTAATTGGCGCCACCACCCGGATTGGCCTACTGTCCAGCCCACTGCGCGACCGCTTCGGCGCCACTTATCGTTTAGAATATTACGAGCCTGAAGATTTGGAAAAAATTATAAAACGAAGCGCCGGGATTCTGGGTATGGATGTGGAATCCGACACCGCCGGGGAGCTTTCAAAACGGAGCCGGTTTACTCCTCGAATTGCCAACCGTCTCTTGCGCCGGGTCAGAGATTTTGCCCAAGTCCAAGGCCATGATACAATTGGTTTAAAGACAGCGCAAAAAGCTTTGGACTTGCTGGAAGTCGACCATTTGGGTTTGGATAAAAATGATCGGCGCGTGCTGGAAGCCTTGATTCACAAATTTTCCGGCGGACCGGTAGGTTTAAATACTTTAGCCGCAGCAACGGGCGAAGAAGAAGACACAATTACCGATATTCATGAACCATTCCTCATACGCTTGGGACTGATTGCCAAAACCCCCAAAGGCCGAGTGGCCACCGAGGCAGCATACAAGCACTTAGACATTACCCCACCTGCCAATACTAAACAAAAAACTCTTTTATAAATTAAATACATTGTCAAAATTTTTGGGCCGTTATTCTTGCTCAATTTTGTCAATCATGTCATTCTTGTCAATCATTTATGAACCTCTCTAATCCCGCCAACTTATTAATTGCCGGAATTTATCTGGTAACCGTGGGTATTTTAAGTTTTTTTTCCCTTTTTGGCGTGTACATCTTAAACCGCTACGGAAGTTCGGCACCATTAGCTTTAACCATATCCCTGGTTTATTGTTTTTTGTTTCTTAAAATTTTTGCCGACAGTTTTCATACTCTTAATTTAATTCTTTCCTAACTATGCCAAAGAAATTTTTTCCCAGCCAGCTGGAGACGGAAACCGTTTACATGGTGGTTCGCGGTCACTGGATGTCACTTTTTTTAAAAATTTTGGTTTGGGTGTTTTTTGCCGCCGCCTTAGTGCTATTTAACCGCTTTGCCGGCGCTTATGTTCCGGTAATTTTCCAAGGCTCTTGGGGTAACATTACTACTTTAGGCATTCAGGTTTATACTTTATTTTTAACCTTGGCGTTATTTTTAATTTTTGTCTTCTACTATTTAAATGTTCAAATTATTACCAATATTCGAATTGTAGACATTACACAGATTGGCTTATTTTCTCATACCATTTCCGAGTTGCATATAGATAAAATTGAGGACGCCACCAGCAACACTAATGGAATTTTAGGAACCATTTTTAACTACGGCGATGTCTATATTCAAACCGCCGGCACAGTGGAACGATTTGAATTCCAAAGCGTGCCCGACCCGGCCGGGATAGAAAAACTTATTTTAGATTTATACGAAAAAAATTCTAACTTTGCCAAAGAGGCGAAGGTGATTAATAAATAATTTTTGATTGATATGCAAAACGACATACCCGCCAGAGGCGGGTCCGCCTCTGGCGGAAAAACTGTTGCGATATCGGGCGGATTTGACCCGGTTCACATTGGACATATTGAATTAATGAAAGAGGCCCGCGCCTTAGGTGATAAGCTGGTGGTAATAATAAACAATGACAATTGGCTAAAAAAGAAAAAGGGAGCCTCTTTTATGGACGAGAAGGAGCGCAAGGCAATTATTGAGGCAATCCGGTATGTTGATCGGGTAATCGTCTCCGACCATCCGGAAAACCCAACCGATATGTCAGTCAGTTCTGACCTGGAAAAACTCAAACCTAATATTTTTGCCAACGGCGGGGACAGAAACGAAGCCGACGCCGCCAAACCCGAATCATCGCTTTACAAAGATATTAAGACTTGTGACCGACTAGGAATAAAAATAGTATACAATGTCGGCAAAGGCGGGAAAATTCAAAGCTCCAGCTGGCTGATTCAAAAAGCAACAGAAAAAAAATAAAAACTATAAAAAATCTTCCCGGGATGGGAAGATTTTTTATTTTCTACCTTATAACTTTCCACTCCTTACTGGCTGAGCGGTTAAATATGGCCAGCCACACGGCGTTTATTATCCACTCCCACAGAAGTTTTGGCCAACCGATTTTATGCGGTCTCCGGCCAGTGTGGTAAACCACCAAACTCGAATCGGTGTATGTGCGACCAATGCAGGAGAGTCGATGGAATAATTCCCGGTCTTCGTCTACCGGTAGATCTTCCCGATAACCGCCTAAGCGCCTGAAAACTTCAGCCTTAATCATTCCAAACTCACCACAATTTGCACCAACTTTTAACCAATTGTTATATAAGGAAAATGTTCGGTTGGACAACAACCCATAACCAATCCGATCCCCAATTGTTTCCATTTCTTTAAAAACCCTAAGCCAACCGCCTAAGCCAACTAATTTAGAATCATTTTGGAAATGCATCAGCGCCCGGGCAAAAAAATTGTCGGGATTAAAAATATGCACATCTGCATCTAAAAATACCACAAATTCTCCAGTGGCAACCGATGCCCCCAAATTTCTTCCCTGCCCGATTGTTTGACGGACTTGGCTTTTATGCTCTAAGGCTTTATTTGCCAACCCTTGGGCAATTTTTATGGTGCCGTCCGTACTACCACCGTCGGAAACAATTATTTCATACGAGAAAGTTTTTATTTCCCGCAGGTTGGTAATTAATTTTGCCAACACTTTTTCTTCATTTAGTGTCGGGATTATAAATGATATTTTATTCAAAATATTATTTGTTTGCATTGGATAATATATTTGGCTTAAGACTTTTACAAATATTTTTTGGACAGATAATTTTTAAAATATTTTCCGGCACCGTACAGGACAGCGATTAACATTATAATTAAAAAAGTAACGAAAGCTACTTTAAAACTTTTATCGATTATGGTGTACAGATGGCCAAAAAAATATCCCACCCCCATCAGCAAGGCGGTCCATACAAAACCTCCCAAAAAATTAAACAGTGCGTACTTTTTTAAAGGAACTTTTGCCATCCCGGCGGCTATCAAAGTTGCCAAGGCAAAACCAAAACCCATAGTAATTTTTGAAATAAATAATATTTTACTTTGGTGATTATGAAATAGCACTTCTAATTTTTCCAAGCTTTCCGGAGTTATACTAAAATATTTTCCCCATCGGTCAGCAAATTTCCGTGCCCCGTAATACCCCACAAAATACCAAACAATATCGGCGACGAAATCGCCAAGAACCAAAGCCAAATAAATCGGCCAAAAGCTAAATGCCCCCAAACGTAACAAAAAACCACAAGCCACCATAACTATTGGCCCCTCGACTATTGCCAATGGAAAGGCGACAAAATATTTATATATCAATAATTTTGCAAACCAATATTGTACCAACATAAAATATATTTAAAAACCAATCCGTGTTCGAATGCTGGCTATTGCCACTAATGCTGCGGTCTCTGCCCGGAGTAAAATCGGACCCAGTCCTAAAACTAAGGCATTAGGCAAGGCTTTAAATTTTCCTAATTCCTCAGCTGTAAATCCGCCTTCCGGGCCAATAATTATCCCAACTTCCTTACCTTTAACCTCAGTGACTGACCCACTACCATTTATGTCAGTTAAGTATACCAAAGATAAACCGGATAGTTGTTTTTCCAGCTCTTCGTCTGTGGCCACAAAACTTAACTCCGGCCAAATGCTTCTCTCTGATTGCTTAACGGCTTCGAGAAGAATTTTTTGCCATCGTTCTTTTTTGGCCGAGAATTTTTCTTTGCTTAATTTTGTGGCCGAATTTTTTGCATTAAACAAAACTATTTTCTTTAGACCCAACTCCGTTCCTTTTTGCAAAATAAAATCCAGGGCCTTTTCCCCAACCACGGCCTGAAACAAAACCAAATCCGTTTGTGGCTCACGAGGTAATTGCAACTCGGATAAACATTTTAGTTCCAAAATATTTTTCCCGACTTTTACAACCTCACACAAAAACCTTTTCTTGTCCGGCCCCTGCAATTTTACCTTTTCGCCCAGCCTGACCCGATGAGATAATAAAAGATGCCGCAACTCATCTGCGGCAGGGCTAACTATTTTTTCCGCCTCTAACCCAACATCACAAAAAAAATATGGCATAAAATTATACTTCTAGATACAAAGCAAAAACCACTTGCTTTCCCAACAATTGGTTAAGTGCAGAAACAATATTATTAGCTAAAATTTTTAGTTTGTGAGCCACCTCACGAGACAGGCACGCTACCCGCAAAACTCCTTTTTCTAACCCCATAACCTGGGTCAACTCCTTAGCTTCTTCGACAAACGAACCCACTATTTCGCGCCAATATTTCACTGCCTTGTGCTTATACAAAGCCTGCTCAAAGTTATGCTCTTTGGCGTTTTGCGAAATTAATTTATCGATTTTTGAAAATCCTTTATAATGGTTTCTGGGGTTTAACATTTTTGTTTTTTATTACTTAAGTTTAGCTCTGCACCTCTTCTTCAACAGCCGGGGTTAAGGTAATATGTTGAGCCGGCATCTCCAGCGGATGAGTGGTGGTGATAAAAGTTTGAAACCGACCTTGTAAATATTTAAGCAGGAAAGTCCGACGGGTTTCATCTAATTCCGAAAGCACATCGTCTAGAAGTAGAATTGGCTTATCATCACCTTTGCTTAAATATTCTAATTCCAAGATTTTAAGTGCAAGCACCTGGCTTCTTAGCTCTCCTCTGGAGGAAAATGGGGACAAATATAAACCATCGCTTTTTAAGGAAAAATCATCTCTGTGTGGACCAACCAAACAACTTGCCAAAAACTTTTCTTTGGCGCTTTGCTCAACTAAGCGCTTGTTAAAACTTTCCGAAACTTCTTCCAAGGAATCCCCTGATAAGGTTTCATAAAACACTTCTACCGGCCGATGGAATCCGGATATTTTCGTGTAGATATCGGCAATATTGCTGTTTAAAAAGTTAATGAACTTTTTTCTTTCCAAAATTATATAGCTCCCCAAGGAAACCAATTGCTCATCCCAAACCGCCAAATCGGCTCCTTGTGCTCTTCCCGCTTTCATTTCCACAAGCAATTTATTTTTTTGATAAATGGCTTTTTTATAATTACTTAAAGCATCCAAGTAGGCCAAGTTTTTCTGACACAAAACCATGTTTAAATATTTCCTGCGCAGGTCCGGAGATTTTGTAAACATATCTACATCTGTTGGGTCAAATATTACAACACTTATAAACCCTTGAGCCTCTTTGCGTTTTTTCTTTACTCCATCAATGGCAAAATTGGCATAAATCTTTTCCCGCTTCTCTAAGAATATGTCCAGTTGTCGATCTTCCCCGTCTTTTTCCAGCACCAACTTCAATTCTAAATTCGAGGCGTCTTTCAAAAAAATAAATTCTGTATCATCCCGAAAGGACTTAAACAGTGAGGCAAAATAAACCGATTCCAAAAGATTGGTTTTCCCTACCGCATTTGGCCCGGTCAACACCACAGTGTCACCACTAATCTGAATTTCCAGTTCCGGATAATTTCTAAAGTTTTTAATTTGAATGTTTTTTATCTTCATGAATCCTAATAAATTATTAATTTTCTGTTTATATCTTAATTGGCATAACCAAATATAAATAATCGCTTCTATCTGCCGGTACCACCAAGCTGGGAGAATTATCGTCAATAATTTTTAACACCACCCCGGCTGAATCAATCCCGGAAAGACAATCCATTAAATAGTGGTGATTTAAAATTACCTCCCCATCCCCACCTTCTATTTTACAAGGAAGCTCCACCACGCTTTTACCCAAATCGGACGACTCTGCGGTTAAGATTAATTGCTGTAAGGCAGAGGAAAATTTTAAATTTACGCTATTACTAGATCGACTAAAAACCGAAGTGGTTTTTAACCCGCCGGCTAAAAGCTGTTTTTCCACCTCAGCGGAAATTAAAAAATTTGTTGGGATAATTTGTTGGTAGTCCGGATACTGACCATCCACCAACCTACTAACCACCTCGGTGTTATTGAATGAAAACATTGTTTGAGTAGGGGTAAAAACTATTTCCACCAACCCTTTTTGAGGGCCAATTATTCGGGAAATTTCCAAAATGGTTTTTTGGGGAACAATTACTTCCAAATCCCCACCGGAATATCCGTTTAGTTTTATTTTCTTTTCTGCCAACCTATACCTATCCGTTGCAACCACCCTTAACTCTCCCCCACTAACCACAAACAACACCCCGGATATCTCCGGCTGAGTTTGGTTATTAGAGGCTGCAAAAGAAACTTGATCCATAGCACTTTTTAACTCCTGGGCTTCAATAGTGATTAATTGCCCATCTGTCACCACAGGAATTAATGGAAAATCCTCTGACGGCATTGTTTTTACCGAAGTATGATAGTTCCCCACCTCCACACCCAAATCAGCACCATTGGTTTGGATGGTAGCGTTTTGGTTTGGTAAATTATTTACTAAATCTGCAAAAGTTTTACCTACCACTGTTATTCCACCTTCTTCTTCTGTTTTACATCTAACTTGAGTGCTAATAGCCAACTCTAAGTTTGTGGAAGAAATTTTCAATACCCCATGCTCCGCTTTCATTAAAATATTATTTAAAATTGGAAGGGTGTTAGTGGATGAAAGAACTTTACCAATTATTGATAATCCACTTTTTAAATTTTCTTGCGTACAGATTACTTTCATATATAAATAAATTTAATTAACTTAGTAATATATAATAATAGTTGTTAATATGTGGATTGTGTTTAAACCTTAACAGTTAGTGGTGTATTTAAGAATTTAACCTGTTGATAGTTTATGCTTTAGTGGTGGGATAAATAAAATATTTTTAATTTTTTTAAAAACTTTATTTATTATACACAGGCTTAATGGGTTATGTGAACAACTTATCCATAATCAGATCCACCTCTTGTTTGAATGAAGACTTTTCTGTAGTTAGTCGCTTAACTTTTTCTACCGCGTGCATAACTGTGGTGTGATCTCGGCCTCCAAAAAAATCTCCAATGGAAGGAAAGGAATTATCCAACTCTTTTCTAATTAAATACATTGCTATTTGTCTGGGTTTAACAAATTCTTTTTTACGAGATTGTTTAACTAAATCGTCCATGGAAATATTATAGAAGCTGGCAACTGATTCCGCGATTTTCTTTGCCGAAGTGACTCTCTTTTTCGCTCCTACAATACTAGCCAGGATGGTTTTGGCTTGTTCTAACATTAAGCCTTTGTTTTCCATTTGTTGGTAAACTGCCAAGCGGTTTAATGCCCCCTCTAATTCTCTAACATTACTCAAAATATTTTCCGCTATATAAAACAAAATATCCTCGGAAATATTTACACCTTTTTTTTCCATTTTGGTGCGTAAAATCGCCATTCTGGTTTCTAAATCCGGGGCTTGAATATCTGCCACCATCCCCCATTCGAAACGGGACACTAAGCGTTGTTCTATTGCCGGGATATCTTTTGGTAAACGGTCGGAAGTAATGATTATTTGCTTACCCTTGTCCCGAAGTTCGTTGAAAGTATGAAAGAATTCTTCTTGAGTCCCTTCTTTGCCTGCTAAAAATTGAATATCATCAATGAGTAAACCGTCAATGTCCCGATAAGCCTTTTTAAATTCATCCATCCTTTTTTGACTAATAGCATTTATATAGTCATTGGTAAATTTTTCGCTGGTTACGTAGATGATTTTTTGCTTTGGGTTGCTTTGTAGTAGTTTGTGGCCAACCGCGTGCATTAAATGTGTTTTCCCTAAGCCCACCCCGCCATAAATAAACAAAGGGTTGTATTGTGACCCTGGGGTTTTTGCCACGGCTTGGCTAGCAGCGTGAGCGAGCTCGTTGTTTTTTCCAATAATAAAAGTGTCAAAAATGTATTTTGGGTTTAGGCCGGAAATATTCGGGGAAAAATTTTCTTTTTGGCTTGAATTTTCCGGGTTATTTTTGGCCGGGTTATTTTTTTGGGTGGGTTGGGAAACGTTTGGTGCGCCACCGAGTTGGTAACGAATTTCTTTTATTTCCGGCGCCTGGCTTTTTAAAGCTTTTAGCATCTCTTGGTGGTATTTTGCTGCAATCCAGTCACGATTAAAAGCGCTTGGAACCCCAACAATAATAAAATCAGCCCCTCTTTCTGTAATACTAGTATTTTTAAACCAAGTGTTAAAATTTGCTTTGCTTAAGGAAATTTCCAGACTGCCTAATATTGCTTGCCAGAGTTGTTGATTGTTCATGAGGTTTAGGTTTGGATTTTTAGTTTCTATTACAAATTTATAAATAAATGCACTTCTGCATTTTAACAGGGACTTATCAACATGTAAAACAAGCAAAACCTTCTTTAAATATAAGGGATTGTTTTAATTCTGTGCATATACTGTGGAGAATTTGTGGTAAACTATTTTTTGTGGATTTTGTAGTTGTCTGAGTTTGCTCAAAGAGTCGCCGACTTATTTGTGAGAGATGTTTTGGGTTGACTATTTATAGGTTTTTCTTTATAATAACCCCAGAATTAATTAAAAGATCCGAATACTTCGAATTAAATCCGAACGCTCCTAAGGGACCAAAGCAGATTCGGGGGAACTTAAGTAGTATTCAAAAATAAGGCATTTTTTATGAAAAGAACTTATCAACCAAAAGTGGGCAGAAGAAAAAAGAGACACGGCTTTTTAAAGAGAATGGAAAGTAAAACCGGCAGAAATGTCCTTGCAAGACGCAGAGCCAAGGGCCGTAAGAAGTTATCAGTCTAAGCTAATTTAATGTTAAAAAAAGTTAACCGCCTGGCAAAAAGCAAAGATATTCAAAAAGCCTTTGCCCGAGGGCGGACTTTTTTTAATCCCCTATTTACTTTAAAAGCAGTTCCCACAGCAAAAGAAAAGCGATTTACTGTGGTGGTGTCCACTAAGGTATATAAAAAGGCTGTTGATAGAAACCGGTTGAAGCGGATAATTCGGGAATATGTTCGAAAAAATCTAGATGGTTTTAAACCGGGGAATTATGTTATTATTACCAAGCCCCTTGTGGCGCGCAAAGAAGAATCTTTTGTGCTTAAGTCCGCCATTAGTATCTTGGGGAATGTGAATGTATGAAAAATTATCAAAACAAAATCCTCAGCCTGCCTGCCAAAACTTTGGTTTTAATAATTAGGCTTTATCAGCGCACTCTTTCACCAGATCACGGCTTATTTAAGGCAAAATACCCCCATGGGTATTGCCGTCACTACCCTTCCTGTAGCGAATATTCCGCCCAAAGTATTGAAAAATTTGGTGTTATAAAAGGTGGGTATTTAAGCGCCAAAAGAATAATTTCCTGTAACCCGTTTGTTCCCCCAAAAATTGACCCGGTTCCAAATAATCTTTAAATAAATTTATGTTCATATCATTATATAACGATATTATTTATCACCCATTGCTTAATTTGTTGGTGTATTTTTACAATATAATCCCGGGCCATGACATTGGCGTGGTTATTGTCTTGCTTACAATTTTAATTCGTTTGATTTTGGCACCAAGTTTTCACAAATCACTCAAGAGCCAAAAGGCCATGAGTGATTTACAGCCAAAGCTAAATGAATTAAAAGAAAAGCATAAAGATAATAAAGAAGCCCAAGCTAAAGCTACAATGGAACTGTATAAAGAGCACAAGATTAATCCTCTTGGCTCATGCTTGCCCTTGTTGCTCCAACTGCCAATTTTAATTGCCCTTTATCAAGTATTCAGCAAGGCTTTAAATAACGATTTGTCCGGTTTGTATTCTTTTATTCAAAGGCCGGAATTTATTGATCCGAAATTTTTAGGATTGGTAGATTTAAGCAAGCCAAATTTGGCTTTTGGTATAATTGCCGGGTTGGCCCAGTTTTGGCAGTCTAAAATGATGATGCCAAAGGCGGGGGTAGCACAAGACGCCACAGCCAAGGCCATGCAACTGCAAACCATGTATGTTCTGCCGGTAATTAGCGTAATTATTGCCATTAAGTTACCGGCCGGGCTACCGCTATACTGGATAGTTACCACTCTCTTTGCGGTTGCTCAGCAGTACTATATAATACGAAAACAAGCTCCTATAAAGTAATTAGAGGCTGATAAGTAGTAATTAGAAAGCTAATTGCTATTTACTAATCGCTAATCGCTAATTTTATGACCGACTATAATAAAATAGAAATTGTAAAAAATATTATTGTGGAGCTGTTGGAAAAATGTGGTATTCAAGCATCGGTTGAGTTTGAAGAAAGCATTACCAAGGGTCTGGTGTTTAATATTAGTTCCCCCGATTCGTTTATGATAATCGGTCGGCAAGGGGCAACCTTGCACGCCATTCAAATTTTGGTGCAGGCTTTGGCTTCTAAGCGTTTACAATCACAGGAACCGTTTTGGTTTTCCTTGGACGTGGATGATTATAAACGCAAGCGCGAATGGTTTTTAAAAGAAACCGCCAAGGCTGCGGCAGATCGATGCAAGTTAACCGGGAGAGCGCTATCGCTTGAGCCTATGCCGTCGTACGAGCGCCGTTTGGTTCATGCCTATTTACAGGAGAATTGTCCTGATGTTGAAAGCTCCTCAATTGGTAACGATCCATACCGTAAAGTGGTTATTAGATTAAAACGGTAAAATTTAAAAATCCCTCCGCCCTTTGTAACAAAGAGCGGAGGGATTTTTTTATTCAGAAGCAGCTTCTTTAAAAATTTTTTCAACCTCTGGACTTTTGTGTTTAAGGCTAAGAATAATTTTTTTTACTTCCGGATTAGATGTTCTTTGAAACATAAATCTAACTTTGTCTTTGGTTTTTTTTGGTCCGTTCTTTTTGAAATAAAAACTCACATTATTATCAAAGTAGGAAATACTGTCCGCATTCATTAAAATATCAGACTCAGGATCCCCGCCAAATTCATGTTTTTCTATTAAGTGCTTTACTCGGTTAATGGTGTCCGCGTCATAATTTAATTTTTTCATAATAGCTTCTGTAAAATTTGCCGACCGAATTGAATGCTCCCGTTTATATTTTTTATAAACCGTTTTATTGGAAATATCTTTAACACCTCTCGATTCCGAGTTGCCGGTAATGGCCCTGTCTATATCGTGGGCTAAGGCAGCGATTTGAAGAGCTTCGTCTGCATCGGGCTTTAATTTTAAAACCCACTCCCAAGTGTTAACTGAGTGCGTAGGATCCTCTTCAATTGGTGACTTACCAATAATTTTTGCTAATTCTTTTTTAATTTCCTCAAATTTATTCATAGTTTTATCGGGTAGGGTTTTATAGAAAAATTGACAAGACTATCCAAAACACCATCGCCAGATCGTTTTTAAAATAGGGGTTATCAATGAGGCCTTGAGAAATTAGGGTAATTAAAAATAATGCAGTTCCCAATTTAAAAATATCCGTCTTGTTTTTAAAACCAGATTTAAGAAATGCCCACAACAGACCGACAAAACTGATAAGGCCTAAAGCTCCGGTTTCCACCCACAAGTCTAAAAATATATTGTGGGGAAAGTTATGAGAGTCAGTAAGGCCTTTGTCGCTATTTAACCTGTCCCAATTTTGGCTAAAACCGGTTAGGCCTAACCCTAAGATTGGTGATTCTTGGATTGCCTTCCACCCAGTTTCCCATAAAGAGATTCTGGAGACAGCCGACTTTTCGCCATAAAAAGGTAAGGTAAAACGCCAGCGAAGATTTGGAATGCTGACAATTATAATAACAAGAACTATAACTATAACACCTGCAAGCTTGCGGATTTTTTTGTCGGCAGCAACTATTAAATAAACTAAAATTGCCGCACCAAGCCCGAGCCAGCCTGCACGGGACAGCGATAATAATAATCCTATGACGCCGATTGTCCAGGAAGTTATGGTTGTCCAGTTTTTTCTTACATCTTCAATTTTAAATCTTAAATCTGGGAGTAAGAATGCCAATAGCGGCGCTGACCATAAAGCATAAAAGTTGGGGTGAGCAAAAAAACTGATGGCACGCTTTGGCTCAATATTGTTGCCCCAAAAAGCCGACGGTAGTCCCCAAAGGGAAAAGTACTGGATAATGGCATAAAGGCCGGCGAATGCAAGTATTAAGTATATAGTATTAAGAATATAGTATTTGGTTGCAGGGGTTTTTTGAAAAATAAAGCCAGCAATAAAAAATATACTGATGGGCTGAAGAAACAGCACAATAAATTGTCCTAATTTTTCAAAAGTTATGCCTTTGACAAAAAGGCTGATTAACCCGGACAATAAAAATAATCCGGTAAAAATTAAAATCGACTTGCTCAAATTTTTATCGACGGATAAAAATTGGAATAACTGTTTTTTTATCAAAAGATAAATAAAAAATATCAACCAAAATAAAAACACCCATACCATTAAGATGTTGGTTGGCAGGCTAAAAAGATGGAATTTTAAAACGTATGCCGGAGCAAGTAGCAAACTGGCAAGAAGAAGGCTAATCATTTTAAGGAATGGTAACCCTAATTTTTTTACTGATAGTGCTATTGTTGGCTTGGACAAATAATTTATAACTACCGCTCTCGGGAGCGGTTAGCCACTTGTAGGTATAACGGTAAGTATTGCCGACGTGGTCAACATTGGCGGCACTGCCGATTAGAGCGGTTTGGCCTTTGCTGTTTTGAGAATAAAAACTTACAGTCGGATATTGATTTCCGCTCTCTGCGGTTAAGGTTACAGGAAAAGCCAACATGCTTTGATCCGGTGGTTCAGCTAGGGTTAGCGGGGTTTGGGTCATTACTGTTACAGTGGCGCTGGTGTCGGCGCTGTTGCCGTTTATGTCTATGGCTTTAACGGCTAAAGTATAAATACCGTCGCTCAGATTTTTGTCTATATTAAATGTATACGGTTGGGACAGGCTGTTCTTATAGAGTTCGCCGTTAATATATAACTCTACTTTTACAATTGCATTGCCGGAAACCACATTGGCGGTAAGAGAAAAAGGAATTTGAGAAATAGTGGACCCGTCCGCCGGTTCCAAAATGTTTATGCTAAGGTTTTGGGTTCCTCCTCCCGCGGGTTGTAAAATTTGTGCATCATTGGGTGGGTAAAAAAACCCATGAGCCAAAGCCCATTCAACCACAGGATTTTCCCAGTTGCTGTTATCCCTTTTTTCGCTATGCAGGACTGTATAAACTTTGTAGATAATTTTGTCTTGGGGAGTTTCGGTGGTTGCCGGCTGCCCGGTTATGGAGTCAGTAGCAACTTTAATATGAACGTTGTCATAGGTGCTGGGTGCTGAGTAGTCGGCAAAAGTTTCGGTTTTGGTGTTAGGGCTGGCATCGGTCGGTAGTTTGCCAGACAATTCATCTACTACCACTTTTTGAATTCCCGAAGGGGCCGGAAAATCTTCTGCCGGTGTGTCTTTCAGCGCCGCCACCATAAAGTCATGCCAAATCGGGGCTGCCACTAAAACACCATCCGCTCCTTTTTTTAAAAGCTCTCCATTATTATTTCCTGTCCAAACTCCGGCGGCTAACGATGGGGTAAATCCTAAGGTCCAACCATCGTGCCAGTTTTGGGTAGTACCGGTTTTGGCGGCGACAGGACGACCGGGCAGAATTAGTGGAGAATTCGGCCCGAACACATAACTACGGGCGTCGTTATCGGTCATAATACTGATTACCTCATAGGCTGCCTGAGGGTCAAATACTGACTGGGGATTACTTTTAAATTCTTCAATGGTGTTATTTTCTTTATCAACAATTTTTAAAATCGGAGTTTTTTCATTTTTTACTCCCCCGTTGGCAATTACTGACATGGCTGCCACATGGTCCACTAATCTGACTTCGCATCCGCCCAAAACCAAGGACAAACCACAGTTAGAAAGTGGTGATGTTATTCCTAAATCCCTGGCAGTTTGAACCGCATTCTCAACTCCAACCAAGGCTAAAGTTTTTACAGCGGGTACGTTTAAACTTCCGGCCATAGCCTTTCGGATAGAAATAGGACCATAACTTTGGCCGTTATAGTTTCCGGGGATATAAGCTTTGCCATTAAAAGTTCCGAAATCGGTTACCACATCTACCAGCATAGAGGCCGGAGCAAATCCGAATTCTTTTTTAAACGCTGTGCCGTATACATAAGGTTTAAAACTGGAACCGGGTTGTCTTTGCGATAGTGCGACGTTAACGTTTGGTTCAAAGGTACAGTTTTTCCCCGGGGTGCAACCGGCCGGTTCTGAGTCCGCAAAGTAATCTTTACTGCCGACCATGGCTAAAATTTGGCCGGTTTTTGGGTCAATTGCCACCAGGGCGGCATTATTGGCATTATATTTTTTACTGCTTTTCTCAACGCCATTTTTTACTGCCGTTTCGGCAATCTCTTGTAGTCGAGGGTCTAACGTAGTATAAATTTTTAAACCTCCCTCTTCCAAGGTTTTTTCCCCAAATTTATTGGCCAAATAGTCTTGGACCCATAAGACAAAGTGCGGGGCTTTTATTCCCGTTGTGAGCTTGCTAAACGTAACTTTTTCATTTTCTGCCTGATTTTTTTGATCTTCAGTTATGTAGCCTTGTTGTTGCATTAAATACAAAATGGTATTCTTGCGATTGTCTAAATTGCTACGGTTTGGACCAAGCGGGTTATAAAAAGTCGGTGCTTGAGGCATGGCAGCCAAGTAGGCACTTTCCGCTAATGATAAATCTTTGGCGGATTTATTAAAGTATGATTGGCTGGCGGCTTCGATTCCGTAGGCGTTTCGGCCGTAAGGAATTTCGTTTAAATAAAACTTTAAAATATCTTCTTTGGAAAAACGCGAGTCAATGGCTACGGCTAAAATTATTTCGCGAATTTTTCTGTCCCAGAATTTGTCGTCCGTGAGGATGGATTTTTTTACAAATTGTTGGGTAATGGTGCTACCCCCTTGGCTTTTTTTACCGGACATAATATCTACCATAATCGCTCTGGCGATTCCGGTAAAGGAAATTCCACCGTGTTTGTAAAAATCCTTATCTTCCACGGCTACCGTGGCATTTTTTAAATCCCCGGAAATCTGGTCTAGATTAACCAAGGTGCGTTTGTATTCCCCATGAATTTCGTACAACAAGCTGTTGTCACGGGCAAAAATTTTGGTGGACTCGGGAACCTGCCTGTCTAGTAATTTATTTGGATCCGGTAGGTCTTTAGCGTAGTATAAAAACAACATGGCGGTTGCAAAGATTCCCACGGCAAAAAGACGGAAAACCCAGGTTAAAGTTTTTTTCAGGTTAAACTTAAACTTAAATCTTCGGGATGACTTAAGTTTGGTTGAGCTTACTTTTGGTGGCTTATAACTATATACTTTCATGGACTAATTATAGCGGTTTTAAGGCTTAATTAAAAGATGCTATAATAGCAGTATCAAATTAGCCAAAACGTAGGATATTTATGAAAATAATTACCGATAAAAATAGAATTGAGGAAATATTTAACCGCGGTATTGTGGTGGATGTTTTACCTTCAAAAGACGAATTTATTAAAAAATTACAGTCCGGGCAGCGACAAAAAATTTATATTGGGGCAGACGCCACCTCTAATTCTTTGCACTTAAGCCACGCCAAAAATTATATGTTTTTGGAAGAATTGCGCCAATTGGGTCACGAGGTGGTAATTTTGTTTGGTGATTTTACCGCACAGATTGGCGACCCCACTGGCCGAAATACCGCCCGACCGCAGCTAACGGCTGAAGAAATTAAAAAGAATGTAAAGAATTGGTTGTTACAAATTAAACCGTTAATGGATTTTAGTGATAAGACCAATCCCCCACAAGTGGCGTATAACAGCAAATGGCTGGCAAAACTAACTTTAACTGATATTATAAAACTGGCCTCAAATTTTACCGTTCAGCAAATGATTGAGCGGGATATGTTTGAAAAACGTTGGAATGATAACGTGCCAATTTACTTACATGAATTTCTGTATCCGTTAATGCAAGGGTATGACAGTGTGGCTATGGATGTAGATGTAGAGCTTTGTGGCACGGACCAAACTTTTAATGCCTTGGCCGGTCGTTTGTTGCAAAAACGATTAAACAATAAAGATAAGTTTGTAGTGATTGTAAATTTAATGGCTAACCCAAAAACAGGGGCACTTATGTCCAAGAGTCAGGGCACGGGAGTATTTTTGTCTTCCCCACCGAATGAAATGTACGGGGCGGTTATGGCTCAGCCGGATGAAATGATCGAAGTGTTGTTTGTAAATGTTACCCGTATTCCGTTAGCAGAAAAGAAAGCAGTTTTGGATTTAGGCCCGCGTGACTCAAAGGCCAGAGTGGCGCTAGAGATTGTTAAAAAGTTTTATGGTGAAAAGAAGGCACTCTCGGCACAAGAAGCTTTTGTGTCCCAATTTAGCAAAGGCGAACTACCACAAGACATTGAGGAGGTTAGTCTTCCTGCGGGTAAGCACTTAATTGCAGAAATGATTGCGACTGTATTAAAACTTAGTAAGTCCGAAGCGCGCAGATTAATCAGTCAGGGTGGAGTAAAAATAGACGGAGAAGTGGTAAAGACGGACGGTGAAATTGAAATTACTTCAAAAGAAATTCTGCTCCAGGTTGGAAAGAGACGGTTCGCAAAAATAAAAGCTAGGTAAAAAATCCCGCCCTTTGTTACAAAGGGCGGGATTTTTTATACAACAGTTTCTTCTTCGGTTTCGGTTTCTTCTGTGTCTGGGGTTTCCTCTACGGCGCTACCACCATCGGTAGCGTCTTTGTCCTGGTCTTCAAATAGCATTTAATTCCCTTCCTTACCTTAAGGCTGTAGACGCTTAAGGTTTATTTTATTGTTTTACTATTGAAAAAATTATACCAATTCAGTTTTATTATGTCTACTTTTTTAGCTTGGAAAATTTACCGGCCTGGTGTCCGGCGCAAAGGGCAATGGCTAAGGCGTCGGCCGCGTCATCCGGACGGGGAGGTTTTTTTAAACCAAATATTTTTTGGACCACAAACTGGACTTGTTTTTTGTCTGCTTTGCCATAGCCACAAATAAAACTTTTCACTTGTAGCGGGGTAAATTCATATAAAGGTAGGAGTTGTTTTTGTGCCAAATACAGAATCACTCCCCTGGCCTGAGACACGGTCATTACGGTTTTTTGGTTGGTGGTGAAAAACAATTTTTCTATTCCAATAGCATCAGGCTTGTATTTTTTTAGTAGCTGGGATAAATCATCTCCTAAAATTGCCAACCTCTCGGCGTCGGTTAATTTTTTATCTGTGGCAATTACACCAAAATCAACAATTTTAGAATTGCCTTTTTCTATTTTTATAATACCGAATCCTGTAGTGGCGGTGCCCGGATCAATGCCAAGAATTATCATTTTATCATCCTATCGTTTTATCATACTATCATAACAACACTTGTTAAAATGTTAAGATGATAGAAAGTTTTGTGTTTAAAGGTTAGCGCTAGTATGTACCCCAATAACATCTTCATCATTTTCTAGTTCCGCAAACAGAGCATCTACTTTTGGTTTTTGTTCTTCGGTTAAATCTGTACCTTGGCTGGATTCCTGAATTATTTCCGCGCGGGCAATTTTTGCGCCGGCAGACGCGAGCGCAAGTTTAACTTTATGTAAATTTTGTGGCAGGGTATAAACCTCCAAGCCTTCTTCGGATTCCCTAACGTCGTCCGCTCCGGCATCTATGGCAATAAGCTCTAAGGCCGACAAGTCTTTATTAGTACGTTCTACTAAAATTTGCCCCTTAGTGCTAAATTGCCAGGCTACCGAGCCCTGCGCGCCAATGCTACCACCATGGGAGGAAAAAATTTTGCGAATATTGTTAAAGGTGCGGTTGGTATTGTCGGTGGCTGTTTCCACCAAAAATGCGGTACCAAAAGGGCCGTAACCTTCATAAATTACTTCTTTAATATTGCCAGCATTGGCTCCAAGGGCGGTTTTAATTGCCCGTTCAATATTTTCATTCGGCATGCCTTGATCTTTGGCGGAATCAATCATACTCTTTAATTTGTAATTAGCGCCAGGGTCTCCGCTCCCCCCGCCTTCCTTAACGGCAATAGAAATCTTTTTGGAAAATTTGGAAAATAAAAGTCCGCGCTTTTGATCCAGCGCCCCTTTAGTTCGTTTAATTTGTGACCATTTAGAATGACCAGACATAAAGTTATTCTTTAAATGAAATCATTACCGTTAGTTCTCCTTTTATGGAGGGCTTTTGTTTTAACAAATGAATTACTTCCAACGGAACGCCACGGATAAATTCTTCGTGCATTTTAGTAAGTTCTCGGGCAATAACTACTTGTGAAACGGGAAACGCATTAGCCACATAACTTAAAGTTTTTAAAATTCGTTCCGGGGATTCGTAAAAAATTGCTGTGGCTTCCGCATCGGCTGCGGTTTGTAGTGTGGCCACGGTTTTGTTGGCGGTTTTTTGAAGGAAACCCAAGAACATAAATTTGTCGGTCGGCAGACCCGAGGCGCACAGAGCCGTAATGGCGGCATTGGCTCCGGGAATAGGAACAACAGATACATTATTTTTTACGCACTCCCGCACCAATCTAAATCCGGGATCGGAAATTCCCGGCGTCCCGGCGTCCGTAATTAAACAGCCGGTTTCTTTTATTAAGCGCCTGGCCAGTTCTTTTAAAATTTGTTGTTCGTTATGTTCGGCAAATTGGACGACTTCTTTTTTTGCTGTTGTAGTGGGGTTTACCGGCTGGTCTTTTTGTTCGTACTCTGTGCCTTGGGTCGGCAGGCCGTCTATGTATTGCAAAAGCCTTCTGGAATAGTTTGGATTTTCGGCCATAATAAAATCACAAGTGCGCAAAGTTTCAATGGCGCGCAAAGTTATGTCTCCCAAATTTCCGATTGGTGTGGCAACAACGTAAAGCATAAATTAATTGACCAAGATTATATAATTAAATATAATTGTTCATAATTTCAATTCTGACATTTGTGGGCAATTATGGACAATTCTGAACAATGATTTAGTAGTTCTTGTCTACCGCTTCCAAGCCGAACACATCTTCCAACAAATCGTATTCAGCCTTAAGCCGGTCTCGGTATTCTCCCAGGCGTTCCTTAGCATCTCCACTGCCTTCATACCATTCTTCGTACGTGGCTTCCAGTTCCTTGTCTATTACATTACATCGGGCATATGCCTGCTCTTCAGTTTGAGGGCCTTTTTCTAGCCATTCCTCATATCCCATGTTTAATGCCGATTCATATTTGTCATCAAACAAGCTTTGGATCGCGTCCTGGTCTTTCATAAAATTTTATTATGATAAATGATACTCGTATTTTACAGCAATTCGGACAAAATAAAAACCCCTCACTTGGTATGCCTGAATCCTTAGGGGATTATAGAGGCAAATAGGAAGGGGTTTTTAAGAAAAGTTAGAAGAAGTTTTAGCCACAAGAATAACCTTATGGCCGATTACCCTAAAAATATGGGCAATAAATATCCCGTTTTACAGGGATTGGTGTTTTGTCAAATTGTTGTTTATTTTTGTTTCTTCAAATGAAGAACTCACTTTTCTATATCTATTATAGCAGAAATTTTGCCTCTTGTCTAGGGGTAAAAATTATTTATTTTTTTATTTCAAATTTTAAAATTGGAAAAATAATTTTTTATATTCCCAATGAAGATGGTTATAAGAAGGCGCTAGCCTTTTGCCAAATTTGAGAGTATTGATAATTACTGCTAGATTTTATATAATGTGTAGGTTAAGTAAATACAAGGGTGAGATGAATTACTTAGCACATTTTTTTGTAGGGGGCCTGCCCTATGAAGTTTTAACGAAGTAGGGGCGTGTAGCTCAGCTGGTTAGAGCATCAAGCTTATACCTTGAGGGTCCTAGGTTCAAATCCTAGCACGCCCACCAAATAAAAATACCGTCCATCGGGACGGTATTTTTATTTGTCCTATAAGCTAACAGCTAGCACCTATAAGCTTTTTTAGAGTACTGTAGCACTTGCAACCTTATCCCCTTCTTCCAGGCGCATAACGCGTACACCTTGAGTGGCACGGCCTAGTGTAGAAATTGCATTAAGCGGAGTGCGAATGGTTTGTCCGGTTTTGGAAATAATTACCAAATCATGTTCTTCGGCATTGTTTAAAATATACATGGCCACAATTTTTCCGGTTTTCGGGGTCACTTTTAAAGTCTTTATTCCGCTACCACCACGCTTTTGGATTTTGTAATAAGTGGCTTCGGTTTTCTTGCCCAGGCCATTTTCCGTAACTACCAAAACTTCCAAGTCTTTAACATTAATTTCTTTGCGGATAATATCCATAGAAATTATGTGGTCATCTTTTTTAATGCGCATTCCGGTAACTCCGCTGGCATTTCTGCCCATTGGGCGGACATCTTTTTCGTTAAAGCGGATGGCTTGGCCATTTTCGGTTGAAAGCATAACTTGGTCGTCGCCGGCCGAGGTTTCTACCCACATTAATTCGTCATCCCCTTTTAGGGAAATGGCAATCATCCCACTGCGACGAACTTTGGCAAATTCTTCGCGCGCGACTTTTTTTATAAGGCCATTGCGCGTGGACATTACCAAGAATTTGGCATTGTCTTTTTTTGCGAAAGTAAGTACTGCTTGTGCAGTTTCCCCGTTTTGTAGTTGCAAGAAGTTTACCAAAGCTTGTCCCCTGCTGGTGCGACTGCCTTCCGGGAGTTCGTAAACCTTGGTTTGGAAAGCGCGTCCCTTGTTGGTAAAGAACAAAATATCGTCGTGGGTGTTGCTGGAAATTAATTTATCCACGACATCTTCGTCTTTTAAGGTTTGGCCAATTACGCCTTTACCGCCACGGCTCTGGGTTTTGTAAGTATCAGGTGCCAAACGCTTTACGTAGCCGGATTTGGTAATGGTAATAATGACATTGCTTTCCGGGATTAAATCTTCCGCGCTAAAAGTGCCAATGGCATTTTTTACTACTGCGGTTCGGCGCTCATCGCCAAACCGTTCTTTCATATCTTCAATTTCTTTTTTTATAAGCGCCAATATTTTTTTATTGGAATGTAAAATGCCTTCCAGCTCGGCAATAAGCGCGCGCTTTTCTTTTAACTCTTCGTCAATTTTTTTACGTTCCAATCCGGCCAAAGTTTGCAGGCGCATTTCCAAAATTGCGTCGGCCTGAATCTCGGTAAGTTTAAACTTTTTAATTAAGTTAATTTTGGCTTCTTCTTTGGTGGCCGATTTGCGAATGGTATTTATAACCTCGTCAATGTGGTCTAGGGCTTTTTTTAAGCCTTCCAAAATATGTTCGCGCTCTTTGGCTTTTTTAAGCTCATAAGCGGTTCGGCGTTTTATTACCAACTGGCGATGTTCCAAATATTTTTCCAGTACGGTTTTTAGGTTTAATACGTGAGGCTCAATCCCGTCTACCAACGCCAACATGTTTAAGTGAAAAGTTTCCTGTAATTGAGTATAGGAAAACAACTGGTTTAAAATTTTATTTGGCAAGCCGTCTTTTTTTATGTCGACCACAATTCTGACACCGTCCTTGTCGGACTCGTCTCTAACATCACGAATGCCTTCAATTTTTTTGTCCCGTACCAGTTCGGCAACTTTTTCCAGCAGCGTGGCTTTGTTTACGCGGTAAGGAATTTCATGAATAACAATTTGAAAAGCGCCGGTTTTGGTTTCGGTAATTTCTGTTTTGGCGCGCATAACAATACCGCCCTTACCGGTGGCGTAGGCATTTTTAATTGCCGCAATGTCATAAATAATTCCACCCGTCGGGAAATCCGGGCCTTTAACAAATTCCATTAAATCTTCAGTGGTAGCTTCCGGGTCTTCGATCAATTTTATAATGGCATCACAAATTTCTGTGAGGTTGTGTGGCGGAATATCAGTTGCCATTCCTACGGCAATTCCTAGTGTGCCGTTTAGTAAAAGGTTTGGTAGTTTGCCTGGCATTACAACCGGTTCTTTTCTGGTGGCATCATAGTTGTCGCGCCAGTCAACGGTTTCTTTATCCAAATCCAGCAAAATTTCTTCGGCTAATGCAGACATTCTGGCTTCGGTATAACGCATGGCAGCTGCGCCGTCGCCATCCATAGAACCAAAGTTTCCTTGGCCGTCTATGAGCGGGTAACGCATGGCAAAAGTTTGTGCCATATGCACCATGGAGTCGTATACGGCAATATCGCCGTGCGGGTGGTACTTACCAAGCACATCCCCGACCACGGCCGCGGATTTGCGGAATTTGACGTTGTGGCGTAGCCCCATTTCGTGCATGGCATACAAAATACGGCGATGCACCGGTTTTAAGCCGTCGCGCACATCGGGCAAAGCACGGGACACAATTACACTCATGGCATAGTCTAAGTAAGACTCCTGCATTTCGGTAATAATATCGCGTGATTTTATTTCTCCAATATCATTGGAAAGTATTTGGGAAGAATCTTTAGGCATAAAATTTTAGCTGGGTTGGCTTTTCGCTTTACTGATTAAATATTTCCGCTCTCTTTGGGCGTTGGCAATTACGCTAATAATCTCATTTATTGCCAAGTAGTATCTCATAAATGGGTAGTCGATTTGTTTATGAGCATCGGTGAAATCTTTTTCCGGAACACTAAAACTTTCATCGGGAAATAATAAACGTTCAAAATCCGGACGGTCAATTTTTAATGCATCACATATTGTGTTAAGTTGAGTTAAAACTTTTTTTCTCTCGTCAATCGTTAAATGTAATCGATTTTCGGAATGTTGGTGAGTGTGGGCGTCCCCGCTTCTAATGGCTTCGTAAAATTGTCTTTTTGCAGTGGCTAGTGTATCTCGGTCTTGTCCGATTTCCGGTCTTATGTCCAAGGAGAGGGTGGTTAATTCTTCCGGTTTTGGTAAACGATTTTCAACTGCTTCCCATTTTTTGAAGTTACTTTCCGCTTCTTTGTATTTGGTAAAGTCCGGTCGTATATCTTGTATCCAAGTATTAATTTTTTTTAGCCTGGTTTCCAGTAAGGCAATGGTTTTGCCATCATTCTCAGCGGCCAGGGTGTTTAAAAATTCCCTTTTTTTAAAACTTTCTTCGACTTCCGGGGAAGGACTGCGTTTTTCTGGGTGGCTCATTTTTGAAAATTATTTTTAACGTCTTTAAATCCTCGACCAATGGTTTGGAATAGCGTAGTATCTTTTGGAGTGTTTTTCCCTAGGCGTGCGCTAATAATCCAAATTACTATCATCAGTAAAGCAATTGCCACAGCCACAGTCCAAATGATTCGCATTTTTTCGGCTTGGGATTTATTTTGAATTTTTTCAATCCAGGACATAATTTAATTGAAAGATTTAAAGATTAAGTGATTAAAAGATTAAGATCCTTAAATCAGTAATCTAAAATTATCTTAACGGTTCTAATATGACTAACTTAGTTCCTTCTACCGGGAGGTCTTTCTTTTTTACGGTCAGTTTGTCCATTTCTTCTTTTTTACCACCCATTTCTTTGGTAAATTTTTCCACGCCGTCCAAATCTAAAATCAAATCCCCTCCTCCCGAGGCGGATCCCGCTCCGCGGGACATTTTATAGTGGGAAGGAATAACTATTCGTGGTTCAATTTCGTTCACTGCTTTACTGGCAGTGGAAGCGGACATCACAGTGTTGCCACCGACCGGTAAAATTAAAATATCAATATCACCCAATTCTTCCAGTTCTTCTTCTTTAAGATTAAAGTCTTTTATGTGGGTTAAATTGAGAATGCGGATGTCTTCACTTTCAATTAAAAATACGGTAATGTATTTGTCTTCTTGTTTTAACGGGATGCCGGTTACTGTGACGTTTTTTACGTCGTATTCGCCGGGGTCGGTAATGTCAAAATGATCGCCGGAAATACCGGAGACTGCGGAATAGAGTTGCTTGTTTTTTTGCGCCAAAATTAAAATATCGGCTGCGCCCCGAGGTGGGGTGAGGCCGGAATCTTTATGGAACGGGTCGGTAATTATAGTGGCTTCTTTAGTCGTGATTTTAAAGGATGAAAGACCGAAATCTTGTATTTGCATTGGAAATTAGTTGGCGGATTTCAGAAGTAAAATTTAAGCGAAAAACTCTGAAATCATTAATCATTAATCTTAAATCTACCCTAAAATTATACACTTTTTTAGGTAAAAAGTGAAGCCTCCGGTTAGTGTCCCGGAGGCCTGTTGAGCAGACGCCGTGAGGCGTTAAATTGGGCAAACTTCCCATACCCATTCAAGGGCTTCTTCTTCGGGAAGCGGGTAGACGCTTCCGCATTGCAGGCATATGAGTTTGCCTGCATTGGCCTTGGCTAGGTTCCACATCCTTTCTCCGTAGAGCTTGCTCCAGGTGCTCAGATTGTTTTCGTCCGGCGTTGGGAACCTATCGCACCGGATTACTTCCCCGGTGCACGGGGTTCCACTACTGGGCCATATGTGAGTACAGTCCACTTTATCACACCTCCTTACCAAGGAATAATAATAGGTTATTAGCCACTTGCCAAGGCGCTCAATAAATGGTAGAATTCCATTACTTATTTGGCGCAACGCTCTAAGAAGAAATATTAAAATATTAACCCCCAAATAAGGTATTTTAGAGAGCGTTTTAACAATTAACCAAATGCAATAAGGTTTTTAATTGGACAACGATTAGCCGTTGTTTTATTTTGTCTCCAGGCAATTTTGTTCAATTATGGTCAATTTTATTTAATTTTGGTCAATGGGAGTATTTATGTCAGAAGAAAATAAAGCTGCAGCCACAGCCCAAACCATGTCCGATTTAATGGACAGTGGGGTGGACATCCGGGTACTTAAAGCCGGAGATATGGTAGAAGGCGCGTTAATTTCCGTAGGGAAAAACGAAGTCTATGTGGACTTGGAAGGTTACGGAATTGGCGTAGTTCGCGGTCGCGAACTTTACGACGATGAAGCCACTTTGTCTGCGTTAAAACCGGGTGACAAAATTTTTGTCTCCGTGGTGGAACCGGAAAATAAAGAAGGTATTGTGGAATTGTCCTTAAGACAAGCCGGCCAAGAAAGAGTTTGGCAGACCTTGCGTGACAAAATGGAAAGCAAAGAAGTGGTGCGGTCCAAAATTTTGGAAGCCAACAAAGGTGGACTTATGGTGGAAATCAACAATGTTATGGGTTTCTTACCGGTCTCTCAATTGTCTTTGGAGCACTATCCTCGCGTAGAAGATGGTGACAAGAACCGCATTTTGTCCGTGTTACAATCCTATATTGGTCAATTATTTGATGTGCAAATTATTACTGCAGACAATGCGGAAGAAAAATTGATCGTTTCGGAAAAAGCTGTGTTTGAAAAAGAAATGGAAAACCGCTTAGGTCAATTAAAATTGGGCTTGGTGGTAGAAGGTACAATTACCGGCGTGGTGGATTTTGGAGCTTTCGTGAAATTTGGCGAACTGGAAGGTTTGGTTCACATTTCCGAATTGGCTTGGCAAAGAATTGAAAATCCGAAAGACATTGTCAAAGTCGGACAAAAAGTTACCGCCAAAGTTATTTCTATAGACAAGGGTCGTGTTTCGTTGTCTATAAAACAATTATTGGAAGACCCGTGGTTGGAAGCTGTTAAAAAATATCAGATCGGCCAAGCCGTTACCGGCAAAGTGGCAAAAATTATGCCATTTGGCGTATTTGTGGAATTAGACAAAGACATCCAGGGCTTGGCCCACGTAATGGAATTGTCTCACGATGCGATTAAGAATCCGGAAGAAGTTTTGAAAGTCGGCGAAGAGAAAGAATTTAAAATTATTTCTATTGAGCCGGCTGAACATCGCTTAGGCCTATCTATAAAAGCTTTAACCGAAGCTCCTAAAAAAGAGAAAGCCGAAAAGACTGAAAAAGTGGAAGAAGCTAAAGAAGAAACCGCCGAAAAAACAGAAGAAACCCCAGCGGTATAAAAGATATATAAACAAAAATCCCCCCGATTTCCATCGGGGGGATTTTTAAAACAGGAACTACATTGCAGCCGGGGTGGTAGAAACACACATCTTACAAGTTTTCTTGTGGGTGACGAGTTCGAAAACAGCGGAAAGACCAACAAGTAAATAAACAATCATTTCCAAGGTTGGCCATTTGCCGACTAAGGTGGCGACAAGGTTGAATTTAAACGCAACCAAGCCCCAGTTCAAACCGCCGACAATGACTAATATCCAGGCAACCATATGTAAAGCTTTCATTTTGTTCACCCCCTTTTTATCCGCCTCGAGGATAGTTTAAACACAAAGAGGCATGCTTTAAATTAAGAAGATTGTTATCTCCGTCAAATACCAGACGGATAACCCGCCGAATCCGCCTCAGGCGGAGAAGGTAAGCTTACTACTATTATACTAGCGTTAAAAATTAAAGCGAACCAGTTATCCCCAAAAAACCCTCCGCCTAAGGCGGAGGGTTTTTCCTATAAGCTATAAGTTAGCACCTAAAAGCTAACAAGTTACCAGCCAAACATTTTACCCACTTCTTCTGCGCTTTCACGTTTGCGGGCAATTTTTATTTCCCCGTTTTGGGCAATTAATTTTGCCGGGGAAGACAGTAAACAATGGTGTGAAGCTAAGGAATCCTGGTATGCGCCGGTATCTAAAAAGGCAATATACAACTCTTCGCTGTCTGATAGTTTAGGCAGTAATATGTAACCGCCACCAGCTGTATATTTGTCGTCGCTGTCACAAGAACTGCCGGCCAACCAAACTTTTTCCAACTTTTTTGTGGCCATGGAGTTAACCGGAATTACGTGCCACTTTTGATGAATGGCCCAAGTATCAATCAAGTCATTCATAAAACTACCGTTGACCACATACCATTTATTTTTGCCTTTGTTTTCTACGGTCTTTTCGGCTAAAATTTTATAAATGGTAATTTGCGCCGGCGCGGCCACATAGCGACCCCATTCCACAATAATGTCCGGATGTTTTACGCCTAATTTGTCGCAGGACAGTTTGGCGTTTTTAATTAATTGCTGAATTAAATTTTTTGCTGTATAAAAATGTTTTTTCTTTTCGTAAGACACACCCGCTCCCCCGCCAATGTCTATAGTATCCAGCCCTGGATTTTTTTCTCGCATCTGCGCGTACAGTTCAATGGCGCGTTTAAGGGGCTTAACCAGTCCATCAACTTTTTCGATTTGGCTGGAAATATGATAGTGCAAGACAGACAATCCGCGGACCTTACCGATTTTTATAATTTCTTCTTCGGTAAAACCAAATCGGTTAAATTTTTTATCCCAGTGACTGTCAATTTTAATATTTAAGTTTACCCGAATACCGACTTCGCCCTTAAATTTCTTTAAACGTTCAAGTTCGGTATAGTCTTCAATAATCGGAATTACAATTAACCCTTTGCTTTTTAGTTCTTCTACCAAGCTAATATATTTTTCGGTTTTTGGACCGTTACAAATGACCCGAATTTTGGCATTGAAGCGGTCTTGTTCTATCATCCGTTTGACCAAAAACAGTTCGTTGGCGCTGGAAACTTCCAAGTTGGCACCTTCGGCCACGGCCGGTAGAACAAATTCTTTGTTCTGGTTAACCTTCATAGCGTAGTGGTAGAAAAAACGACCACGATAACCCAGTACCTTAATGTAGGCATTAAAAGTTTCAATTAGGTCACGCACCCGGTTTTCTATAATTGTTGGGAAAACAATTTCTGTGGAGGTTCCGTACTTTTTAACAATATCAAAAATATTGTATTGGTAGTTGCCTTCGCGCACAACTAATTCCCCGTCCGGGCTAATGTCAAAATTTTGGGTATTATACTCGTCTATGCCTAAGCGCCAAAATTTGCGGAAGCCGTTCTTTTTTTTGCTGGCAGATTTGGTTGTCATTGGTGTAAGAGTTAAGCTTAAAAATTATAAAATTAACTGATTATAG
>CAYZEI010000008.1:0-47952 GCA_964477745.1 uncultured Candidatus Saccharibacteria bacterium | reverse complement strand
AAAGTCGGGCACGCCAAGTCGGAATTTTACGCGGCGACCAAATCGGCGGTTATGCGCTACAGCGAGGGTCTGCGCGCGGAAGTGGCAAAGTTCGGAATTAAAGTCTCGGTCATTTATACCAGCACGGTAAAAACCGGCTTTTGGACCAAAAAAGAATTTGCTCGCCGGAAAAAAGAAAACTGGCACGGGAAAGACCCGGTATTTTTAACCACCCAGGATCTAGCCACCACCGTGGAATTTGTGGTAAACCAGCCGGACAATTGTGTTATAGAAGATATCACCATAATGCCTTTTGGAAAAATTTGAGAGGGTATATACGTTTCATCTATAAATTAACTTATCATCAATGAAAAAATATTACGGTGAGCAAACAGAAAAAGCTATAAAGAATTTTCCTTTTTCTTTTCGCAAATTACCTAAAGAGTTTTTTTATTGTATTGCGCAAATAAAAAAAGCTTCAGCCTTGGCTCATGCAGGAGTCGGGGAATTGGACAACAAAAGAAAAGTCGCCATAGTCAAGGCCTGTGACGAAATTTTGGCCGGGAAAATGGATGCCCAATTTGTTTTGCCCGCATTTCAAGGCGGAGCCGGCACCTCTAATCATATGAATGTCAATGAGGTTATTGCTAATCGCGCTTCGGAAATATTGAAGAATGTTTCGGTTCACCCCAATGACCAAGTGAACATGTCTCAGTCTACTAACGATGTAATGCCGTCGGCTTTAAAGATAATTGCCTATAGGTTAAGTCAAAATCTTTTGGGCACAATTGATGTATTTATAAATACTTTAGAAAAAAAATCCCAAGAATTTAAAACCGTCTATAAATTAGGGCGGACTCATTTACAAGATGCGGTGCCTATTACTTTGGGCGGAGAATTTTCAGCCTATGCCGATAATGCCAGGCAAGGTAAAAAGAGAATTGAAATGGCCAGACTTGGGTTGTTGGAATTAAATATGGGCGGTACCGCTGTGGGTAATTCCATTAATGCTTCCACAAAGTATATAAGTCGTTTTTATAAAGAGCTACAAAAAATTACCAAGTTACCGTTTAGGCCGGCAAAAAATTTAATGGCCAAAACCAGTAGCGGTAGCGATATAGTTTGGCTGTCACAAAGTTTAACGGCTTTTTGTGTAGATTTGTCTAAAATGTCCAACGACCTCCGCTGGCTGTCCGCTGGCCCAAAAGGCGGGATTGGAGAAATTTCTTTGCCGGAACTACAAGCCGGGTCTTCTATTATGCCCGGCAAGGTTAATCCGGTGTTGTCTGAAGCAATTAGCCAATTATATTTTTTAGTGTCCGGCAATAATTTAACCATTGAACACGGGGCAGAAAGTGCTCAGTTGGAACTGGGGGTAATGTTGCCGATAATTACCGACCGTTTAATTGAATCTTTAACTATTATGGATGAATTGCTTTTACAATTTTCCACCCATTGTGTAGCGGGAATTAAAGCGAATAAAAAACGGTGCGAAGAACTTTTGGAAAATTCCACAGCCTATGCGACACTACTGACCCCGATTCTAGGATATGATGTTGTTTCAAAAGCGGTAAAAGAATCAGTTGCTTCCAATCAAACAATCCGACAGGTAATTGTCGGGCAAAAATTGTTAAGTGAAAAAGAATTTAATAAAGCAGTTAATTCATTTAAATTTTAATGTATTTAGATTTAACCCACGAATTTACAGCCAATATGCCGGTGTTCCCGGGAGACGGGGCGCCGGAGCTGGTTAAAATTGCCGATGTCAGTAAAGACGGCATAGCTAATCATGTTGTTAAAACTTCCATGCATGTGGGAACTCATATGGATGCACCTGCTCATATGCTGGTAGGCGGCAAGCTGTTAAGTGAGTACCCGGTAGAAAAGTTTTTTGGTCGTGGGGTGATAATTGACGCCCGGGGGAAATCCAGGGCTGACGTGGGTCTTTTAGAAAATGTGAAAATTGAAAAGGGCGACATTGTTTTAGTCTGTTTTAGTTGGTCCACGGAATTTGAGCAGGAAGACTACTATTTAAATTATCCGGAAATTAGTCCTCAATTTGCCAGCCGTTTGGCCGAGAGCGGGGCTTCCATTTTAGGCTTAGATACCCCAAGTCCGGATCGGGCCCCATACCAGGTCCATAAAATTTTATTTGCTCAAGATGTTTTAATTATTGAAAATTTAACTAATTTGGAACAACTTGTCGGCAAAAACCAGTTTGAGGTAGTTGCCCTACCGACAAAATTTCAAACCGACGCTGCTTTAACACGTGTTGTGGCAAAGATTATTTCGTAAGTCACAGCAAATTTTTATTTTTTCCGGAAAATGATGTATACTAAAGAAGTAAAATAAATAAAAAATTATGGATGAAATAAAAACTCCAAATATTAAATCAACAGACAATAAGCCGATTAGCCCTTCTCCTGAATCTAATTTCGGCAAGCTTAAAATAATTTCAAGCGCACTGGACCCAAAACCCTTAGTGGAAGGGATAAATTCCCCAGCCACAACTCCATCCACAGGAAGTCTTTTGCCTCAACAAAAAGGGATTAGTCTTACGGAAGAAGAAAAAAAGTTAATAAACAGTCCGTTTATTAAGCAAAAATCCGAAGAGACAAAATCAACTTTAAAGCCACAGTCCGAAGTCTCCAAGAGTGGTTATAAGATTCACGGGTTTGTTATGTTTATTCTAGGGTTTTTTTCAGCTAGTTTTGTTTGGGGTGCGATTGTTTGGTACGACAAGCCACAGGGGATTCTGGAAATGCTAAAAATTGCCCCTGTTCAGACGGTAGTTACTAATACTGAGCCAAAGAGTGAAACGCCAACAGCGAATACAGATGAATCTCAGATTATCCCAACACCAGTGGCGTCTTCAACCCCAGAAGTGAATCCCTCCGTCCCTGTTTCAGAGCCAACCAAGACCAAGCAGTTAAAAATAATCAGTACTCCAACCGGTTATTTAAATGTCAGAAGCGAGCCTGGTACCACAGGTTTGTTGGTGGGCAAAGTAAACCCAGGGGATATTTTTACCTATACAAATAAGAAATCCGGCTGGTATGAAATAGTCTTACCGGAAAATAAATCCGGCTGGGTTATAGAAACATACATTGAATTGGTGCCAAGTAAATAAGTTTTTAAATTTAACCCCGTCCCCCATTTTGGAGGGCGGGGTTTTTAGTTTATAATACTCTTATGAAAAAAATCCTTATATTACACACTTCCGTGGGGCTTGGTCATAAAAGCATGGCCGAAAATATTGCTTGGCAACTCCAAAGTGCAGGGCTGGAAGTCCGCTTGGCGGATATTGGTCAGGTGCAAAAAGGACGATTTGAAAAAGTTGTAGTTTCGGTCCATCGGTTTATAAATTTATATTTGCCTTTTGTCTGGGCGTGGTTGTACTTTTGGGGACATTATATTATTTACCCTTTTCGGGTTTTAATTGCCCGGTTTAATTCCAATACCTTAAAGCAACTGATTTTAGATTATCGGCCGGATTTAATAATTTCCACTCAAACGACATCTTCCGCAGTTGTCGCTTATTTAAAACGAGCAGGTGTTTATAAAAATTTATTTGCGATTGCTTTTTCAGATTACCATTTGCATCCGTATTGGCTGTACCCGGAGGCTGATTTTTATTTGGCAAATATTAATGAGCAAAAAACCGAAATGGTTAGAAGAGGTGTTTTGGCAGATAAAATTTTTGTTTGCGGAATGACCTTAAAACCGAAACTTGAAGTAAACGTAAATGAGGTCAGACAAAAATTAAATATCCGAACCGAAGAGAAAGTAGTTTTAGTAGGTAGCGGATCTTTAGGCACGGGGTTTAAGGAAGGGCTGTTAGATCAGCTTTCAAAAATAGCTAACACTAAAGTGCTGGTGGCCTGCGGTAAGAATGAAGAGTATAAAAAATATTTGGAAAAAAAATATTCTCAGACCAATATTTTACCACTAGGCTACTATAGTCCAATGGGGGAGTTGTATGCTATAGCCGATGTATTTTTTACAAAACCTGGGGGCTTAACAGTGGCGGAGAGTTTACAATATAATTTGCCTACTATTATTACCCACATTTTACCCGGACAAGAACAGCTGAACCTAGACTATTTATTACCCAAAGAGCTGGTGGAACAGGTATCGGGTTCGGTAATTGAACAAATAAATCGTACGGATTTGCGAAAGGCATTTTTACAGACGAGTCCGAATGTTAAGCCAATTGTTAGTCCGGAAGTTACGGTGAAAAATGCGGTTTTAGAGCACTTGAATTGAGTTTCACCAAAAGTTGACGTATTCCGGCAGATGCTCTAATATTTAAGTACAGATTTTACTAATTTCACCCCTGTTTTGTAAATAGGGTCATTAATATAAAACATATGGCTAAGAAAGAAAAAGCATCATTTTTTGGGAAAATAATGGGGGGAAGCGTAACCGACGATGCTCCCGAGCCGGTCGCTGTTTCACATATAGAAGAGGAAGAAGTGGAAGCTGAGGAATTGGCTCCGGAAGAAGAAACCGAAGGACAGGATATCATTATTGAAGAGGTGGAAGAGGAAGAAGTGGTAACTACTCCAAAGCAACAACAACCGGCCGGTAAAGAAGGCAATGAAGATTGGTTGAATGATTTTGAAGGCCAGTTAAACATTGATATGTATCAGACTAAAGATAATGTAATTATCAAATCTACCATTGCCGGGGTCAGGCCTGAAGATATTGATATTACTGTTGCCAACGACATGGTTACCATAAAGGGAGCCAGGAGAAAAGAAGAAAACATTCCGCAGGATGATTATTTTTACCAGGAATGTTATTGGGGAAATTTCTCCCGCAGTGTCATAATTCCGGTAGACATTGACAGCGAAGAAATTGAAGCGGATTTGAAAGACGGAATTCTAACCGTAATTATTCCTAAAGCCGCCAAAGCCAAGACTAAGAAAGTGAAAGTAAAAGGACTTTAGTAGCTTATAGGTGTTACCTGCCTGCCGGCAGGCAGGGCTGATAGCTTATTGAGAACCCCACATCCCGATTTATTGGGATGTGGGGTTTTAAAATAGTCAAAAAAATGCTAAAATTAAAGGGTAAAATCCTGGAATAAATTTAATCTGGGATTCAGGAACGCTTTAATCCCTACCGGGGTAATCTTAAATCTTAAATCTTAAATCTTTCATGGGCCGACACAAAAAAGAAGACAAAGAGAATTCAAAATTAAAAGCACCGGAGCTAAACCTTTCTTCGGAAACCAAGCGGGGCATTGCCGTGGTGGTATTTGTAGTAATGGCCTTGGTGGTGGTTTTGGCTTTGGCCAATTTAGCCGGCAGTTTAGGTCAGAGTTTGTTTAAATTTTTAAGTTTAGTGTTTGGGGTAATGATTTATTTAGTCCCGGTAATTTTATTATCTGTGGCCGTGTCTTTGTATAACCAAGATTTGGAAGAAGCAAATAAGAGTAGCAGTTTTTACTGGCGCACCTATTTAGGAGCTGTGTTGCTCACCGGAAGCATTGGCGGATTAATTCATATTTTTTATTTAAGCAATGAGCTCAGTGGGTTTACTTTGGCGGCGGAAGGTCGTGGGGGCGGATATCTGGGCGCGCTTTTTGCTCAGCCGTCGTTTGCCCTTTTAGGTTTTTGGGCCGGCAGTTTGGTGTTGTTTGGTTTAATTATAATCGCCGTCCTGGTTACTTTTGATATTTCTTTAAAAGCTTTGTGGCCAAAGTCGGAAAGCCGACAGCCGGCTGAGGGCGCAGAAGCGGTAAATGTTAAATCAGCCCCGTTGAAAATAAATGCCATGGGTAAAGAAGGGTTTGTGGAAGAAAAAGTGTTTGAAAAAAATAAAAAGTTAAAGAACGACGAAGACGAAGACATGGCAGTGGTTCCGGTTCCAAAGCCGACTCAGGTAATTAATTCCGCGGCAAAGACCCAGCCAATTAATATGGAAGCAATTGTAATTGAAGATCGCAAAGATTGGAAGTTGCCGCAATTTGATTTGCTGGACGATAACCAAACGGAAGTTGATAGTGGAAATATAGAAGTAAATGTAGCAATTATAAAAAAGACTTTGGCGGATTTTGGCATAGATGTAGAGATGGGTGAAGTGAATGTTGGTCCAACCGTAACTCAATACACCTTACGGCCGAACACCGGAGTAAAGTTATCTCAAATTGCGGCTTTGCAAAATGACCTTGCCTTGTCTTTGTCAGCTCACAGTATTCGTATGGAGTTACCGATTCCAGGAAAAGCGCTGGTGGGTATTGAGGTACCAAATAAATCCACTGCCATTGTCCGTTTACGCGAAGTTATGCAGACTACTGATTTTGTAAACCACAAGAGTAAATTAGTTATCGCCTTAGGACGCGATGTGGCTGGTCATCCTATGGTAGTGGACTTAGCCAAAATGCCTCATTTATTGGTAGCCGGAGCGACCGGAACCGGGAAGAGTGTTTCTATTAATAGCTTATTTATTTCTTTGTTGTATCGGAATACGCCCCAGGACGTAAAATTTATTGTAATTGACCCAAAGAGGGTGGAATTGAATTTGTATAACGGTATTCCGCATTTGTTAACGCCGGTAATTATTGAGAATGAAAAAGCGGTTAATGCTTTAAAGTGGGCGGTATCGGAAATGGATCGACGGTATAAATTATTGTCCGAAGTCGGCAAGCGCAACATTTTGGAATACAATGAGAATGCGCCATTGAAGATGCCGTATATTGTAATTTTGGTGGATGAGTTGGCGGATTTAATGGCCGTAGCCCAGGCCGATGTAGAGTCGGCCATTGTACGCTTGGCACAAATGGCACGCGCGGTTGGTATTCACTTGGTGTTGGCTACTCAGCGTCCAAGTGTAGATATTATTACCGGTTTGATTAAAGCCAACATTACCTCCCGTATTGCTTTTGCCGTTGCCAGTCAAATTGACAGCAGAACTATTTTAGATAGCGGTGGCGCAGAAAAATTATTGGGTAATGGCGATATGCTTTACACCTCCGCGGAATATAATAAACCAAAGCGCGTGCAAGGAGCATTTATCGGTGAAAAAGAAGTGAAAAAAGTGGTGGATTTCTTTAAGTCCCAAGTTGGTGCGGTAATTTATAACGAAGAAATATTAGAACGACCGAAGAGGCCTTTGGGTATTCCCGGAATGGAAGGCGAGGACAGCGGGGACAGTGACCCAATGCTTCAAGAAGCAGTAGATGAAGTAAAGCGGGCCGGTAAGGCTTCGGCTTCCTTACTTCAAAGACGTTTGCGTGTCGGTTATGCTCGAGCGGCCAGGTTATTGGACATTATGGAACAGCAAGGAATCATTGGCCCAGGTGAAGGCGCCAAACCACGGGAAGTATTTGGAGTAATTCCACCGTCGGAAAAAGCCGAGTATGGGATAGAAGATGATCAAACTGAAGTTTGATCATAAATGACAAATATCAAAAACCAAATTTCAAATAAAATCCTAATGTCAAAATTTGATCATTGGGATTTTAAAAATTGATTTGACATTTGAAATTAGTAATTTGGAATTTTAAGAAAATGTTATTTGAAAAGAAAAAAATTCAGATCGAAACCTTAAGTGAGTATTTGTTGGCAGCTAGAGAAAATCTCGGAATGTCGGTTTTAGAGGTGTCCAAAAAAACAACCATAAAACCTCAGTTTATATCGGCACTTGAGCAAGGGGTTTATAAAATTCTGCCGGCAGATGTTTATGTACTAGGTTTTTTAAAGCAACTTGGCGGGCTGTACTCCGTGGAAGCTGAAGCATTGGTTGAGCAATATAAAAAAGAGAAATGTATTGAACGGCAAATTCAAAAACAGGGGGAAGTTTTAAATAGACCGTGGTATAAAAATATTTTTAGAAAAGTCGTGGTAACGCCAAAAATCTTAAGTTTAACGGTAGGGTTATTTTTTATTGTAGTTACCGTGGGTTATATTATATGGCAAGTTTGGTCTATTAATAAAATGCCAAATTTAAGAATAACTGAACCCCAGAACAATGCGGTTATAAATATGGCGTCGGTGTTTGTTCGGGGCACGACCGATCCAGGCTTAAGTGTTTCAATTAATGGTGAAAATATTTTCGTAGACAGTAAGGGTTATTTTGAAAAACAATTGGGATTAAATCCCGGACCGAAAGAAATCGTGGTCAGTGCAAAAAATCGTTTTGATAAAACAGCCAGCCAAACTATAAATATTATTGGTGCTGGTAGGCAGGAAATTCAGGCCGGACGACTGGAGCTTAAGGCGGAGTTTACTTCGGTGGTGGCTTTGGGAGTGGAGATAGATGGTGCCCCGGCAGAAAATTTTAATTTTCAAGCCGGTGAAAATAAGGTCTTTTATGCCAAGGACAAAATTATTGTTTCTACAACCGACGCCGGAGCCACTAAAGTGACAGTGAATGGGCAGACTATGGGAGCCATGGGCAGGACCAAGGAAGTATTGGACAACATAGTTTTTTACTCACAAACAGCCACCTCTAGTAGCGTGAAGTAATGGTGGATATCTTGGACATATATGACAGAAAAAGCCTTATTTGTAAGGAATTGACATTGGGTGAACGTTCGTATATTATAAAGTAAATACATTTAATACATAACCTATATCAATTGGCCAAGAGGTGAATGGTATGGGTTGAAGGCAAAATATTATGTCGAAACAAACAACAAAAAGTTCAGCTCAAGATTCCGGAAAATGGAAAGCGGTCACCAGTGCCATGGATCAAATTCAAGATAAATTTGGCGCCGGCAGTATTATGAAGTTGTCAGATTCTAAAACAATGGATGTAGAATCAACGCCTACCGGAAGCATTTCTTTAGACTTAGCTTTGGGGGTAGGCGGAATCCCCAAAGGCCGGGTCATTGAAATTTATGGACCAGAATCATCCGGAAAAACCACTTTAACTCTTCACATGATAGCCGAAGTACAAAAGCGCGGTGGCTTAGCTGCTTTTATAGATGCCGAGCATGCCTTGGATCCGGAGTATGCTAAACGCATTGGCGTAAAATTAGAAGATTTATTAATTTCTCAACCGGACAATGGCGAGCAGGCTTTGGATATTTGCGAAACTTTGGTCCGCAGTAATGGGTTAGACTTAATTGTTATAGACTCCGTGGCAGCCTTAACCCCGCGCAATGAAATTGAAGGAGAAATGGGTGATAGCCACATGGGTTTACAGGCCAGACTAATGAGCCAAGCCTTAAGAAAACTTACCGCGATAATTTCCAAAACGAGTACCACGGTTATTTTCATAAACCAAATTCGCATGAAGATCGGTGTAATGTTTGGTAACCCTGAAACCACCACCGGTGGAAATGCCTTGAAGTTTTATGCTTCCGTTCGTATAGAAGTTCGGCGCAATGCACAAATTAAAAATGGCGACAAAATAATCGGTAATCGAGTAAAGGCCAAGATTGTTAAAAATAAAGTTGCCCCGCCGTTTAAAGTTGCGGAGTTTGATATTATGTATAACGAAGGAATTTCTGCTGCCGGAGATTTGTTGGACACCGGGGTGTTATTCGGAGTAATTGAAAAAGCCGGCAACACTCACAGTTTCGGCGACGTAAAACTTGGTGTGGGTAAAGAAGCTTCAAAGCAATTTTTGCGTGACAACGCCAAAGTTTTTAAAGAAGTAGACAAAGCCGTAAGAGAAAAAGTTAAAGCCGGGGATGTGCTACCAATAAAAGTTGCGGAAGAGCCAGAAGAGGCGGCAGAATAGTTATTTGAATAAGTTGAACAAATTTTAGAGGTTTAGAAAATATATAAATGTTAATCCCGCCCTTTCTTCCACGAAAGGACGGGATTTTAAAATAAGAAGTTGCTAGTTGCTTTTTTTGCTTAGATATGCTATAATGTATAAGTAAATATAAAAAAGTTTCCCAACAAAAATTTTGGAAAACTTTTATTTAGAAACAAAAACAAAAATCAATATGAGAAAAAATATTTTGTCCTTGGTGGCTTTGGCCTTTTTTGGTGCATCAGTCGGGTTGGTTTTAATTGCCCAGACCGATTCTTCAATTGCCTATATTGAAGGAAATACATCAGCTTCGGAGCTGGGTTTTTTGCAAACGGGAAAAGTTTTAGGGGAATCGAAGTACTGTTATACAACCAATGGGGTTGAAGTTTGTCGAACACAAAGCAAACAAAGAATGTATTTTAACACCCCTCACGATGAGGTGTCTTATGATGCTCAAATATTAAGAAGAGGGCAAGATGATTATGTTACGATTTATCACAGTGAAGGACTTGGGAAAGGGCGAGGGAATGGAGCAATCCAAGCCGGGGATTCACTTTCAATGGGAAAGTCAAACAATGCGGAAACAATGTCAGCCAACAGGCAGTACATAGTTTGGCCAACTTATACCGATGAACAATCAACTTTGTATACTGATAAAATAGACGGCTCAAAAGCATACAGCGGAGGAGGGAATCCAATGACTGTTTTAGGAAATGACGGGTATTATTATACTTTCTTTCTGTCGGTTGCTAATGATTCTCCAAAAGGTGTGATTCCAAATGGGTTAAGGCCACCAAAGGTCAGTGTGCCGTTAACTGTCCGTCATTATTTGGGGGTAATAAAAACTCAGAACTTCTCTGAATTTTATATTTGGAATACTCAAAAAAAGTGGCAATTATATAACCTCGCCACATGTCCTGAGATAAACACCCCGGCCAGTTGCCGTCCACTGCCTGTAAAAGATACAGCCGGAGATTTTCTTAGGTCCCATAGAGCTCTTACTGCAGATAACACTCAAGGGTTAATTGGGAGTATTGCTCATGTGAATGGTAAGTACTATATGTTTTATGTTGATGATGATCCGACAGAAACCAGGCCGGTTACTGATTTTAAAGTTGGCTATAAATTATATTATCGTTGGACCACTGATATCACCAATATGGAGAGTTGGTCCCCGGCAAAAGAAATAACGTCGGAAATTTTAGCTCGGGGAACTTTGGTTAAAATTGCCAAGGCACAAAATATGAAGAGATGGGTAGTGGTATATCAATGTAGTAATGGCTCAACCCCTGACTTATGCATTCAGTACACATCTAATTTAAATGTGACAGCCTCAGACGGGCCTGGTGGTTTGGCTAGTATAGTCTACGACACCTATAATGCTTCGCCTTATGCCCTTCATTTAACAGTTGCGGGAGATTCAGCTTTTAATCAGCAACATTTTTTAACTGATCAAGACGGAAATTTTGTTTCTCCGGACAGTGAACCTCATTCAGGGATGCTCACCTGGACTATTTTTAATACAAGGGCTTGCGCTTGGATTGGTTGTCCAATATATGGCGGCCAAATATGGTCCACAACCTGGGATGCCACAGACAGGACTAGTCCGCCAACTGTTTTTATAGATTTACCATATGCCAGTAGTACAGTGTCGGGAAATTTATTGGTAGCCGGTTGGGCGATTGATAATGAGAAAAGATCAGAGACGGCAATTACCAGTGTTAAAGTTTATGTTGACGGAAATTTCTTTGGTGATGCAGACTACAATGCAATAAGGCCTGATGTTTGTGGGGTTTATCCTGGCCGGCCAAACTGCCCAAAAGTTGGATATGGCTATTTATTAGATACTACAAAACTAGCAGACGGTAGTCACAGAATTGAAGTTCGTGCTACTGACAGTGACGCATCTCCTCAAACTGGAGCCTATGGTATTTCAGTAAGAGTAGCGAATAAAATTAGCCCGGCACCCGCTACTCCTGTTACGCCGGTCGTTGTGCCGGTATCTGACCCGGCGATTGTTTCCTTTAGTGTGACGCCTTCTACCGTTACCAAGGGTCAATCGGCAATTTTATCCTGGAATATTACTGGAGCAAAATCGGTAAGTATTAATAACGGAATCGGCACATTAACCGGAACTTCTAAAACCGTTATCGCGGATGTAAATACTATTTATACAATTACCGCAATAAACAGTGTGGGTAAAGTTGTTACCAAATCTGCATCTATGACAGTTGTTCCACCGGTGATTACTCCTACCCCTTCTCCTGTTATAACTCCAACAACACCTGCTCCTGTTCAGACCCCGGCCGTTATAACTATTCCTACCGCTTATATTGATATCCCTTCGCCAAACAAAACCGTTTCTGGAGTGCAAACTGTTGCCGGTTGGGCCATTGATAATATCCAAAAAATTGGTTCGGCAATTTCCAATGTGAAAGTTTATTTGGATGGTACTTTAATTGGCGATGCGGTTTATGGTGCCAATCGTCCGGATGTATGTGCCGCTTATCCAAAAAGAATAAATTGTCCGTATGTTGGGTATAATTTTTCCTTTGACACCACAAAATTTTCCAATGGAAATCATAAAATTGAAGTTCGAGCAACAGACAGTGATAGCCCGGCACAAACCGGAACGACTGCTGTTTATGTGGTGATTGCAAATACTACGACACCAATAATTACTCCTACCCCTTCTCCTGTTATAACTCCAACAACACCTGCTCCTGTTCAGACCCCGGCCGTTATAACTATTCCTACCGCTTATATTGATATCCCTTCGCCAAACAAAACCGTTTCTGGAGTGCAAACTGTTGCCGGTTGGGCCATTGATAATATCCAAAAAATTGGTTCGGCAATTTCCAATGTGAAAGTTTATTTGGATGGTACTTTAATTGGCGATGCGGTTTATGGTGCCAATCGTCCGGATGTATGTGCCGCTTATCCAAAAAGAATAAATTGTCCGTATGTTGGGTATAATTTTTCCTTTGACACCACAAAATTTTCCAATGGAAATCATAAAATTGAAGTTCGAGCAACAGACAGTGATAGCCCGGCACAAACCGGAACGACTGCTGTTTATGTGGTGATTGCAAATACTACGACACCGGTGATTATTTCACCTGCCCCGCCTATTGTTATTACCTATCCAAAACAAGTTATCATAAATGAGGAATCTGTTAAAGTAGAACTTCAGCCACTAGATTTCTTAAATGGTAAGTGGCGATACGCATTTTATTGGACCAGGCCCGTTGATGCTAAGGGGTCGTTATATATTTATCCATACCCCGGGAGTTCTCCAATTGTCTCCCAGGCATCAGTCGCATCCAGTGGCAGTTTAACAACTGACTATGTCTTTAGTCCCTACTCAATATTCCGGCTAGATTTTTACGGAAGTGAAAATTCTATAGGCCCGGCATTGGTTAGAAGGTATTTTATTTCAATCAAAAAGCCGTAAAAAATAATTAAATAATTCCGCCCTTTTCCACAAATGGAATAAGGGCGGTTTTAATTTGGAATTAAGAGGCTTTTTTTATTTACCCATAAGTGATAAAATTAGTTTTATGGAAAAGAAACAACAGTATTGTAGCCTGGACATTGAAACCAGTGGGTTTGACCCGTTAAATAACGAAATTTTGGAAGTGGGTTTTGCGTTTTTTGAATTGGGCGAAAAGGGCATTGTGATTACCGAGGAGTGGACACAAGTGTTTTGTCCCGATCGCCCGGTGGGGGCGCAAATTTTAGGTTTGACCGGCATATCGCAAAATGAATTAGACTCCGCCCCGAAGTTCTCCGAGTATAAAGAACAGTTGCAACAGAAGCTGGGGCAAGCCGTAATTGTTGGGCATAACATAGGGTTTGATACGAAATTTTTGGAAACTTTTGGTTTAAAATTTTCCGGCGACCAAATTGATACTTTGGACTTAGTGCAGTGGCTCTTGCCGACTCATCATAGTTACAATCTGGAAAATTTAATGCATACTTTTAACATTAGCCATAAAGAAGCCCATAGGGCCTTAGCCGACAGCAAGGCGACTTTGCTTTTGTTAGAAAAATTGTTAGGGGTCTATAACGGGTTTGGTAAAGAATTAAAAGGCGGAATCGGAAAATTAATTAAAAACACAAATTTTACTTGGGCGGACTTATTACAAAACAGCTTACCGCCAATTAGTTTCGCCGATGCCGTAAAAAAAAGGGAAAGTAAAAAATTAAAAAGCCAGATTAAAAAAACTAGTAGCTTAAATGCCAAGACCATTTATGATTTTGGTATGGACGATAATTTTGTCTATGAGACTGCCCTGCTGGCTCAAAAACAAGGGAATACATTATTGGTTGTTCCTAAGGCCAGACAGGTATTGGAATTATACAAAGAAGGACTTGCAGAATCTGCAATATTTTCTCCTGATGTTTCCTTTGACGCAAAAAAGTTTTTAACTGCTTTAAAAAGAAAAATTTCCTCACCGGAAGAAGCAAAATTTTTATTAAAGATTTTAGTTTGGTACCATACTAACTGGCAAACAGAAACGATTACCGATTTAAACTTATCTTTTTTTGGCGGACAGTTTAAAAGTTTAATCACCGGCGGGAAGTTAGCCGAGAGTTCGACCTCGGGGACGGTAGTTTGTGATATGGAAGTTTTTCTGCAGTTAGCGGAAAATAATCTTTACTCAAACAGGTTTGTGACCCTTTGTGGTCTGAATGAATTTGAGAATACGATCGTCTCCAATGTGGGAACCAAAACCAGCTGGGGATATTTAAATTATCTAATAAAGTCTTATTATAATTCGGAAACGGAAACAGGCGACCTGAAATATAAAGTTGCGGTGGAGCAGGCGCTTTCCGCAAGTGATTTATTTTTTGGTCTGACTTCGGCAATGCTACAAAGTGACCCGCCGAGCTTTTTGTATTTTAAAATTACTCCTCAAATCGAGAATGACGAACGGTACTTAAAGATTAAAGGTGCCGGAGAAAGTTTTGTTGAAAAGATAGCGGAAGCAAATAAAGTTTTAAAATCTAAAGACGTAGTTCGATTTTTGGAAAATATTTCCAGTTTTTTTCAAGACTCCGATAATCGTGTGAGGTGGATTGAGCTGGCGGAAAATCGTTGTTCGTTTGTAAACATGCCTTTGTTGATTAATGGTTTGGTTGAAACTATCTTAAAAAAGTTTGCGGGGATTTGTTTTGCCGATGAATTAGTCTTTCCGGAATTATTTGATTTTTTTGTCCAACGTTTAGGCTTGGAAAATTTTACCATTGTGAAGCATTCGTCTTTGGGACCAAAGGAAAAAAAGGCCACCCTCACCAAACAGGGGGATTTATTCTCGAGCCTTAAGAAGGTTTTAAATATTAAAAAGAGCAAAGTTGTGTTTCACGTCTGGCCAAAGGCCGTGAATGTTGAGGAATTGAGGGAGTTGTTTAACAGCGCCCAAAAATTACCTGCTGTTGTTCTTTTGCCAAACCAAACTCAAGTCAGGGAATTTTACGATGCGAATTACCTTAGTATTAAAAAGTTTGCTTCACTATTGGCCCAGTCCAATTCCGGAGGGAGCAATAAAATATTTCGAAATTTTTCCATTAACCCAAAGAGTTTATTATTGGCCACGGACAAATTTATTTTAAGGGCAATCAGTGGAAACCAGGCAGTGGATCCGGTAAATAAACTTGCTGTGAGAACTTTGGTACTGTGTCGTCTGCCGTTTGAACAATTTACCCATCCTTATCAAGAAGCGGTATCACAAAGCTTAAATAATGCCTTTATGGAGTACTCTATGCCTCGGGCTTTGTTAAATTTCCATAATCTTATAAAGTTCTTTTATACCCCCGAACTAAAAGAGGTATACATTATTGATGCCAAATTGGCCAAAGAATACGCAGCCCCATTTAAAAATTATTATACGGCTATTCCCGGAGCCGAAATCTTTAAAGGACAATTATAAAGGTTTCTCGGAATCAAAAGTTGCGAGGTATTAAATCTGTATTTCCGCCAGAGGCGGATCCGCTCGTCCCGATAAAATCGGGACGGACTCGCAAAACGATCGCTTATAAACCAGTTATCCACATGATATCAATAATGTAAATTTCTGTTTTTTTCACTCAAATTAACAAAAATAAAATAAAATTCCGTTTAAATAAAAGATAATTACATTAAAATTCTCTCAAGAATTGACAAGGCCATATAAGCTTGTTATGATAAATGTACAGTAAATGTGTGGACAAGTACTGAAACAAAAGCTCTTTAAAAATTTCAAACTCGCTTAAGGGAATCGGCCTTTAATTCATTTGAAAGTCGGCTTCCTTCTAACTTCTCGTCATAGCCTATCCAATCTAGGCTGTTTGCAAAACAAAAACAAAAAAAATGAAGGTTAACATTCTCCGGAATGTTGGCAGGTTATATTTCAAAATAAAATATAATCCATGTTAGGTGTTAAATCACCACAAGAGAAGTTTGAAGTGCAGTTTGAAATGAGATTGGAGTTCAGACGCTTTCTCTCTGGTGTTATTCCAGAGAAGGCTTGAATTCGACAGAGTAGCAGCCATTGCGATAGGTTTAGGGCTTAAACAGTTTAAGCCCTGCATCTATCGCGATGATTGTTCGATCGAATTTGGGTTATATAGCGCCTCTGCCGCCACTTTATTTATTTATCGGGCGCCGCGAGGCGCTATTTTCATTTGTAGGAAAAAATATTATTAGTTATAATGAGTGTAATTAAACAGAATCCTATGCTATCAAAAGAGTTTATTCAAGAAATGAAAGAGCGCTTAATTGACCAAAAAGAAAAATTGGAAACAGAGTTAGCCGGACTCAGTTCTCATGAAGAACTGGGAGGCGATATGGACTCCAATGCGCAAGAAGTGGAAACTGACGATGTTAGCCGAGAGGTTATGGCAAAAATTAAAGCTGATTTAGCAAAAATCTCTAAAGCTTTAAATAAAATAGAAACCGGTAGCTATGGCATTGACGATGAAGGAAATGAAATTAATCAAGATCGGTTGAATGCCTTGCCATGGGCAGATAAAGCGATATAAAATTTCTAATATCACAGAATGCAACAAATCCCACACCCAAAAATAAAACAAATATTTTTATGGGGGTTGGGATTTTTGTTTTGTGTTTTTTTGGATCAGATTAGTAAGTTTTTGGTTAAGGAACCGTTTAGAAATTATTTTTTCGCGTTTAGTATTCAATTGCCGGCTTGGGTAATGTATGGTATTTATGTTATTGCCATTGCTTTGATTGTTAGATATATTTTTAAAAATTTTTTTGCAATTGTTTTTTTTAATAAATTAGCATGGATTTTAATATTAAGCGGAGCGAGTTCAAATGTGGTTGAACGATTGGTGTTGGGTTATGTCCGCGATTTTATTTATATATATTTATTCCGTTGGGTTGGAATCTACAACTTAGCCGATGGTTATATAATTTTAGGAATTATCATTTTGTTATTTCCTCTTAGTCATAAGCCCCGCCTACAATCGCCTGATGCTCAGGTTGATGGCAGGCAGGTAAAACTTAAAAGCTAATTATATGATTGCCAAAATCTTATCGGCTGCAGTTATCGGCCTAGAGGCAGTGGAGGTGGAAGTAGAGGCGGATGTTACCAACGGACTACCGGCCACAATTGTTGTGGGTTTGCCGGACACCGCGGTGCAAGAAAGTCGGGAACGGGTAAAGGCCGCAATTAAGAATTCGGAATGTAACTATCCGCAGACCCGGGTGAGTGTAAATTTAGCGCCGGCGGATGTACCAAAGCTAGGAACTCATTTTGATTTACCGATTGCCTTGGCTATTTTACTGGCGGCGGAACAGATTGCATTTGACGCTACCGGAAAAATTTTTTTAGGAGAGCTGTCGCTAGACGGTCAGCTTCGCCCCGTGCCCGGAGTTTTAGCCATCGCAATTAAAGCTAAAGAGATTGGAATTAAAGAATTATATGTTCCCAGAGCCAATGCCAAAGAAGCGGTCTTGGTAAATGGTATAAAGGTTTTGCCGGTAGATAATTTAAAACAGTTATTAGCTCATTTTTTACTACTTAAAAAGTTAAATGAAGAGCCACAGGTGGACACGACTGAAATTTTAAAAAATTTCAGTCCGGCTTTAGACATGAGTGATGTTTCCGGGCAAGAATTGGCCAAGCGAGCATTGGAGATTGCCGCAGCCGGCGGGCACAACATTTTACTTTCAGGCCCTCCGGGTAGCGGAAAAACATTATTAGCCAGAGCCATGGCCGGAATTTTGCCGGACTTGTCTTTAGAGGAGTCTTTGGAATTAACAAAAATTTATAGTATTGCCGGAAAACTTTCCGGAAATTTTGTGGTTAGTCGGCCGGTGCGCAGTCCGCATCATACAACTTCTAATGTTGCCTTGGTCGGTGGAGGGGCCAGCCCACGGCCGGGAGAGATTACTTTGTCACATCGGGGAATATTATTTTTGGATGAATTTCCGGAATTTCCCAGAAATGTTCTTGAAGCACTAAGGCAACCTTTGGAAGACGGGGTGGTTACAGTGTCGCGTGCTTCTGGGAGCTTTACCTTTCCGGCCAAATTTACTTTAGTGGCCGCGCAGAACCCTTGCCCATGTGGTTACTATGGTGATACCACAAAAAAATGTGTTTGTGCGCCCGGGCAAATATTTAAATATCAAAAGAAAATTTCCGGGCCGTTGCTGGACCGAATAGATTTGCATGTGGAAGTCCCCCGCCTGCCATATGAGAAAATGTCCGCTTCAGGGGGAGCGGAAAAATCGGGCAGTATAAAAGAGCGGGTTCAAAAAGCTCGTGCGATACAGAGAGCCCGATTTAATAAAAGTAAAACCAATAGCGAAATGGGCTTGGTGGAGATTAAACAGTTTTGTGGCCTTGAAGACCAGGGCAAAGAATTTTTAAAACAGGCAATGAAAAAGTATAATTTTTCCGGCCGGTCTTTACACCGAATTCTGAAAGTTGCTCGAACTATTGCAGACTTAAGTGGCATGGAGAATATTACATTCGGTCATTTGGGAGAGGCTGTGCAGTATCGGCCAAAGAGTGAGTAACAAATACGCGATACAAATTAACAAAAGTACAAATAAAACAAATAACCACAAATATTAATGGTTAGTATTTGTATCATTTGTGTTTCTGTATATTTGTATATGTGTATTCCGTAAAGTATCAAAACGTATTATAATAGGTGTATGATTAAAAAAATTCGAAAAGCCATTATTCCGGCGGCCGGTTTCGGCACCAGGTTTTTGCCGGCAACCAAAGCTATGCCGAAAGAAATGTTACCGATTGTAGATAAACCTATAATCCAATATGTGGTGGAAGATGCAGTCTCCGCGGGGATAGAAGACATAATTATAGTAACCGGGTGGAGCAAACGAAGTATTGAAGATCATTTTGATTATCCTTTTGAATTGGAAAAGCGTTTGCAAGAATCCAATAAATATCCGGAACTGGAAGAAATTCGCCGAATTGCCGATATGGCTAATTTTTATTATGTTAGGCAAAAAGGACCGCTTGGTAACGCCACCCCAATTTTGAATGCTAAGCAGTTTATCGGCGACGAGCCATTTTTGGTACTATGGGGTGATGACTTTATTCAAGCCCAGCCTAGCCGTAGTAAACAGCTTATAGAGGCTTATGAAAAACACGGCGGAAGCGCATTGTTAGGCAGTATGAGATTTAATCAGCCGGAAGATTACAAGCGTTATGGTTATGCCTCGGGCAAGGAAGTGGGAGATGGAGTGCTAAAAATTAGCCAAATAATTGAGAAGCCGGGAGTGGGGATGATAGATTCAGACTATGCGGTAATTTCCGGTAGTGTGTATGGGCCAGAATTTTTTGACGCCATTGAAGAAGCATCTCGTAGGCTGGATACGGAAAATACTCCACGGGAATTGGTTTATATAGACGCGGTAAATATTTTATTGGAACAAAAAAAAGATTGTTATGCTATTGAAATAAAAAACGGGAAGTATCATGATTGTGGTAATAAACTGGAGTATTTGAAAACAGTTGTGGAGTTTGGGTTAAAACATGAAGAGTTAAGAGATGGGTTTTCGGAGTATATAAAAAAGTTAAAAATTTAATTTCCGATCCGAATACAACGAATTAAATCCCTGCCTGCCGGCAGGCAGGCAGGCGAATGCTCCTAATGAGCACTGCAGTTTATTCAGATAATTCGGATGATATTTGGGAGATTAGGATCGCTTTATGAAATCAAAAACAAACAGTAAATTTGTAAAAATTATTGGGGCTTTAGTATCTATTAGTTTTCTTTCCGCCGGCTGTGGCGGGGGTGGTTCTTCTTCTGCTCCAAAACAAGTGGTGTTAAATTTTTGGAAGCCATTTGAAGATAGTGAAAACCTCCAACCGTTAATTGAGGCTTACCAACAAAAACATACCAATGTACGGATTGTTTACACCAAGAAAAATATTGAAAATTATCAGCAAGATTTGTTAAATGCACTGGCTTCCGGCACCGGACCGGATGTTTTTTCTATAAATAATGCGTGGTTGCCTGCTTATATGGACAAGACTACTCCGGCACCGGAGAAAATTTTTACCTATAAGGATTTTAAAGATTCATTTGTAGATGTGGTAGATAAGGATTTCGCTTTAAATCAAAAAATTTATGGAGTAGCTCTTTCCGTAGATAGTTTGGGCCTCTACTATAATAAAGACATATTAGGCTCGGCCGGCATTGCTACTCCGCCAAAGACTTGGGCAGAGATGGCTACAGATGTACAAAAAATAAAAAAATCCGACAGTAAAGGGTATTTTGCCCGCAGTGCTTTTGCTATTGGCACTAACGCTAATGTTAGTCGGGGAGTGGATATTTTAAATTTGTTTATGTTGCAAAAGGGTGCCGTCCCATATGCTTCAGATTTCAGCCGTCCGACTTTTGCCGATAATGTTCAAAAGAACGGTAATTATTCCGCACCCGGCTTGGAGGCTTTAAATTTTTATACTTCATTTGCCAATTCTTCCAACATTAACTACAACTGGAATTCCCGCAGTGACTATTCCATAGACGCATTTATTAACGGTCGCGCCGCTATGATGTACAGCTATGCCTACACCGCCGACACTATTCGCCAAAAAAATCCAAATCTAAATTTTGATGTGGCCGGAGTACCTCAACCAAACTTAGACGATCCCAGCGTGAACTTTGCCAATTATTGGGGAGAAGTAGTGAGCAAACAAAGTAAAAATGCGGATTATGCCTGGGATTTTTTAAAGTTTATTTCTACCAAAGATTCTTTGGATAAGTATTATGCCAAGCATAAACAGCCATCCAGCCGGAAAGATTTAATTGCTTTGCAAATTCAAGATACGGAAATTGGGGAGTTTGCCAATGCCAATTTGACCGCAAAGTCATTTTATAAACCAGATCAGGAAAAATTAGACAGTATATTTGGGAAAATGATAGATAACGTCATCTTAAACGGTCTAACCCCAGCTCAGGCCTTGTCCCAAGGCCAGCAAGAAGCCTCGGCAATTAGCAGATAGTATATTTTGTGGTATAATAAAAGCACAAAATGAACATTTGGAAACAAAAATTAGCTATAATCTTTCTTTCGCTTAGTATTTTGTCTGCGCCAATGTTAGCGCAGGCACGCGGTTTGGTGCCTTGTGGTGGTTATCTGGATGACGCTGGAACGCAACGTGAAGATCCGTGTGATTTGCGTTACGTGTTTATTTTGATCGCTACCGCAACAAACTGGTTAATCTCCACGGCCGGAATTTATGCGGTTTACCAAATTGTGAACGGCGGATTCTGGTTAGTGGTCACAATGGGCGATGAAGAAAGTATAACCAAACACAAAAAAACAATTACTAATGCGGTAGTTGGATTTGTTTTTACCATGATGGCGTTTATTTTGGTAAACACCGCTTTAAACGGAATCCTGCTAGGCTTAGCAGACACATCTGAAACGAATAAAGACCCAATTCGTATAGATTTTACTCAGCCGTTGTGTTATTTAAACCCTGGTGGTGAGCCCGGTGGCAAACCCTGCATAATTAAGTAAAAATAAATGAAAAATTATTTAAAGGTTTTGGTTTTAACTTTTTTTGTGTCCGGCGGGTTTTTAGGTATTGGGGTTTTTAATACAGTCCAAGCGGCTTGTAATTTTTCCAGTGGGTTACAATTTAGCAGTGATAAATACACAGTAGATTATTCAGGAACGATAAATTTAAAGGCAAATGTCGTCGGGTCCGGTGATAATTGCGGAAGTTACGTAAAATTTTATCTTACTTTAAACACCAAAACGGTTCCTATGGGGGACAATATTGGAAATCAACAAGTTAGTGTGCAAAATAACAGTGCTAGTGCAACTTTTACAATCAGACCTGCAAATTTTGTTTTAAATAGTTTGCCCACACCCAATTCGATGGAATTTAAAGTCAGTGTTGATAATGAAAATGGGGTAAGTGTAGCAAAAAGTTCTGTTCTTAAGATTTCAGTAAATAATTTGCCCGGCACCATTTATGCTTGTGTGGCAAGTGATGGAAAATATGCCTGTAGCCCAGGTAATAAAAAAGATCTGTCCGACGTCCCTAATAATGCATGTACAGGCAAAACATCGGCACAAATAAGTGCAGAAAAATGTGGACAGTCATCGACCCTTGCCACTACCCCTGGTGCAACCACATCTACTACTGCCGGTGGCATGCAAGGTCAGCAGTCTTCAACTTTATACAATCCAATTAAGGGAGCGAGCAATCTTATTGAACTACTGTTAAAAATTATGCGCGGGTTCATAATGATTACCGGGATATGGGCCGCCGCCTTTATTGTAATTGGCGGGTTTAAAATGGTAATTTCTCAAGGAAATGAAGAAGCTGTGGCAGCAGCTAAGAAAAGTATTACTTGGGCCGTGATTGGCTTAATTGTTGTACTACTGGCTTTTAGTATAATGGCAATAATTCAAAACTTGATTGGTATAGATGTTAAAGAGGTGAAAACCAGCCAAACTAATAGCATACAAAAAATATGAAAAAGTATTTAAATAAAATTCAATCAGTTTGGCAAACAGTATTAATTAGCGCTTTGGTGCTTGCACCAAGTTTGGTAAAAGCGGCAGTTAATTTAACTCCGGAAGAAGACGCGCGGTGCAGGGCTTTAAAAGCACAATTTAAGGGGATGTACGACAGTTTACCGGATCAGTATTGTAGTGCCAATGCTTTAATGTTGTGGCTAATTCAACAAGGTTTAGTATTTGCCGGAGTGGTTGCCGTGTTGTTTGTGATGCTCGGCGGGTTTTGGTACTTAACCTCCGCCGGTAATGAAGAAACCGCGGAGAAAGGTCAGAAGACATTGACCAATGCAATTATCGGACTGGTGGTAATTATTTTAGCAGCGACTATTGTCAGAATTGTGGCTAATACGGTAATAGCAAAATAAGTTTCGGAATATCGGAGGGTCAGAGAATCGGATTGTCGGAGGGAAGCAAAAATCTAAAAATATTTTCCGATTCGCCGACTATATGTTATAATATTATGGATTAAAAATCCAAAGTCCTCAGCCCGCCCTCTCCTAAAAGAGGGAGAGGGAAGGGATATTGAGAGGGGGTGAACAGCTTGAAAAAAATTATAAAAAAAATAAATTTTCTAAAAGTCGCGGAAGTGCTGTTGACGGTAGTGATTATTTTCGCTCCGTTGTTTGTTAATGCTCAATTGAGCAGGAATTTCCAGTGCGACCCTTCTTCCGGACTTAACTGTACTGCAGGAACCAGCGTTAACCAATTAATTAAAACTGTTATTAATTGGATGCTCGGGATTGCTTTTGGTATAGCGGTATTGTTCTTAATTATTGGTGGGTTCTGGTATATTACCTCCGCCGGCAACGAAGAAACCGCGGAAAAAGGAAAAGGTACGGCAGTCAATGCTATTATCGGTATAGTTATTATTATTCTTTCCTACGTTATTGTTAACGTCGTTTCGAATTTAGTCGCTAATCCAAATTCCAGCACTGCGCCGTAATTCTCAAAATCAAAGTTTGGTTCCAAATTATATTTGGGACTAAACCCAAATGTAAAATATTTTTTGCGTTTGGGTTTAGAAAATATTAATAACACTAAAATGAAACAAAAATTAACAAATTTATTTAAATTAGCCGCAGTTACTGCAGTAATGCTGGCCCCGGCGGTAGCCTTTGGTTATAACGAAGTGCAAGGTGGTTTACAAACTAGCGGACTTTCCGGCTTGTTTGGTACCGGCGGTCTAACCAGTTCCCAAAGTTTACCGGAATTAATTGCCAATGCCATTCGCTTAATGTTGTTATTTGCCGGCGCTATTGCCGTGGTGTTCGTAATTATTGGCGGTTATCAGTATTTAACCTCCGGCGGTAACGAAGAACAGGCGGAAAAAGGTCAAAAAACTTTAACCAATGCGGTTATTGGGGTAGTTATAGTGGTCTTAGCTTATGTAATTATAAACGTCATTGTAAATTTGGTCAGCAGTAATAATGGTTTTGGTGGCTAATTTAAATTTCATGAAAATAAACAAAAAAATTGTAATTGCATTCTTAACTTTTGCTTTAATCGGTTCCGCTGTTTTTGTTTCTGCAGAAAAAGTATTCGCGCAAACTCAAGATCAATCTGAAGAGGGGCTAAATGCCTGCGTATATACAAGATACGCTGATGAGACAGAGCCACAAGCAATAATCAGGTGTTGTGAACAATGGCCGGATGCGGAAATATGCAAAACGTTCAAGGAATATAATTCGCCCAAAACTTGTCCCTCCCCTTGTGCTGCCGGACTTACCTGTAATCCTGTAAATGGAGTATGTGTTCCAGATTCGTCAAATCCAAATCCGCCAGCCAATAATCCACCGGCAACGCCTCCTCCCGCAGCGGGAGCAACTTGTAATCAAGGTATTTGTCCGGAAGGCTTATGCGAAACAAATGGGTTATGCCTCCCAAAATCTAGTGGCTCGGCTGAATCTTTTGTTGCCCAATCAACTTTAGCGGGATTGTTACTGAAAATTATTAGGTTTTTATTAACTTTTGCAGGAATTATAGCTGTTGGTGTCTTGGTTGTTGGTGGTTTTTGGTATATTACCTCCGCTGGCAACGAAGAACAGGCGGAAAAAGGACAAAAGGCAATAACCAATGCAATTATTGGTTTGGTGGTGGTAATTTTAGCTTACACTATCGTAACCATTATTTCTGCTACTTTAGTTGCCGACAAGTTCGTGTAAAAATTTATTTATTGAGCGGCTCCTAACGGGGCCGCTTTTTTTGTTGCCAAAAGCCGGAATAAACTGTTAAAATGTATTGGCTGATATAAGAACCTTTGTCCTGTGCAAATGGAGGGCGAGTGGCGAAATGGCAGACGCACTAGCCTTAGGAGCTAGCGAGAGAAATCTCATGAGGGTTCGACTCCCTCCTCGCCCACCACTTGCATGGGACGCATATATCTACTCAATTGATTAGGGAATCAAAAGACAGTCGTTATCACTCTTGTCAAAGGGTTGATAATTTCATATACTGTTAGGACTTATGCACCGTCACTTTTTAGGCTGGCGGAGCCAGTCCCTAAAAGTGACTCCGGCAAATTGCTTCGTTATTTTCCTGAACAGTGTCTGGATGGAATTCATTTCCATTCATATCACTCCGGTTTTTGTCGTCGTAGCCAGGCTACGTCTCCAAAAATCCTCGGAAAATGCCTCGCACTTGGCTCGGTGCGTAAGCCCTAACGGTATAAACTATTAATGAACATCTATTTATGGGAAAAATTGTAAAAAATATTGTCTTTATTTTAGTCGGATTTTTGTTGATTAGTTTTTTGTTTACCGCCTTCTCCACCGACAGCAAAATTAAAGAAGTTTCCGTTTCGGAAATTGTAAATTTAGTAGATCAACAAAAAATTGAAAGTTTAAGTGTCGGGGACTCCTCAGTAACCGCCAAACTGAAAGACAGCGACGTCACAGAAATGGCCAAGCTGGGAAAAAATGACAACATCTACACTTTGTTAAAAGACAACGGCGTAGCACCGGAAAAAATTCGCGCGGTAAAAATAGAAAACCAGACTAATAGCATGCTTACCACACTGGCCGGCGCTGTGTTGCCGTTTTTGATTCCGTTGATTTTTATTTCTTTATTCGTGTATTTTTTAATGCGCCAAGTTCAGGGCTCCAACAATCGTGCCATGACCTTTGGTCAGAGTTCGGTTAAGCTAAACGACGAACGCAAGAACCGAGTAAAGTTTGCGGACGTGGCTGGTGCCAAAGAGGCAAAAGAAGAGCTAAAAGAAATTGTAGAATTTTTAAGGTTTCCGCAAAAGTTTTTACAACTTGGGGCAAAAATTCCTAAAGGGGTTTTGTTGTTAGGGGCTCCGGGAGTTGGTAAAACCATGTTAGCTCGAGCCGTAGCCGGAGAAGCAAATGTGCCTTTTTTCCATATTAGCGGTTCGGAATTTGTGGAAATGTTTGTGGGTGTCGGTGCGGCAAGGGTGCGCGACTTATTTAAAAAAGCCAAAAAGAATGCACCGTGCATTATTTTTATAGATGAAATTGATGCCGTAGGCAGACAGCGCGGAGCCGGTTTAGGTGGCGGGCATGATGAACGGGAGCAGACCTTAAACCAAATTTTAGTGGAAATGGATGGATTTGAAACCGACACTAATGTAATTGTAATGGCGGCCACTAACCGTCCTGATGTTCTTGATCCTGCCTTACTTCGCCCGGGTCGTTTTGATCGCCAAGTTATGCTGGATTTGCCGGATATTAAAGACCGGGAAGCGATTTTGATTGTGCATTCCAAAAATAAGCCAATGGCCAAGGGCGCGGATTTGCGTAAGATTGCCGAGCGAACTCCGGGTTTCTCCGGCGCGGATTTGGCTAATCTTATAAACGAAGCTGCAATTTTAACCGCTCGTCGGGACAAAAAAGAAATTTCCGTAGACGAACTTAAAGAGTCAATTGAAAAAGTTTTGTTGGGACCGGAACGAAAGAGTCATATTTTATCCACCAAAGAAAAAGAAATTACCGCATATCATGAAGGCGGACATGCTTTAATCGGTAGTGTTTTGGTTTTCTCTGATCCGGTGCATAAAGTATCCATTATTTCTCGCGGTCGTGCAGCCGGGTACACAATGAAATTACCCAGCGAAGATAAACACTTGCATACCAAACAAAGTTTCTTGGACGAAATTGCCGCCCTGCTTGGTGGGTATGCCGCGGAAAAATTGGTATTTAAAGAATTAACCACCGGGGCTTCCAATGACCTAAAAGTGGCCACAGCAATTGCCAGAAAATTGGTAATGAATTACGGCATGAGCGAAGTGATTGGGCCAATTGTTCTTGGTGACCAGCATGAAATGGTATTTTTAGGCCGGGAAATTTCCGAACAACGAAATTACAGTGAGTCGGTAGCTAAAACTATAGATGAAGAAGTATCTAAAATTATGATGCAAGCATTGTCTCGGGCGACTGAAGTCTTAACCAATCACCGCAGTTATTTAAACACAATTGCCGAGCGTTTGGTTAAAGACGAGACTTTGGAACAGGAAGCCTTTGCGGAAATTGTTAAAGATATTATTCCCGACGAAAAGAAGCAATCTGTCAATGAGCCAATCTTGTCTGTGGCCTAAACCACGATATTAGTGAGCAAATTTTCAAATTAGTATTTTGGTCCAGCTTTGATATTGGAAATTAATTGTATATGTTCTCTTATTCTGAAATTATTCGTAAGTCATATATAAGCTCCATAAATAACCCGAGGCTTTGGCTATTCGGGTTATTTGTTGTTGGTGGGTTTAATTTGAATTTTTTACAATTCCAAAATATTCCCTTAAAAAGAATGATCGTGGAAAATCAACCGGTAGAGTTGTTTAACTTTTTTCAAGCCCATCCGGAAGCGCTGGCAGCCCTTAGTGCCAGTATATTATTGTTTACGGTTTTTGGCCTGGTGTTAACTAATTGGTCAAGGATAATGTTAATTTTGTTAGGCAGGCAAGCTTTGGAAAGTCGCCCACAGGACTTAAAAGTCTCGGCGCGGGAAAGTAAAAAGAGTCTAATGGGGATAATAAAAATTAGCCTGCTTACCAGCGCATTAATGTGCGTGGTGGCAGTGGTATTGGTTGCGCCAACTTTGTGGTTACCAATGGAAAATCCTTTACGGGTACTGCTTTTAGAGGCCTCAGTGGTGGCGTTTTTACCGCTGGCGTTTGCAATTTCATGCATAAATATTTTTACCGCTTTTTACCTGGTATTATATAAAATGCCCTTAAATAAGGCATTAAATTGCGGTATTGATTTTTTTGTTTCTGTTTGGCCAAAAATTTTAGGGTTGGTCGTGGTGCTTATGGTTATATACTTAGGCAGTTTTGCCTTGGGAATTTCAGTAATTTTTTTGGCCAAAGAAATATTAAGGCTTTTGTTGTTGATTTTGGTGAGGTTCCATATTTTGCCACTTTCTGCTATTATATTAATGCTAAAAACAATTTCTACCGTTCTGTTCTGGTTTTTATTGGCCGGTTTGAGTGTTTTTTTCAACCAGTCTTTGCTGGTTTTGTTTTTAGAACTATCCAAGCCAATTGAGAATCCGGAGTATCAAAAAGATATTGCACCAGTTCCGGTGGGCTTGATATAGCAAAATATATGGGCGGTTAGCTCAGTGGTAGAGCATCTCATTGACGTTGAGAGGGTCGAAGGTTCAATCCCTTCACCGCCCACCACTTCTTCGCTAAAGCTACGAAGTGCAAGCATTGCTTACCTATCGTAATTTACGAAGAAGAATTTGACATATCAGCAAGAAGAAGTGTCCTACGAAGCCTTGCTTTGTCCCCCGTAGCTTTAGCGAAGGGGGAGCGAAGTAGGGCAAACACAATTAAGAATCAAGAAGCGAGAATTATGAATTAAGTATAATACCCTTAATTCCTGATTCATGATTCATGATTCTGGGAACCATGATGCCAGCTTTAGACAAAAAAGAATTAGAGAAAATTCTCCAACTTAAAATCCAAAATGCGGATTTGTATTTGTCCGCATTTACTCACCGGTCATATTTGAATGAAAACCGGGGCTTTGCTTTACCTCATAACGAGCGATTGGAGTTTTTGGGTGATGCGGTTTTGGAATTGGCTGCTACTGAATATTTATATCGCAACTATCCGCATCCGGAAGGTGAGTTAACCAACTTTCGTAGTGCTTTGGTAAACTATAAAATGCTTTCGGGGATTGCCTCTCGTTTGGGTTTTGAAAAATTTTTGCAAATGTCCCGTGGTGAAGCCAAAGACACCGGCCGAGCCCGTCAAGTTATTTTAGCTAACTGTATAGAAGCGGTTATCGGGGCAATATATTTAGATTTGGGATATGATTCAGCCAAGGAATTTGTAAAAAATGAAGTTTTGGTGGAGCTCTCTAATGTGATTAAGGGTGGTAGCTATATGGACCCGAAAAGTAAGTTACAGGAAATTGTTCAGGAAAAGCGCGGAGTTACACCCACTTACGGAGTAATTTCTGAAACCGGGCCGGATCATAATAAATTATTTATCGTTGCCGCTTTTGTAGGAGAAAAGGAAGTCGGTCAAGGCCAAGGACCCAGCAAACAGGAAGCGGAAATTTCCGCAGCCGAAAATGCTTTGAAACAAAATAGCTATTAAATTTACGAAGTACGAAGATATACCTGCCCGCTTGGCAGGCAGGCGAACTTACAAATTATAAAACGCAAATTTCGTAAAAACCAAAATGTACTTAAAACGATTAGAAATTCACGGATTTAAAAGTTTCGCTCAAAAGACCACTATGGAATTTTCCAGTGGGATTATTTCAATTGTCGGACCAAATGGTAGTGGTAAGAGCAATGTGGCCGATGCCTTGCGTTGGGTTTTGGGCGAGCAAAGTCCAAAAATTATTCGCGGGAAAAAAGCCGACGATGTAATTTTTGCCGGGAGTGATAAAAAAAGCCGCCAAGGTATGGCCGAGGTGGTGGCGACTTTTGATAACTCCGATCGTCGTATCCCGGTGGACGCCTCGGAAGTTTCTATTGGCAGGAGAATAGACAGAAGCGGGGAAAGTGAGTATTTATTAAACGGAAATAAAGTCCGGTTGTTGGATATTGTCGATTTGGTATTAAAGAGTAGTATCGGTACTTCCCGTTACACGGTTATTGGGCAGGGGACAATTGACCAAATGGTCTTGGCCGGGCCGGGCGAAGTCAAAAATTTGCTGGACGAAGCCAGTGGCGTAAAAACTTATTATATTAAGCGAGAAAAAACCCTGAGACGCCTTGAGCAAACCGCACAAAATTTAATGCGCGCTGAAGATTTAATTGCAGAGATTGAACCGCGCTTAAAAAGTTTACGGAGACAGGCTAAAAAGATGGAGGCTCGCAGTGAAATTGAGCAAGAATTTAAAATTTATCAACGTGAATATTTCGGGAATACCTTTTGGCAGTTAAAAGATGTCTTGTCCGGTATTTTAACCAAGCTCTCGGAAGTAGAAAAACAAAAATCCACCTTAGAAGAACAAGTGGCTTCCACCCGCAGTCAGGTGGAAATTTTGGAATCTGGGCACTCAACTAACAATCACCAACTAAAAGTAGTCCAGGAAGAATTGGCACGATTACAGAACCAGAAAAATAAACTGTTGGAAGATTTAAGCTTGGTGCGCGGTAAAATGCAAAGTCAAAAAACTGCCGTAGCCGGTGATGCCCAGAGTTTGCAGGTGGAAGTTCATGGCAAAGACAGAAAGATTCAAGAAATTAAAACCAAGATTGAAGAAACTGAAAAAGAAAAACAGCAACAGGAACACAGTTTTGTTAGTCAGTTTAAAACTTTAGAAGAAGTAAACAAAAAGTTGGAGGCCTTGTCCCAAAAATTAAGTAACCCGGCACAGATTGACTGGGTTTTGGTAGATAAAGAATTGGGACTTTTAGAGAATGTTTGGAGCGGTTTTTATAACAAATTACAAACCAGTCAAAATTTAGATGAGGTCAGACAGCAAGCTGGTGAGGTAGGAATTTCATTAGAAAAATTTAAGAAAGCGGCCAAGTCCGCGGTAATTGATCCGCACTTGGGGCTTTTGGCAGTTAAGCAAGAACTGGATAATTTATTAAAAGAAAAAGAACAGCTTAGTCTAAAAGTCAACGAAGCCCAGCTGTCTATGAGCAAGGGAAAATTGGCTTTGGATTTTTTGAACCGAGAGCTATCCGGATTAAGCCAGGAAAAATTGCATTTGGATTTGGAATTGAAAAAAGCTCAGAGCAGTTCTCCGGACGCTTTTTGGCAAGACCTGCTTGCCGAAGAAGACAGAATAAAAAAAGTGGTGGAGACAATCGGTCAGGAAGTATTAAAAGTAGAAATTTCTTTAAAGAGTTATTACGATAAGGAAGAAGAACGGCAAAAGCAATTACGTCAGAGTGAAAATCATTATCGGGGGATGCTAGATCAGTTGTCAAAAATTAAAGACCAGGAATCTACCATTAGTATTGAAAAAGCCAAGTACGACACCCAAATGGAGATTTTAGGTGAAGAAGTTAAAAGGCTTTTAGGTATGTCGGAATGGGGTGTTATCCAACAGCAAAGAGTACAGAGTCAGACTTCGGAGTTGGAAGCAAAAATTATGCGCTTAAAGAATCAACTGGATACCATTGGCGGGATGGATGAATTAACTTTAAAAGAATATCAGGAAACGGAAAGCCGGTATACCAATTTAAGCACTCAAGTCGGAGACTTAAAGCAAGGGATGACAGACTTGCGTCAGATTATTGACGAGTTAGATGTTCATATTAAACAAAAGTTTGGGGAAGCCTTTCATAAAATTAATGAAAAATTTGAATTTTATTTCCGCGTGTTGTTTAACGGCGGACGTGCTTATTTAAGTTTGCTTAAGAGTGAGGATGAAGAAAAAGAGAATGCGGAAGCAGAAGCCGGTACGGAAGGGTCCGATGATGCACTGAATGATTCAGAGGTTCTTCGTCCAGAAGAAAAAATTGTAAAAAAATATGAAAAGGGTGCTTCTAGTATCGTGGGTATAGATATTAAAGCCACCCCGCCGGGGAAAAAATTGGCTTCTATTCAAGCCTTGTCCGGTGGCGAGCGCGCCATGACTTCTATTGCCCTGCTTTGCAGTTTGCTGTCCTGCTTCCCATCGCCATTTGTGGTGCTGGATGAAGTGGACGCGGCTTTGGACGATGCCAACACTATTCGCTTTGGCCAAATTTTGGGCACTCTGGCGCACCAAACTCAATTTGTTACCATTACTCACAATCGCGAAACCATGGCCCAGGCTAATGTGCTTTATGGGGTGACCATGGGTGATGACGGAGTGAGTAAGTTGTTGTCGGTTAAACTGGATCAGGCTAAACAGTTTGCGAAATAATTTATGATTGAAAACATTCTCGGAGTTGTGACAACTTTTATTATTCAGGTTATTTCTTCCATGGGCTATCTGGGGGTAGGGTTTTTAATGGCAATCCAAACCATGGCCATACCTATGCCCAGCGAAATTATTTTGCCTTTTGCCGGTTCGTTAATTGTAGAGGGGCGGTTTACTCTATGGGGATTGGCTCTCGCCGGGGCTTTTGGTAGCGGAGTGGGTTCCAGCATCGCTTATTATATTGGCTATAAAGGCGGTCGGCCGTTAATTAACAAGTACGGAAAATATATTTTGATTTCTTCTCACGATTTGGATTTGGTAGAGAAATTTTTTGCTCGCTTTGGTAGCTGGTCGGCTTTTTTTGGGCAGTTGCTTCCAGTGGTCAGAAGTTTTATTGCCTTCCCTGCCGGAGCATCAAAAATGTCTTATACAAGGTTTATTTTGTCCAGTCTCATAGGCTCGTTTATTTGGTCTTTGGTTTTAGTATATTTTGGTATGAAGCTCGGAGAAAACTGGACAGCTCTGCGTGAAAAAATGCACGGGTTCGATACGGCCATAATAGTTTTAATTATTTTGATGGGAATTTATTGGGTGTATAGGCACTTTAAACAGAGAAAAGTAGATAGCATTTAGCATATAGAATATAGGAAAAAATTTGAAGCCCGAGGTCTCGTTCGCATGCGAAAGATTCCTCGGGCTTTTTGTTGGCATTACGTCGGATAAGAGCGTCTTCCGGCGCGGTGTGTTTGGTTCAGCTTGGCGACTTTCCAAGAAGTTGCTCTAGTCTCTTGAGCTTTGTTTTCACCATCTCACATCGGGCGCGTGAGTCTTCTTCCGGATCTCGGCCTTGGGTTACAATTTGATAGTCCGGCTGGACCAGCAAAATCCAAACCTCAGGACCCATATGGTGGAGAAGCTCAGTGACAAGTTTCTTTGCCTCTGTTTTTTCTTCTGGGCTCATCATCTTTCCTCCTGCCGGGATGGCTCGGACTGTCACCCAAAGGGTGGTCAGGCCATAGTCAATAAGGAGTTTAGCAAATTGTAGAGAGAGCATCAATAGAAGAAATTTAGATATAAGATTTAAGATGTAAGAGTTTGTGGTTGACTGGGTCAGAAAATAATGTTAGAATGTTTGCACGCTCAGTTTTGTTATTTGAAGCGTTTATCAGAAAGTCTCAGAGTTTGCTGCTATGATATTTTCTAAAATGCGTAATTATATAATCTTAAATCCCTGCCTATTTGGCAGTTGGGTTAATCTTAAATCTTAAATCCTAAATCTATTATGTTAACTATCCGCTTACAAAGAACCGGAAAAAAGAACCAGGCTGATTTTAGAATTGTCTTGGCTGAAAAAGAAGCTCCGGTACAAAAGAAATTCACCGAAGTCCTTGGCGCTTACAATCCGCGCAAAAAAACTTTCCAAGTAAAAGAAGACCGGATTAAGTATTGGCTTGGTCAGAAAATTGAACTTAGCGAAACCGTACACAATTTATTTGTGACCAAAGGTTTGGTAGACGGCAAGAAAGTTAAGGCTTTCTCTATTCCAAAAAAACCAGTTGCTCCAGAAGCTCCGGTTGCCCCAGCTGCCGCTCCGGTAGAAACCCCAGCTGAAGCCGTTGAAGCCCAAGTAGAAATGGAAGCGAAAATCGAAAACCCGGCTGCCTAAAAAGCATTATAAAATTTAAAAAATCCGTCCCGAAAATACTGGGGCGGATTTTTTTGACACTCACCCTTAAATCGCCTATAATATTTCCTAGATAGCAGTAAGCTAAGGAAAAGGTCGAAGCGCAATTTAGCTATCCAGAAATTGTATTATTATGGAAATGGAACAAGACCAGTCATTCGTAGAATTCTTAGTCAAAGCTTTGGTTGATCATCCTGAAGATGTTAAAACCGAGCGCGTAGTGGATGAAATGGGAGTCTTAATAACTCTGCATTTGAATCCTGAAGACATGGGTCAAGTTATCGGACGTATGGGCCAGACCGCCAAAGCTATCCGCACTCTGTTAAGAGTTGTCGGTGCCAAGCGCAAAGCTCGCGTTAACTTGAAAATCTATGAACCAGAAGGTTCTCACAGAGGTCCTCGCCGTGAAGGTGGGATGAATCACTCAGGTGGTATGAGCATGGGACAAGCCCCAAGTCAGACAACCGATGATTCTATTGACGAATTTAAACTATAGACCGCGGATACGCGGATAATCGCGGATCACGCAGATAAAATAACCCCCTCGCAAGAGTGGGGTTATTTTGTTAGAATGAGGATACGCTTGATAATTTAGATAAGTTTTTATGAAAAGCAAGAAGTTATCAATTAAAATAATCACCCTGTTTCCGAAATTTGTTGAGAATTTTACGGACAGTTTTGGAATTGTCAAAAGAGCAATTCAGCTGAAGCTTTTAAGCTTAAAAGCGATTAATTTGCGCGAGTTTGGTTTGGATGAAAGACAGGTGGTAGACGGCCGGCCTTATGGTGGCGGGGTGGGAATGGTTTTGCGAGCGGACGTACTTTATAAGGCAATAAACAGATTTAAGATTAAAGATTTAAGATTAAAGAAAACTCAAAGAGTTATTTTGATGACACCACAGGGGAAGCAGTTTAAACAGGCTGATGCGCAGAGGCTTTCTGGGTATGATAATTTAATTTTTGTTTGCGGACGATATGAAGGTTTTGATGAGCGCGTACGGCAATTTGCGGATGAAGAATTATCTATTGGCGATTACGTGTTAATGGGTGGAGAATTACCGGCCTTAGTAATTAGCGAAGCGGTAATGCGTTTGCGTAGTGGAATACTCGGTAAAGACGAATCGGTAGATAAAGAATCTTTTTCCGAAAGAATGTTGGAGTACCCACAATTTACGAAGCCGGAAGTCTTTGAATTTAAAGATTCAAAATTGAAAATTAAAAGATTACGAGTGCCTAAAGTTCTTTTAACCGGGCATCATAAAAATATTGAGCAGTGGCGACAAGAAGAAGCAGTTAAGCGGACAAAAAAACGAAGACCAGACTTGTTAATCAAGTAATCATTTTAACATTTTATCATCCTATCAAAGCCCGATAGCTTAGGATTTTAAATGATAAAAAGATAATATGATAATATGAAACATGACTTAGTAGTTAAAGATTTAAAAACCAGACTTGATAAATATCTTGCGCAAGAGTTAAAAGATATTTCTCGTAGTCAGATTCAGCGCGATATTGAAGCCGGGCTGGTTTTGGTTAATGGTGTTGTAGTTAAGGTGACAAAGTTTGTTGTACGCATCAGCGATAAAATTGTTTATCATCAATCTGAAATCATAAATCATCAATCTGAAATCAAGGCTACCAACACACCATTAAAAGTTTTGTATAATAATAATGATTTATTAATTATCGACAAGCCGGCCGGTATGGTAGTTCATCCGGGAGCAGGCTTTAAAGGGGAAACTTTGGCTTCTGCTTTGTTATTTAATTTTTCTGATATCGCGATCGTCGGCGAAGAACATAGGCCGGGGATAGTCCACCGGTTGGATAAAGACACCAGTGGGATAATTTTAGTGGCCAAAACACAAAAAATGTATGAATTTTTAAAAGACGCGTTTGCGGAACGAAAAATTAAAAAAGAATATTTGGCTTTGGTTTTGGGGCATATGGAAAAGCGCCAAGGGTTTATAGATAGCCCTATGGGGAAAAGTAAAACGGACTTTCGCAAGCAGACAACCAAAAATCCGGTGGAGGCCAAACAAGCCTTAACCGAGTATAAAGTTCTGGAAGAATTCACCGTCGGGGTTGACAAATACACCCTAATTCTGGTAAAGTTGCATACAGGCAGAACGCATCAAATCCGCGTTCACTTTGCTTCCATAGATCATCCGTTAATTGGTGATGAGTTATATGGAAGAAAGAAGATTAGGCTTGCAGGGTTAAAGAGACAGTTTCTGCACGCGAAAAGAATAGAAGTTCAGTTACCGGACGAAACCTGGATAGAAGCAGAGAGCGAACTGGCTCCGGATTTAAAGGAAGTATTAATCAACTTAGGCAGTAAAATAGTCAAAACTTTATAAACTAATTAATAGTAGCAAGTAGTAAGCAGTAAGTATCAAGCAACGCTTTGGTATTGAATCCTTAATACTTAATTCCTACTACGTAATACTAATAATATGCAATTAATTAAACACATCAGCGATACTCAGGTTAAAACTTTGCCGGACTTTAAAGTAGGCGACACTGTTAAAGTTCACTTGCGCATTAAAGAAGGTAGCAAGGAACGCGTGCAGATTTTTGAAGGTTTGGTCATTGCCAAAAAAGGTGGCAAAGGCGTAAACGGCACTTTCATGGTTAGAAAAATTTCTTATGGCGTTGGTGTTGAAAGAATTTTCCCAATCCATTCCCCGAACATTGCCAAATTAGAAGTTTCTAAACCAGCCAAAGTAACCAAAGCCAAACTGTATTACGTTAGAGCCCGTCAGGACAATGCACCGAGAATGAGAAAAAATAAAGTGAAGAAATAAATATATTATTTGCCCCTTGGAATTTCCAAGGGGCTTTTTGTAAGGGTGGGTATTTCTGTCGATTATTCGTAGTCGCCAGAATCGCACATCTAAAAATCCTGTAGGAGGGAATATGGATACCGTCAGCGAGTTGCTAAGGCAAATGGAATTTACCGCCAAGCTGCATCGCTTGGCTGTAGAAGGCAAACACCCGTACAAATCGGGCAACGAACTGCACCAGGAGTTTGATGAGCTTAGGCTCAGGGCCGAGAGTTTGCTTGAGGGTACGGACCTTCTTATGGCCAGATTATTGGTCTCCAGGATAGCCGACGAGGTCGGTTGCCTTAACAGGTCTGTAGCAAGCCAAAGCCCGTGAAGACAGAGTAATCACGGGCTTTGGTAGGAAAATATTAATTAGCAGTTTCTTTATTTAAATCGGGCAAAAGTTTTAGGATTAGCTGTTTTCGTTTCTCTGTGATTTTGATTAGTTCGTTTGGGCTGGACGCTAAATATCCTGTTCGTTTTCCTATTTTAACTTTTCTAAAAAAACCTCTTCTTAACAGTTCAGTCATACAGTAAATGGCTGTGGTTCTTTTTATTCCGGCTTTTTTCGCTAAAGGCATCATTAAACTTGGGCCGAATTGTATTCCAGCTAAGTAAAGCTTTGCCTGTTGGGGTAAAAAGCCGAATTTTTCTAGGTTTTTCAAGAGTTCTTTTTGATGCATAAATATATTATGACATTTTTTCTCAAAATTAAAAGCCGGTGATGTGCCCGCCGGCAAGCACTAGAGGTTAAAAACCGAATTTTAGACCTTTGAGGGTTTTAGGCAACTCGATGACTGCCGGCCTCAGTCCTTGTACTTTTGATCCCTTTTTCGGTTTTTTACCGCCTAATTTTTTCTTCTTATTTGGCATGGGTCCTCCTTTTAGGACTAAATAGTATAAAACAACTAAAATAAAGTGTCAAGTATTTTGACACTTTAAAACTAGTTTGAACGGAGAGTTTTCCTATTAAACAATGATACCCATTGCGTTGTGCAATGGGTATCATTGTAACTATTTGACAAGAAATTATCCTGGAGTTAATATAGTTAGGAAAGTAAATTAACTCAATGAGCTACCCGAATAAAAAAAGAGTTAAAGAAGCATCCAGCCAAACTAACGTTTTTATTTTTTTCAATTTCTAACCTCCCTAATTGGGGAGGTTTTTTGTAGGCTCACCTTTTTCCGCAAGTGGTTGTGTAAAAGGGTGTGAGTGCAAATACAAGTTCAAGGAGAGGACAATGACAAAAGACTGTGAGACGAAGCTTGCTGGGGTATTTAACCCCTTTCTGGAATCCGCGAGGCGTTATAAATACGCTCTGCAAAACCACATGGATATGCCTGCCCATATGGAGGCATATAAAAAGGCAAAAGCTGCACTCGAGGCTTTCCTTGGGTCCCAGCACGGTGAGGCCATATGTGGTCAAATTGGTTCTGCCAACGAGTGGGCTGGACCGATTCGCGGGTATATCGCCCAGATCGAGGCTGAAATCTCAGCGCTTTGTAACAACGGGCAACAGGCTCAAAACTCCGCCGGTCTCCAGCTTATTCCTACTTTCGGGTAGGAGGATAGCCTTATGATCAGGCGCAAACGAAAAAGGGCAGCGGTCTTCCGACGCTGCCCTCAAACATTTTATATCAACTTTAGTACACTCCACCCTACTTCGCCAAGGCTTCGTAGGGCAAGCCAAGAGCCAGTTACATGATTTTTACAACATTCCACCACCCGTTAATATAATCCACCCGTTTATTTTGATATTTTAAGTAGTAGGCATGTTCCCAAACATCCAAACCGATTAATGGAACGTCGCCAAACATTAGCGGACAGTCTTGATTGCCGGTAGAATAAACATCTAACGAGCCATCGCTCTTGCGAACCAGCCATGCCCAGCCACTTCCAAAGCGGGTGGAGGCAGAGTCATTAAATTTTTTCTTGAATTCTTCCACAGAACCGAATCCCGTAGTTATATCAGAAACCAATTTTGCATCGATTTCTTTTTTAGGTCCCATAATGCTCCAAAAGAAGGAGTGATTCCAGTGGCCACCACCATGGTTTTGAATTAATGTACGGTCTTTGTCTTCCACGGCCAAAGTCTTAATATCTTTTAGTAATTCTTCCAAAGGCTTTTCGGCTAACGCCGGATACTTTTCTAACACCCCATTAAGCTTATCAATGTAAGCTTGGTGGTGTTTGGTGTGGTGAATCTCCATGGTCTTGGCGTCGATGTAGGGTTCTAAATCGCTATAACCATAAGATAGTTGGGGTAGAGTGTAATTCATAAGGTTCCTTTCTTTGTAATTAAAGATACAAATTAACAAATGTACAAATGATACAGATGACTACAAATAAAACTCACAGAATTTGTACATATTTGTATCATTCGTGTATCGGTATATTTGTATCTTTAATTATATGTGTCTTTGACACCGAAGGCAACTTATGGTAGTATAAAAATGTTCAATTTATAGATTTAATTTTCCGAACAAGAGTAAGTTAAGACGGTTTTTCGCAAATTTCAGTATTATTTCTTGATTTTCAACTGTGACTTTAATCATCAGTTCCAAAACCTTCGAAAGAATCAGCTAACCTTAATGCCCCATAGATGGGCTTAAGGTTGGTACTTTTTGCTAAAAACTTGTCCTTACTTTTCGGAAGTAAGGTATTTTATGATATTTGTATATATAATTGGAGGCCTCGTTGTCGGCGCTGTGGTTGGGTATTTGTACCGTCAATCATTAGCCGGAAAAAAGATTGGCACTGCCGAAAGCAAAGCAGAAAAGATTTTAGAAGAAGCCAAGAGTCGCGAAAAAGAATTGTTGCTTGAAGCCCGTACTCGGTCAATGGAAATTATTGACCAGGCAAAAAAACAGGAGTCTGATTTTCGTAATCAAATTGTGCGGTTTGAAGAACGTATTGACCGCCGAGAAAAAGAACTGGACCAAAAGTCCGGTGTTTTGGATAAACAAAAATTGGATTTAGAAGCAAAGGGTGAGCAAATTAAACAAATCCAAGAAGAAATTAAAGAACTGCGTCAAAAGCAATTGGATAATTTGCAAAAAATTGCCGGCATGACTCGCGAAGAAGCGGCTAAAGTCCTATTGGACAATGCCGAAAAGACCGTAAAAGAAGAAATGGTTGGATTATACAAAAAGTTAGTGGAACAGACCCACCAGGAAGCAGAGCGTGACGCGCGAAATATTGTGGCTCAGGCCATTGAACGTGTGTCCAGTGAAGTTACCGCGGAAGTGACCACCACTACTGTGCAAATTCCGAGCGAAGAAATGAAAGGCAGAATTATCGGAAAAGAAGGGCGTAACATTCGTGCTTTTGAGCATATGTTGGGTGTGGAAATTTTAATTGATGACTCTCCGGACACCGTTGTTATTTCCGGTTTTAATTCCATTCGTCGCCATATTGCCAAAATGACTTTGGAAAAATTATTGGCAGACGGACGTATTCATCCGGCTAGAATTGAAGAAGCTTACGAAAAAAGCAAAGCGGAAATTAACGACCAAATTAAAGAAGCCGGGCAACAGGCAGTTTACGAGTTGGGCATTACCAACTTTCCGCCTAAATTGGTGCATTTAGTCGGTCGGTTATTATTTAGAACTTCCTATGGCCAAAATATTTTACGTCACTCTGTAGAAATGGCAAAAATTGGCGCGCTCATGGCCGAAGAATTAGGTGCCGATGTTGCCATTACCAAACAAGGCGCATTATTACACGATATTGGCAAAGCTTTAGACCAAGACTTAGAAGGTAGTCACGTGGAGTTGGGTAAGAAAGTGGCGGAAAAGTTTAATCTGGATGCTCGGGTTATTGAAGCCATTGCCAGTCACCATGCCGACACAGACGTTTCCGGAAAAGCGGTAGCTGCACAAAGCGTAGAAGCTATTATAGTGGATGCTTGCGATAATATTTCCGGTGCCCGTCCCGGTGCCCGTAAAGACACTTTGGAAAATTATATTAAACGTTTAACCGACTTAGAGAATATTGCCAACAGTTTTGAAGGCGTGGAAAAAACTTACGCTATTATGGGTGGTCGTGAAATCCGCGTATTTGTGACCCCATCTAAACTGGATGATTTGGCCTGTCAAAAATTGGCTCGTGAAATTGCCAATCGCCTGGAAAACGAACTAAAGTTCCCGGGTGAAATTAAAGTACATGTAATTAGAGAAACGCGCGTTATCGAATACGCAAGATAGTAGTATGTAGCAAGAAGTAAGTATCAAGCTTAATACATACAACAGCATGAATCCAGAATCCAAATCTCAAATTGAGAGTACTGAGTCAAAAAACCAGGCTTATACACCTGAACGACTTTGGCAAGTTTTAAGTCAGTGGAAATCTGAAAATCTTGATAGTAAGGTATTGAATGAAGAGATGGATGAGGAAAAATTAAAGCAGTTACATGATTCAGAAACAAGGAAATTTATTGAAAAATTGGTAAGTGAAAAGGATAGGTTTAAAAATATTTTTGAAACAGTGAGAGGGTCTGTATATTTTGTCCTTTTATCCGGAGAATCGCTTAGAATAAAGTGTTCAAATGGAAAGTTTGATGGGTACAGCGCTCAGCCGATTTTAAAAGAGATTTTTTTTGTTTCCGGATCTGAGCAGGAAAGAATACTAAAAATATTCAAGGAGTCAGGTAGGCACGTTGACGGAATATTAGGAGTTCCTTTAGAGACTACTGGTTTAACAGAAGGATCTTATCCGATTGAACTTAATATGTACCATTCGAATTCTAAATATGACGCTTCGTTAATTAGGTTGGGTAACACAGTTAAAATAATTGCTCCCAAGTTCGAATGGACGGACAGAGATAATTATTATGAAGAAGACGCCCAAGGACAAATATCAAACGGAATACATGTTGGACATGAGGTATCAAAAATTATTAAATAATAAATGGCTAAGATTCTTTTCATCGGCGATGTAGTAGGGAAACCCGGGCGCAAAATTCTGCGTGAGGTCTTGCCCCAATGGAAAGCTAAATACCAACCCGACGTAACTATTGTAAATGTGGAAAATTTGGCCCACGGCAAAGGAGTCACCCCCGCCACCTTGGCGGAAGTTGAGGCTTTGGGTGTGGATTGTTTTACTTCCGGAAACCACATTTTTAACAAAAACCAGCTCTCTGTGGCATGCTTTGAAAAATATCCTAAACTAATTCGTCCGGCCAACTACGGCGGGCAATTAGCCGGGTATGGCTATTATAGGTTTTCCGCCAATGGTCAGCAGTATTTGGCTATAAACTTAAACGGCCAAGTTTTTATGGAAAATCAGTTTGACGGGGAAATTTCTAACCCATTTTTTGCCATAGATAAAATTTTGGAGCAAGAGGCGCAAAAAGGTGATATAATATTAGTGGACTTCCACGCGGAAGCCACCAGTGAAAAAGTGGCGTTAGGATATTATTTAGATGGTAGAGTGGCCGGAGTCTTCGGTACTCACACTCATGTCCCAACCGCCGATGCCAGAATTTTAAGTCACGGCACCGCTCACATAACCGATGTTGGTATGACCGGGGCGCTAAATGGAGTAATCGGAGTTAAAAAAGAAAATGTGTTGAAAAAGTTTTTAGAACAAGGTAAATTTATTAACGAACTGGAAGAAGACGGAACCTTGCAAATCAACGGTGTGCTGGTGGAAACATCAGCCGATGGAAAAGCCATAAAAATTGAAAAGTTATACCAGGAAGTGATAAACTAAAGTAGCAAAATAAAAACTGTTATCAACCTCTCCCTGGCCCTCTCCATGGCTTGGAGAGGGAAACTAAAATGAAGAAGCTATTATGTCAAAATTTTTAAATCCAAGTGAAGTGGTGGCTCAAAGCGGGTTGATGCAAGGCCAGGTGGTGGCGGATTTAGGTTGCGGGAATGGCTTTTATGTCTTACCCGCAGCGCAAATGGTTGGCTCAACCGGCACGGTGATTGCCGTTGATGTGATGGAATCTAAATTAGCCGCGACTATTTCCATTGCCAATCAATTTGGATATAAAAATGTTCGGGTTCTTCAAGCGGACTTAGTAAAACCAATGTTAGACATTCCGGCTAACTCCGTGGACATGGTAATTATTGGGAATATTTTACACGAAATTAGCCACACTGATGCGTTAATAAAAAATATTTACAGAATTCTAAAAAGCCCCGGACGTATTATGGCCGTGGAATGGAAAAAAACCGCTACCCCATTTGGACCGCCATTAGATAAGCGACTTGACCAGCAGAAGTTGGAAGCCCTGCTAATGCAAGTGGGATTTAGAAAGCTTAAAGATTTACAAGCGGATGGGTATCATTATGCGGTGTTGTTTGAAAAATAATTAAACCGATCCGAATACAACGAATTATATGCGAATGCCCCGAATTGGGCCCCTTCGGAACATTCGGATGTCATTCGGAGATTAGGATCGCTACTATGAATTTAAAAACCTATTTTACTTCTCAATATTTATTTCAAATTAACCCGGCCTTTATTGCCCCTTCAGAAAAGTTGTTTGCCTTGGTCGGAGCTGTGTTAGTGCTTTTATCTATTGTATTTAAGATTGCCGCTGTGTTGGCTCCTACCCCGGTAGACAAGAAATTCCGTGGGAAGTTTTTTTCTTTGTTTTTAACTATTGGCTTGGCTGAGCTTTTCTGGTATTTTTGCCGCTGGCAGAATGCCAAATTTTTTGGCTCTCATTTTATGGCCTGGCTGATTGTCTTAATTGGTTTGGTGTGGCTAGCTTTTGTGATAGTTGAAATTATAAAGAATTATAGTAAAGAAAAACAGGTATTGGCGAAAGAGGCAGTAAAGCTAAAATACTTACCTAAATAGCTTATAGCTATTAGGTGCTAGCTTTTAGGGTCTCCTAACAGCTATAAGCCCCCCTGCAATCGCCTGAAGCTCAAGCTGATGGCGGGCAGGTAAAACCTAGAAGCTAGTAATTATGTTCAATCTCTTTAAGCCCAAACCAGCTGTCCCACAGAAACCAAAAACTCTTGGACAGTTAGGTGAAGAATTTGCTCAACAAGAATATATTAGACGAGGCTACAAAGTGGTCGCGTCTAATTTTTTTAATAAGAAGGGGTTAAGAAAAGGGGAGGTGGATTTTATTGCTGTAAACAAAGAGAGGATTGCTTTTGTGGAAGTTAAAACCAGGAATGCCTTAAATAAGAGGTTTGGCACCGGGGCAGAAGCGGTAAATATGTTTAAACAGGTCAAGATTCTTAAAGCGGTAAAGATATTTTTACAGCAAGAATCACAATATAACCAACTGGCCCCGGGGATTGATGTTTGTGAAGTAATATATAATGAACTTGACAGCCAGCCATTTTGTGCTAAAATATTAATGAATGTGGTTGAAGATTGGAACTAGATGAGCTGGACTCATCTTTTTTTGTCTTCAAAAACATACGACAACTTAATAACAATTAAATAATGTAGATTTTACGAAGTACGAACAAGTACGAACTTACGAAAGTAAGGCGCGCCAAGATTCGTACGTTCGTAAAGATTCGTACTTAGTAAAATATATGAACGAACAATTAGAACAAGCGTTAGACCAGATCGCAGAAGAAAAAGGAATTAGCAGAGCAGAATTAGTTTCCATGATCGAGGCCTCTTTGGCCGCGGCTTTTCGCAAAGACTACGGCGAAAAAAATCAGAATATTGTGGTGGAATTTAATCCGGAAAACATGGCCACAAAAGTTTTTGACGTGAAAGTAGTGGTAGAAAACGAAACCGAAGTGGAAGAAGATCCTCAAAAATTTATTATTTTGGAAGAAGCGAAAAAATTAAAAAAGTCCGCCAAAGTGGGAGACGAACTCCGTACCGATATTACCCCCAAGACCGGCACAACCTATGGTCGGATTGCCGCCCAAACTGCCAAACAGGTCATTATTCAAAAGTTGCGCGAAGCGGAACGGAACGTGCAATTTTCTGACTTTAAATCTAAAGAACGAACTTTGCAAAATGGCGTGGTTCAAAGAATTGAAGGCGACACTATTTTGGTAGATATGGGTAAAGCCACCGGGGTGTTATTCCCTTCTGAACAAATTCGCGGGGAAAAATATGCCATTGGCCAACGTTTAAAAGTTTTAATTTTACACGTTGAACCGGCTACCAAGGGTCCAAAAATTACTCTGTCCAGAAGCCACCCCGATATGGTGCGTAAATTGTTTGAATTGGAAGTCCCGGAAGTATTTTCCGGTAGCGTGGAAATTAAATCCGTTGCCCGTGAAGCCGGCTCCAGAAGCAAAATTGCGGTTATCTCCACTCAAGACGGTATTGACCCGATTGGCTCTTGCGTTGGCCAACGTGGCGCTAGAGTGCAAACTGTCATGGCGGAATTGGGCGGAGAAAAAATTGATATTATTGAATACAGCGAAGACCCGGTAAAATTTATTGCCAACTCTTTGTCCCCGGCTAAAATTTTAAATGTCCAATTAGACAACGATGCCAAAGAAGCTAAAGTAGGCGTGCTGGAAGATCAGCTGTCACTCGCTATTGGTAAAGCCGGACAAAACGTCCGCCTAGCCGCCCGCCTGACAGGCTGGAAGATAGATATTAGCGGAGAAAAACTTGGTGGGGACCAAGCGCAGACTGACGCGGACTTGAAGCCGACTGACGCTGGATCCAAGCCTGGAGAAGTTGAAGTTGTGGAAGAAGTTAAAGAAGAAACAGCGGAATAAACTAATGAAAAATAATCAAAAAGTTAAAATAAGTTAGTTAAAAATTAACGACAAATATATGAAATCAAGGGTTGGGGCAACTTTTTTGACTGCTACCGTTCTTCTAGGCAGTGTATACCTGTATGCCCTGCGAGGATTAAGTAATAAGCCTGAAAGTTCTTTGTATAATATAATTCATTTTGCAGTATTTTTTGGGTCATTAATAATTTTAATTTTATTGTTTTGGGATGAAAATAAAAATAATTTGTAATTGTAATTTATTTAGATATTAGAAATTTTTAGTAAGAAAACTGGGACTATTAAATTAAGTCTAATAAGACAAAAAGATAGGAATGATTAATTTTGAATTTTGGGTTTGTTTAGAAATTAGGAATTAGATATTAGAAATTAATTCAACCTCTCTGCCACCTCAAAGGTGGCATCTCCCCATGTCTTGGGGAGAGTAATATGGAAGGAGCTATGTATGCCTCTAGTACCAATGGTAATTGAAAAGTCCCCGACTGGGGAGCGTGGGTATGATATTTACAGCCGTCTGCTCAAAGATCGGGTTATCTTTTTAGGTGAGCCGATTGATGACGCGGTGGTTAACACCGTTATTGCCCAGTTGCTGTTTTTGGATGCGGATAATAACAAAGAAGATATAAAATTATACATTAACTCCCCCGGTGGCTCAGTAACTTCGGCCATGGCTTTGTATGACACCATGCAACACGTCAAAGCAGATGTCTCTACCATCTGTATTGGCCAAGCCGCCTCAGCTGCTGCGGTTCTGCTTGCGTGCGGAGCCAAAGGTAAACGTTTTTCTTTGCCGAATTCCCGAGTGCTTATTCATCAAGTAATGGGTGGGGCGGAAGGACAGCAAAAAGACGTGGAAATCCAAGCCCGCGAAATGATGAGAATTAAGGATCAAATCAATAGTATATTAGCAAAACATACAGGCCAGCCTGTGCATAAAATTGAGAAAGACACTGACAGGGACTATTTTATGACCGCAGAAGAAGCAAAAAAATACGGGATTATTGACAAAATCATCCAATAATTGGATGATTTTTGTTATTTGTGGTATAATTAAGCAAATAATAAATTTCAAGAAAAGAAATGAAAAATCAAAAAGGTTTTACACTTATTGAATTATTAGTGGTTATAGCGATTATTGGTTTGTTGGCTTCCGTGGTTTTGGTGGCCTTAAATAACGCCAGGTTAAAATCTCGTGATGCTAAAAGAGTTGCTGATATGAATCAAATGTCCAAAGCCCTGGAATTATTTTTTGACGATAAAAAGTCTTATCCGACAGCGGGAGGCAGTATAGTGCAGTTGGATGATGTTGTTTACATGACCCCAACCTATGTTACGAATTTGCCGAAAGCCCCAATACCAGCGGATACAGCGACCTGCCAGGCTGCTTCTTCCTGTGGAAACAGTAACGACTATTGCTACCAGGGTTCCGCAAATTTTTATACCATCACTTTCTGTTTAGGCAATGCAATCACAGGAGGTTTAGGTGCCGGTACTCATACTTTGACCCCTGCTGGTTTTAAATAGAATTTCGAATTCATCGTATGTTAAGATAATTTTTTGTAATCCACTAACATAAAAATAAAATGAACTTTCAAAAAAATATAAATCTTGCTCCAATAATTCAAAATGATAATAATTCGGTAATTAGGGCAGTCAGAAGAGTTGGCCCCTTGGTTTCGGCAGGGGCGCAAAAAGGATTCACCCTTATTGAATTATTGGTGGTTATTTCAATAATTGGTTTATTGGCTTCTGTAGTATTAGTAGCCTTAAATGGCGCAAGGCAAAAATCCAGAGATTCAAAAAGACTTGCAGATGTTAACCAAATGTCCAAAGCCCTGGAATTATTTTTTGACGATAAAAAGTCTTACCCGACAGCGGGTGGTGCGGCAGTGGTTTTAGATTCCGTTGCATATTTAACGCCAACTTATGTAAGTAAGTTGCCAATTGCTCCTATTCCTGCGGACACTTCAGCTTGTCAATCAGCAAATCTTTATTGCAGTGGTATGAATGGAAATAGTTATTGCTACCAGGGCTCCGCAAATTTTTATACCATTACTTTCTGTTTGGGCGGCACAGTGCCCGGTGGGGTAACCGCCGGTGTTCATGTAATGACCCCGGGTGGTATTAAGTAAAAATACTTGATTTATTGGGCAATTTTGGCCAGAATTAGTGTATAAAATGTGTATAAACTAGGCCTTGACACCTTTAACCAAATCGTTTACAATAGGTAAAGATTTAGTAATTAAATCTGGGAGATTAAAAAAGGCATAAATTTGTTTCCAATTTTACTCTTATGTATGCGCCTTAGGCGTAGATTATAAGAGGTCCCCGCGCTTTATGGGGAGAATGGACAATATCCTTAACTCTAAGGATGTGTTTTTTTTCGCTCTAAAATGTTCTTTAACAGCTGAATAGTGATTAGAAAATGTACTTTAGTATTTATACTAAAGTATGCCAGTACAACTCCCCCCCCGGGAACTGTACTGGGTGTACAAAACCATCGTGTCCCGATTATTTAAACCTTCTCGGGATGCAATGTTTGCGTCAATTCAATATGAGTTCAATGATAATTTATAAGCTTTAATAATTGAGCTTTTCCCAAATCAATTATGCCAGATTTTTGTTCGTCATTGACGAACGGGATCAAAACCTAAATTTAAACTCTTCCAAATTTTTGGAATTCAAGACTTTAATTTTAGTTCTAATAAGAGTTTGATCCTGGCTCAGGATGAACGCTGGCGGCGTGCCTAAGACATG
>CAYZEI010000007.1:16096-50611 GCA_964477745.1 uncultured Candidatus Saccharibacteria bacterium | reverse complement strand
TTAGGAAATTGCATGGTTTTTCGCGATACGGGACTATCACCCTCTTTGGTCCGCCGTTCCAGGCGTGTTCTGCTAAACAGCACACTATATTCCCAGTGAGGTTATAGCCTCACAATAACTTCCACTTATAACGCCACTTGAGCAACGTCTATAAACTTTAAGTCAAAAATTTTGCAACTTTCAACAACACTCAAATGGTTTGGGCTAATAGATATTTATTCGCCGATCAAAACTATATCGATCAACGAATAAATTTCTATATGCTTCCGCTTTCGCTCGCCACTACTGACGGAATCTCGTTTCGACTTACGTCGAAATTGATTTATTTTCCACGTGCTACTGAGATGTTTCACTTCGCACGGTTCCCACTATTTACAACCCACGTTGTAAAAGCATGTCGCCTTCCGCGACATAGGTTTCCCCATTCGGACATCCACGGATCAAAGCTTGTTTGCCAGCTCCCCGAGGCTTTTCGCAGGCTACTACGTCCTTCATCGGCTCATACTGCCTAGGCATCCACCGTATACCCTTATCTTATTTTAACTTCTCGTCCCTTATGCCGGACGGCAAAAGGGAAAAGTATTGACTAGCAATTTGTGACTACCTCCAACGTAACGTCGGAGATAATTAAATTACTAAAGGATACAATGTTCACCCCTAAAACCCTTACAAAAGTTTTAGAGATATTTTATCTCATTTAAATTCCGGCAAAGAAACTTAAATGAGTTGATTGAACTTATTTATCTACCCAGACCATCGCAACTTGATAATGCGATGATCTTTATTCATTTTTTAATCTGCTATCCGTAACGACCAAATAGCTACTGCCCAAGGAGGATCTACTAGCCGGTGTTCCCAAAGTAAAATTGGAATGGCTGCTGATCTGTGAGCAGTATATATTTAGCTGTTACAAAATTTTTGAGAAAGAACTAATTTTAGCGACAAAAAAACCGCGACGAGCGGTTATGTAGGCACAAATTAAATTGGCCAGTTACATAAACCGCATTTGGATTAATAGATTTAAGGTTTTTAACATATAGTGTCTATACCTTTATTTATCGTATTGCTATTTTAAGTGATTCTAGAAAGGTTGTCAAGGGTAATTTCTTATATCCTTAAAGATATTTTTTGGCTTAAATAAGAGGGGGTAAACCTGAGCAATCCACACTTTAACCACAGAAACATATAAGATCTAAGATATACGATGTAAGAATGAGGGGGCAAATCCTAAATCTTATTTCAATATATCTTAAATTCCTTCATTGACTCTATGTTCGGGTTTTGATAGAGTGGCTTGGAAGGAGGACCGAATCACATGTCGGTCGAAATCACTTTACGGCAGATTGGCGATGTCAGTATTCTAGATTGTGTGGGCAGGGTCACACTTGGACCAGACGGCTCGGGCAACCTGCGGGATACAATCAGAGAATCTATATCCAAAGGCCACAAAAAGATGATTCTAAATCTTGCCGAAACCAGCCATATCGATTCCAGCGGAATCGGAGAACTGGTGTCCGGATTCACAACTCTCAGCAACAACGGCGGGCAACTCAAACTACTTGCTGTAGGCCCGGGCATCCAAGGACGGCTACAGACCACCAAGCTCTACACAATCTTCGAGGTCTTCGACAACGAAGACGTAGCCGTTCGGAGTTTCCGATAACTCACAGGGGGACAACATGAAAGCGATCAGTCAACAAGTCGGAGACGTCACTATCGTCCTGCTTTCCGGCAAGCTGGAACTCGGCCAGGTAAGCTGGCTGAAAGACATTTTTGCCGAATTGTACATTCGCAAACACGACAAGGTTATCCTGGACATGAAAGGCGTTAAAAAGATCGACAACGCCTGCATCCACGAGCTGGAAACCATTCAAGACCGCCTCCAAAGCATAGGCGGAAAGTTGGAACTTCTGCACGTGCAGGGAGTGAGTGGCTTTACCCTAGCCACGCTCACGAGCTTCGATGTGTATGACGACAAGATGCTGGCTATCACCAACTTCTAATAATGGTGGCCAACAACAAAGCGGACCCAGTGAATAAACGCCTGGGTCCGCGCTTTTATTTTATAGACACGATATTAGTTTTTTATTTCCTCAATTACTTTTGGCAAAGCGTCGGCTATAACTAAATTAAACCTCACTCGGCCGATTATTTGACCTCGATTATTTTGCACATTCACGCGAAAGTGTCCGGGCGAAAGATTAAAAGTTTTTTGCGAAAAGGTCCTAAAACCGCCATCCCGACCGCCTACAACTTTAAGCGAAATAGTATCTATAGTTACCCAGTTGCCGTCGGGGTCTTGTCTTTGCCATTGGTGGGCAATGGCTGTATTTAGGCCCGAAGGAGAGAATATCGCACTATATATATAGACAGGCTGGTTCGGTAAATAGTGGAAATCAGGGTAAAAGCTAAAGTATGAGAGCCAGTCTTTTTGTTCCCCAATGGCGGAGTAATCCCCCTGGTAATTTCTAGCAACGGAATAATACACCCCGGCGTCCTTGAGTGATAATGGAATAGGTGGTAAAAGTTTTGTAAAATAAAAAACATTCATCATTACAAAAATTCCACTAATACTCAAAACAATAGTTTTCCAGCTATGCCTAATTGGATTTTTGGAAAAATAATTCAGGATTAATAAATATATACCAATAACCGCCAAAGAAATTACGCCGGATAGAATAAAAATTCCGTCGCCGATTTTGTGCAATATAACCGGTACAATAAAAACTGCGAAGGCAAACACAGAAAGATACAGTTGGGAAATTTGAAAAGCCAAACGAACAAAGTGGCGCTTTAACACTTCATTGGCTGTAAACGACAAAGCTAAAATCAGCAAAAACGGCCAGGCCACAGCAATATCCGAACTGCGAAAATAGAACACCAAATAAGTGGAAAGGATTCCACCAAAAAAGAACTGCAAAATATTGACCAACCAAAAATGCACTTTGGAAGGATTCGCCTCGTCCCCCTCCCCCTTTTCCAAGGCGTGAACCAAAACAATACAGGCGCCGACAATAACTAAATGTCCTACCACCCAAACATTTTCCCAAAATAAATCCACACGTTTAAGCGTAAGCGCATCAAAAATAAACCCGCCGACTAACGACAGCGAGGAAATAATCCGCTCATATTTCCCGTACCAATTTTTTAGTCTACTAATTACCATCTATTTAATTAATTCCAAAAACTTTTTTTCATCCAAAATTTCTACTCCTAATTTTTGAGCCTTTTGATATTTACTTCCGGGCTCATTACCAACAACCACATAAGAAGTTTGTTTGGAAACACTTTCCGTTGTCTTTCCTCCTAATTCTCTAATTTTCTGTCTCGCTTCATCTCTAGACATTTTTTCCAAACTTCCTGTAATAACGAAAGTCTTATTAGCAAGTTTATAGCTTTTAGCTTCTAGCTTATAGGGCAACACAGACACCCCGTTTTTAAACAGCTTGTCTATAAATTTTAAATTATCTTTGGCTTGGAAATATTCGTACACACTTTTGGCCACCACGGGACCAATATTTTCAATTTGGCTGAGATGTTCCAAGGAAGCGGTTTTTAAACTGTCCAGGTTTTGAAATTGCTTTGCCAAGTCTTCGGCGGTCTGTTCTCCGACATGTAGAATTCCTAAAGAAAAAATTAATTTAGGCAACGGGATATTTCGACGCTCATTAATTGAAGCAATAATATTTTCTGCGCTTTTGTCGCCAAATCTTTCCAAATCTTTTATGTCCTCAATTTGCAGGGCAAAAATATCCGCCGCATCACTAATTAACCCCTCTTCCTGAAAGCGGTCTAAAATTTTTGGACCGATTTCATAAATATCCAACACCGCTACGAAGTGTTGCATGAACCTTCTGTTTTTTGCCGGGCACTTAGGGTTAGTACAATAATAAGCTACCGAGGAACCGTCTTTCTTTGAGCCGGCTTCCCTTTTTTCTACCGCATGATTACAAATTGGGCAAGCCGTAGGCATTTTAAATTTCTTTTCTTTGCCGTTGCGCATTTTCGGCAAAACTTCCACCACTTCCGGAATGACATCTCCAGCTTTTTGAATGACCACGGTGTCACCCACCCGCACATCAAGGCGCTCAATTTGGTCCATGTTATGCAAAGTGGCTTTACCAATAGTTGAGCCGGCCACCAAAGTAGGTTCAAAAATCGCGAGCGGGGTTAAAACCCCGGTTCTACCCACATTAACTTTTATTTCCTTAATGATGGTCGTGGCCTTTTCCGCCGGGTATTTATATGCAGCCATATAACGCGGGGCCTTACCTACCACCCCAAGCTTTTCCTGTAAATCTAACGCATCTACCGATACTACCACGCCGTCTGTCCCAAACGGTAAAGATTCTCTGATTTTTCCAATTTTTTCAATAAATTCTTTTACCTCTAAAATATTTTTACAAATCTGTTCATGCTGAAAAACTTTAAATCCTAATTTTCTCAATAACTGATGTTTTTCAGAATGTGTCCGACTACCTAATTCTCTAATTCTCTCCCTCTCTAATTCTCTGGTTTGAGCTATGTCATAAGCAAAAAAGTCTAATTTTCTTTCCGCTGTCAGCTTAGAATCCAGCTGCCTTAAACTGCCGGCGGCCGCATTGCGGGTGTTGGCAAACAATGGCTTACCTTCTTTTTCTTGCTGAAAATTTATTTCAGCCAAAACTTTTTTTGGCATAATTGCTTCCCCTCTTACTTCCAAGTATTTCGGGTAGGGGGCTCGTAACTTTAAAGGTATAGCTTGAATTGTTTTTAAATTTTGGGTGATGTCTTCGCCGATGAAACCATCTCCCCTGGTTGCTCCGCGCACCAACTCACCATTTTCATAAATTAGTGATACCGCTAGCCCGTCAAATTTTACCTCAGAAAAATAAGTCGGAACAAAGGGAACTGATCCGGCGGATAAAATTTTTGTGACTCTTTTTTCCCAATCTAATAATTCCTCTGTGCTAAATACATCGTTTAAAGACAACATGCGCACCTCATGTTTTACCTTTACGAACTTGTCTAAAGGCACTCCCGCAACGCGGGACAAAGCCGAAGATTCACTCCTTAACCCCGGATAGAGCGCGTATAGGGCTTTTAATTCCTTTTCCAAGGCATCTTTAACTTCATCCGTAACCCCAGGGTCATTTAAGACATGGTAGCGGAAACGTAAGTCCTCTATCTGTTCTTCCAGCTTATTTATGCGATTTTTAGCTTCTTGTAAATCTTTCATATTAAATTAATTATACTATTTTTACACTTCTTAAGCTAATCACCAAACGGCAAAGCCAAATTGTAAAACCTTCCCTCATTATTTAGCCATAAAAAGGCTTATCCACAGCTACCAATAGTTAGATTTGTGTTAAAATTAAATTGTAAATATAGGCGCTCTCCGGAAACGATTTAAAAATCAAACTTTTAATTCAAAATGTCCTTCCAAAGTAAAAAATTTGAACTCTCTCCCAGACTCAAACTTGGTGTCGGCAGAGGCTATACCCAAAATCAAATTTTAAAAACTTCAGCAATTATTTGTTTGGTAATCGCTTTAGGATTAACATTCAATGCAATCAGCTTGATGCTTAAAAATCCTAATTCTGCGAGTATAGAACCTAAAGTATTGGGGGCGAGTGACTCTAAGAATGAGGTTTCAGAAAATCAAGTGCAATTTACCTCTTATACAGTACAAAAAGGCGATACACTGTTTAACATCGCTCAAAAATTCAATATTAGCTGGACCACTTTGGCAACTTTAAACAACTTAAAAAGCCCTTTTTACCTAAAACCCGGACAAAACCTCAAAGTTCCAAAACAATAGCCAATAAAAAAATCCCCTCTTTCATCCGTTAACAAACGGAGGCAGAGGGGATTTTTTATTTAGTTAAGGCTCATTTGGTACGACAACCCGAATCTTTCTTCCCACTGATGTGTTGACCGCATTTACATCAACAGCGGTTTTACCGATATAAGGCAAGCCCCAGGGAACAGTCCCAGCGGTATCTTTAAAGGTTTTTATTTGGAAATAAGCATCGGTGGTTGAATTATAATTTGTTATATAAAGCACTTGTTGTTTTAAAGCATTAGAAAATACATAAGACACGGTGGCGGAATCCTTATTTAAAACAGTTCCATTGCTGTCTCTCCAATATCCTTTAGTGGTTGAAAGAATGGAACAGGGAGCTTCCCCACCAAAATTGGCGCTTGGATCAAATTCACACAAAAATACTTTTATTGAACCACTTGCGCTGGTATCTAAATAAGTAACATCAACTTTTCCATAACCACAGCCGGAGCCTACGGGGGTGTTAACATTGCAAAAGTCATAGACCTTTTGCCCGCTACTACCAAATATAGAATAAGCCAAAACTTTATCCAAGACTATCGGTGTAGATGTGGAGGTAGTAACCGGCGCGCCGGATAATTTCACATTGTTAGAAAATGATGTGGAATAAGAACAACCGGAACCGTCTTGCGGGCAGGTTTGTCTTTTAATATTAAAGAAGGCCTCTTCCCCCACGCCATTGGCCGCATATAGTGCCCCTTCGGTTTTTAATAAATCCCCTGAAGTTCTGACTTCAATAAACAAAATAGTAGCCAAACTAAAACTAATTGCCATCACCGAAGACAAAATAATTATAGCCAATAGCAAAGTAACTCCTTGCTGGCTTTTTTGTTTTTTAACGATGTTTTTATTTATTTTCATAACTTTGAGCTTTAAAAACTTATTTATGGGCTGGGGATGTCATACTTATTAGATGAAACCGTGGTTTGATAATAAATCGGTACAACTTCTTTTGTCGGCAAGGTTACTTCGAACTGGATAAACATAGTAACCGAAGGCTGAATTCTTGGGTAACTGCTGGCATAATCAAAGCACCCTGGACCTGCCGGACTAGCGCTGGGACTATATAAATACGGGTCGCATATGGGACGAATTAAGAACATTAACTTTTTTACGGAAAAATTAGGCGGATTTAAAGCTTGTGACGTTGCCACGCCGGATTTAGCCATCATTAAATTTTTCACCGGACTACCGCTAACTCCATTACCGGAAAATACCCCGCTACCCGCGTAGACAGGCGAGGGTTGGCTGTCAGCCAAATAAAAACATTCTTGTTGATTTTCTGTATTTATAATTCCGAGTTTATTTTCTTTAAAATTATAGGCACGACTTAAGGCCAATGTTACGGGGGCTCCAACTGTACCCCTTGGCTGACAAGGGGAACCGCTCACCCCATCGGCAAAAGTTTGGCCGTTAGCCACATAATAATCAATCTGGCCGTTACGAATTTCTTTAACCAATAACTCCACAAAATTCCGCATCCCCTGACTGGACTGTCTTAAGGCTTCGGTTTTTCTATTTATTTTTAAAACATAATTAAATAAAGACAACAGTGCCACGGCCACAATAGCAAAAATTGTAGTGGAAACCAATATCTCCATTAAGGTAAACCCGGCAAGATTTTTATTCCGTACTTTCATTATTGCAATAATTGATAATTTTTCCAGTTAGTCAAATTTGTCACTAAAGAAACTGAACATTTTCCTAAACCCGGCCAGGTAGTTCTTTTTGGACATTTCTTGTCTACCCACCACACTCGAGATTCCACAATCAGCCTATGGTATTCGGATTGGCTGTAATTTCCACTAGTGTCTTCTGTTAATAAAATTTGTCGGTAAAACCCGGAAGAACCATTTAAAACCCCTGTTCCAATTGTGCCGATTTTATAAAACCCGTTAAAGCTAGCTGCGCTCATATTTGTACCTGAATCAAAATCTAACCCCCAATTAGTTGTTCCGGTGGCAGTGGCCCAGATTATTGGCGCGGTGTTTGCATTGGTACCATTTATTCCCAAACGTAAACCGGAAATACTGCTGACTAAAGAGGTGGTGCCAATACTAAACCCCCCACTGGCGTTTAACCAAGTTTTGAAACACTTTGCATTAAAAGCAGTTGAACTGGCGTGATTATAACAATTTGAATCAATCGGGCTTTGTTTTAACCAATTGGTATCTCGCATATTTTTTACCGCTTCCACTCCTTGCCTAGCCAGCCCGGTTGCCACAATTTGTTTTACTATTGAAGTTGAAGCATTAAAAGAATAAATAGCCAGCCCGGTTGCCGCGGTTACTCCCATAACCAAAATAAATAAAGCGGCCAAGGTCTCAATTATTGTTTGTCCGGCAATGGAAATTTTAAAGTTTTTTTTGTTTTCCATATTAGTCAAAGCTCACTCCTCCGGTTACCCCGTTTATAATAACTTGTTTTTGCAAACTGGCTTTAGCTGTATTGGTTAAGGTAATGGTAAATATTGAGTCCGTACTCGCAGTACAAGTTGCCGGTGGTGGGTTAACATTGTCTCCACATTGCACATTAGTTTGAAAATTTACTAATTTTTGATAATCATCTGTAGACTGAATTATATGAGAACCGGTAAAGGATACTGGGTCACATCCACTGTTAAAGATTACCTTTCCATACGGAGCAACAAAAGCCGCCAAAGCACAAGCGGTAGAAGTATTTAGGGTCTGGGTGGCCGGAGCCAAAAGTCGCTGAGTAACATTAATCGCCGTAATTTTAACATTAGACGGCAATTTAATTGTTTCTAAATCTAAAACCTTTGGCGAAGAGCTAACATTATATATTGCTTGGATAACGTACTGGGTTGGCTTGCTTAAATCAAATTTAACAACATAATACTGCGCCGGAACCCCGGATGGCAAATTTCTGGCGGACAAGGTGTAACTTTCAGCTTTCCGAATATTACTGACCAACTCATTTTGAGCAATTTTTATATCCCGAGGCGCTCTTTGCCCATTTATATTCACAATCAAACCGGAAAACAAAAATGCGGTGATGGTTAATGCCACAATTAACTCGATTAAGGAAAAACCAGAATTAGATTTCGGATGGAAGATGTAAGATGTAAGATTTTTCATTTTGTTTCTACTCGAAAATACATTGAAATCAGACTATTTGAATTGAGTTGGTTCCCCAGACCAAGATATATTAATTATACCTTAAAATCCCAAAAATGCCATATACCAACTCAAGAGTCTTGGCCCATATAAAAGGGCTATAAATGTACCTAGACTTAAGAAAGTACCGAAAGGAATTTGGCTTTTTAGCGTTTTTTTAGTCAATACAAGCAGGCCAGATGAGACCACCCCTCCCAGTATTACAGCAATAAAGTAACCTACCAGAATTTGGGGAAATCCCAAAACCAGACCCAAAAACATACCAAGTTTTACATCTCCAAAACCCATCCAGCGCCCTTTAGAAAAATACCAAATTAGCCAGAATGGCAAAACCCCGAGCACTGCTCCAATTAAGCCACTGATAAAATATCCGCTCCCGGAAAGAATAGAGGTCGAACCTATAATTCCAAGCAGTCCATTCATCACTAAAATAACAATTGAGGATAAAAAAATAATCGAATCCAAAATTATAAAATGTTCCAGGTCAATAACAAAGACACTTAAAAGCACAGCGGCCACAAAACAATTACGAACAAAATATAACACCCCAAAAATATCTCCAGGTGCCATAACCAGCCATAGCCCTACAAATAAAAGTCCGGTTATCATTTCAATAATAAAATACCGGGGAGAAATTCTTTTATGGCAGTGTCGACATTTACCCCTAAGAGCCAAATAGCTAAATAAGGGGAATAGTTCCGGCGCTCCCAAAGTATGATGACAAAAAACGCAGGAAGACCTACCGTTTAAAGTTTTTTCTTCGGGTAACCTCAAAATTACCACATTTAAAAAACTCCCGACAATCGCTCCAAAATAAAAAATTATTCCGAGTACTAAATATTCCATATTTTTTTATTAACTAAATATAATATTACTCTAACTGCCCTTGTTCGGCTGACAAATTTACCGGCACGGTTTTTGGGTCACTGGCATCTTTTGCAATTTTAGCCAAGGCCCGTAATTCCATAATATCCGGCCTAATTTTTAAGGCGCTATCAAGCGCATAAATCAACTGTGGTTTTCTTCCTTGAATCTGATATATTTTTGCCAACTGGAACCAACCAGGCAAATACTTATCATCCAAGCTTAATCCGCTTTTGGTATATTCTTTGGCTGTGTCAACCTCGGACACAAAAAGATAAAAATACCCGGTTCGAACGTACCTATTAGCAGAATACGGATCAATTTTTAAAGATTGGACCATTCTATCTATGGCAATTTTAAAATACTGCTTATCCCCTGTTTTCAAAAATGTTAAAAAATTCAAAGTGCCGGACATCGAATAAGTAATGGCAGCCTTGGGATGCATTGCTATTAATTTATTCTCTGTTTTAATAAATGCCTGCGGATTATTACCGATTAATACTTGACTGCCAGCCTTATATAAATAATATACTTGATTTGTCGGATTAAAATTAATTGCCAGTGTAGATAATTGTTCAGCCTTTTTAAAATCTCTGTGCGCATAAGCCAAAACTGCTTTGTAAAAAATATGCTCGGCAACAATCAAACCCGTTCCCATAATTATCAAACAAGCACCAACAACAAAATACATAGCTACAAAAATTTTTTTCTGCCTTGCTTCTACCAGAGACTCTCTTTCCGAAAAAGAAAAGGCTAAACTTAACAATACGGCCAAGAACAAATAACATGGGATTGAAACTGGGGTAAATGATGCCGAAATAGAAAAAACTACTATTGAACCGATTGTTGCTAAAGCCAAATAATCTCGATTTTTTTTAAAATACGATATCGCCAATAAAATTGCGTACATTAATAACACCACAAAGATCAGCAAAACCGGAGCGCCGGCAGTTGCCCCGATTTGTAAAAACAAATTATGGGCATCATCAAAATTCTGAACAGAATTAGATAAATACTTCTCGCGGTTTTGTTCAAAAAACTGCTGAAAATTTCCCAAACCCACCCCCACGAGAGGGCGAGACACAATGGCTTCCCGAGCCATACTCCATGCATATAGCCGAGTTTTGGCATTTTCTTCGGACAATGACAGTGTCAGCCTGGAATTTTGTGCAGAATAAACTTTAAAAAAACCCAGTGTCAGGGAGCTGACCAAAATAATTCCTAGAATTCCAAAAATAATAATTTTTTTGTTTTTTGAGTAGAGGGCAATAATTAACAACATAACAAAAAGTCCAGCCCCCACTCCAAGCCAGGAACCCCGACTGGTTAACACCACCACTGAGCCAAGCATAAATACCCCTGAAAGCGCATAATACAATTTCACCCAAAACTTTTCCGCCTGGTACCAAAAATAGACGGCAAAAGGGAGCAGTCCAGCCACAAACATACTTGAAAATATTGGATTTCCCAAAAGACTTGGAGCTCTTGCAAGCCAAGGCATGTCCAGCCCTTCATAGTAGCCAATGCCCTGGGTTTGCAAAATCCCCACAACAGAAACTATTAAGGCATCAAAAATCAGCACCTTAAACAAAATTAATATTCGCTGTCTGTCACCCTTAAAAATTAACACCAAAATTGTCCCGGCCCAAAGAAAATACAACAGTAGACTATTTGAAAACCGATAATAAAACCCAAATACGCTATTTAACCAATCGGGAGAGGAAATTGTTGAAATAGATACAAAAAAAATAAATGCGCAAAGCAAAATTATTACCCAACGTGAATGACTTTTTTGACTAAGTTGCTCTCTTAAATTAAGACCACTACTAGCTAACATAACCACAGTTGCCCCAAATAAAATTAACCACAGAGCATATTTTACGGTTTCAAAATTTTCTCTGGTATAAATAGTAAATGCCAACGGCACGCTTAAAACCAATAAAAAAAGAAGTCCAAAAATTTTGTCTTCCCTAAATGGCAAACGAATTTTATTGATTTGTTGAACCAACATAAATATTCCAGTCTATTATTTATTTAAACTTAAAGTATTCCAGCTTTTAACATAGCCTCCTGTTGCAACAGGTAAGCAAAAATTTAAAGTAACTGAGGATGCGGTATTTTTTTTATAAATTAAGCTTTCAGGGCAAGAATTTGAAATAAAATTTTGGAAAGGGAAACTGCTAAAATAATTTAACATTACATTTTGATCCGCAAATTCTGAAAGATTCGGGTAGCGCCCTTGGTCATTATAAAAATAGTCGAGGCCCGTTGATATATTTTTTACCATTTCCACAATTGCCACCGCCTGAGCGGTATTTTTGCCTACCGACACTCCTTGAAATATTGCAACAAACAAAATAACAGCCACTATTAGGCTGCTTAAAATAATTGTTATTTTTGTATTTATCTTAAAAATCACGGGCTTTTTGGATTTATCCAGTCCCGAATAAATTCGGGACTGGATAATATTAACTTTCCTATTGAATACCTGCTGGAGTCAAAGAGTGAACCCCTGCGCTATAACCTCCTGTTGTAGCACCAATACAGAAAGTTAAAGTATAAGTATCTCCGACTGCCGGAGCTTGGTACTTATAGTCATTAGCTGTTGTACATGTTGCGCTATCCGCAGGAAGCGGAGCGTCAGGAATCAAACCAATATAGGTAGGAGTTAGAGTAACACCACCGATACCGCCCTTTAAGGTGCCAATAGTTGACATCTTAGCGGAAGTTGTACAGCCAGAACAAGTTGGATAAGAGCTGGCATCGTTATAGAACAATTCCAAAGCCGAAGCCAACTGTCTTACATCAGCGAGACGCTTGGCGTCACGTGATTTCTGTCTGGCAGAATTCAGCGCCAAGAGTACCACCGATGCGAGCAAACCGATGATGGCAATAACCACCAGCAATTCAATTAAAGTAAAACCTTTATTTTTGTTTCGCAATTTTTTCACCCCCGATCCTTTATCAAACAAAATTGAAAATATTCGCATACCTTCAATTTAATATTTAGATTAATTATATTATAGCATCTTTTTTCTCTTAAGCAACAGAAGTTATACACAATAAAGGGATTGACCAAAATTGATCAAAATTTAAATAATTGCCAAAAATTCCGTAATTATTTGGGTCTAATTATTCAATACGATTATCCCGCAGTGCTGGCTAGGTTATAAATTGGCATTAACACACCGGCAACCAACGCCCCTACGCCAAGGCCTAAAATAATCATAATCATCGGCTCCAACAGCGTTGTTAATGTTGCCACTTTATTGTCCACTTCTTTTTCGTAAAAATTGGCTAATTTACCCATAATATCGTCTAATTGAGCGGTTTGTTCACCCACTTTTACCATTTGCGTAACAATATTTGGAAACTCTCGATGACCGGAAAGGCCTTCGCTAATACTTTTCCCGGCCTGAATTTTTGACACAGTATCCAGCAGAATATCCCTATAAATTACGTTATTAATGATTTCCGCCACAATTTGTAATGCCTTGATAATTGGGATGCCACCGATAACCAAAGTCGACAAATTCCTGGCAAATCGCGCCAAATAAATTTTTTCAAAAATATCCCCTATAATCGGCAAGTGAATTTTCATACTATCCCATTGATAACGGCCGGATTGGGTAGAAACATAGTATTTTACCGCTAATATTACTCCGATAATACTAATAATAACCGTCCACCAATAAGCGCCGAAAAATTTGGTCATGGCAATTAAAGCCACCGAGACAGGAGGAAGGCTTCCGCCTTGTTCTTCCAAAACAGAAGTTAGTTTCGGCAATACAAATTTAAACATTAACAACCCCACCACAACCAATGCAGACAAAACAAAAACCGGATAGGTCATGGCACTTTTTACCTTGCTTTTTAATTCATAATCTTTTTCCAACTGGTCAGCCAAATAAACCAAAGATTTATCTAGAGAACCGGATACTTCCCCGGAACGAACCAAGCTAACGTAAACATTACCAAACACCTCAGGATGTTTAACCATGGCGCTGGAAAGGCTGTCCCCGTTTTCTACGGAGGAAATTAAATCCGCAATAATTTCCAACAAATACTTACTGGTAATTTGCTCTTGTAATATCCGTAAAGATTGAATAATCGGCACCCTAGCGGAAATTAAGGTAGCTAGCTGGCGGGAGAACATAACCAGTTCTTTATTATTGACCGAATGCCCAAACGGGTTTAATTTGGAAAATAAATCATCTCCTTGTTGTTCCAAACTAATAATTACCAGCCCGTTATTGGCCAGCAAACTCTCCGCTTTTAACTGATCGGTGGCCAACACCACCCCGGATTGAATTCCGCCTTCTTTATTTTTAGCTTTATAATTAAATTTCATATCATTTACGAAATACGAACTCTTTACGAACTTACGAAGCGGTTAAAACATACGTTATTCGTACGTTCGTACCTATTCGTACTTCGTAAAATTAAGAGATTAATGACAAAAAGTACTCATTATCCAAAACAAAATTCTGAGCGACTTCTAATTCCACCTGGCCCTGTTTTACCAATAGCGCTAATGTTTTGTCTAAAGGAATCATCCCTTCTTCTAGGCTGGTATGGACAATGTTGGGAATTTCATAAATTTTATTATCTCGAATAACGTTCCGGACTGCGTGGTTAGCCATCAAAATTTCATAGGCCGGAACACGCCCACCGCCGATTTTTGGCAATAACCTTAAAGACACAACCCCCACAAGGACACTTGCCAATTGTCCTCGGATTTGTTGTTGTTGTCCCGATGGAAATACATCAACAATACGGTCAATGCTTTGTCCGGCATCATTTGTATGAAGAGTCCCGAAGACCAAATGTCCGGTTTCAGCTACTGTTAAGGCTGCTGTAATAGAATCCAAGTCACGCATTTCACCAACCAATACTACGTTAATATCTTCCCGCAAAGCGGACCTTAAAGCTCCGGAAAATGTTGGGGTATCCAAATACAACTCCCGCTGAGATACTATTGATTTGTTAGGAGGGAAGATAAACTCAATCGGGTCTTCAATTGTTAAAATATGATCACTACGGGTGTTATTAATTTCGTTAATTAAAGCTGCCAAAGCTGTTGATTTTCCATGCCCGGTTGGCCCTACCACCAGTACCAAACCTTGCCTTTTTTCAATAAATCTCCGCAAGGTGGACGGCAAACCTAATTCTTCTAAAGTTTTAATTTTGTTTGGAACAATTCTTAAAGCAACCCCTAATACGCCTTTTTGTCTATACGCATTTACCCGAAAACGGACATTATCCTTAAAAGAATAGGAAAAGTCAATTTGCATATCCTCTTCAAATTTTTGTTTTTGAACAGGAGACAATAAAACGTTCAGTAAATCACTAATACTGTCATTACTCAGTACTTGATAATTATCCAAACGGATCAGCTGGGTATCGACACGAATAATCGGCGGTTCGCCAACCATCAAATGCAAATCCGAGGAATCGCGCTCTAAGACAACCGAAAGGAGTTTATTTAATTCTAGTTCGCTAGCTTTGTACATAGTTTAAAATACTTAATTATTTAATAATGCTTTAACAATATAAAGCAAGTCTTTTGGTCGGCTCAATCTCCTGTCGATGTGTCCGCAAATTCCGGCACTCATTAACTCTTTCACCACATCCCCTCCTATATTATACCCCATAGTTATGACTTCAACATTTGGGAACTGGCGTCTTAATCTTAAAACTGAATGACTTTGAATATGATTTTTTTCTATATTCAAAATTAACAACCTGGGTAAAAAATTTTGTAAAAGCTCTTTTAGCTCGTCAACCTGCGGACAGTGTTTAATATCAAAATTATGTTGACTTAGATAATGCCCATACAAAGCGGCAAGATACTCTTCCGGCTCGCAAATAACCACCCGATTTGCCTTCCCAGGTAGTTCAGCCAATTCAGCGATATTAAATTTTTCTTTAAATAAATAAGCCATATCAGATTTAGGATTTAGGATTTAGGATTTAGGATTTAGGATTTAGGATTTAGGATTTAGGATATAAGATATAAACTTAAACACATCATAAATCTTAAATCTTACATGTTATATTATTCCGTGGTTACTCTAATTACTTCCTCCAACGTGGTTTCGCCTCGAATAACCTTTACCATCCCATCCTGTTTTAAAGAAATCATACCAATTTTTTGGGCGACTTCATAAATTTTGTGCGCCGGAGATTTAGCTAATATTAAATCTTGAATTTCTGTATTGGAAGGCAGTACTTCGAAAATACCCATTCTTCCGCTATAGCCGGTATGCCCGCATTTTTCACAACCATCGCCCTTAAATATCTTGATTTTTGTTTTATCCACGCCTTCAAAATAGTCATCGGTAACACCAACCAACTCTTTTTTAATTTCTTCTTCCACCACTTTACTTACCGGCAACTCTTTTCGACAGTCCGGGCAAATTTTTCTAACCAAACGCTGAGCAGCCACTACATTAATGGAAGCTACGAGTAAAAACGGTTCCATGCCCATATCCATTAAACGAGGAATAGCGCCGATGGCGTTGTTTGTATGCAAAGTAGAAAACACCAAGTGACCGGTAAGGGCGGCCTGAACCGCCAATTCGGCGGTTTCCCGGTCGCGGATTTCTCCAACCATTACTACATTAGGATCTTGACGCAAAATACTTCTCAGTCCGGCGGCAAAAGTAAGACCAATATCCGGATTAATTTGACTTTGGTTTATCCCCTCAATAAAATATTCCACCGGATCTTCCAAAGTAATAATATTTACCGATGTGGTATTAATTAAGGACAAAATTGAATACAAAGTTGTTGATTTTCCGCTTCCGGTAGGACCGGTAATCAAAAAGATGCCGTGCGTCTTTTTTATATTTTCGCTAACCCAGGTCAATGCTCTACCGCGAACACCCAACTGGTCCAGTGTCGGAGCTTTGGTTGATTTATCCAAAATACGCATAACAATCTTTTCCCCATAAATAAGAGGTAAAATTGATACACGCAAATCAACGGATTTTTTCCCCACTTCCATATGAAACCGACCGTCTTGTGGCAACCGAGATTCGTCAATTTTTAAATTTGATAAAATTTTAATTCTAGTAACAATAGACTGGTGTACGCTTTTCGGTAGCATCAAAGATGTATGCAAAATACCATCAATACGATAACGTACCCGGACATCTTTTTCCGAGGGTTCAATGTGTATATCGGAAGCATTGCCTTCAATTGCATTACTTAAAATAACCTCAACAATCTTAATAATCGGAGCTTCTTCAATTACTTGGGGTTTGGCTTCTTTTTTTTCTTCCGCCGGTTTTGAATCTATAGCTTCCTTAATCTGAATATCCTTTAAAGCCTCGCCTACTACCTTCTTTAAGTTTCGTTTTTTTCCGATTGCAACCGATACAGATGTGTCCGACGCCAAATATAATTGCACTTGTAAATTTTGTTTTTGTCCTAAAAACTCTAGAGCTTCCAAGGCCGATAAATTTGTTGGATCGGTTATGGCTACTTTTAGATTTTTTCCGGACAGCTCAAACGGCACTAAATTATAAAAATTTACCGCTTCCTGAGGGATTAAGGTCAGAACCTGAGAGGCTACTTGCAGTTTCCGTAAATCAACATATGGCACATTAAAAAAGGCGGCCTTAGCTTTGGCTAAGTCCTCTTCATCTAACACTTTTTGGGAAATGAGGAGCTGTCCGAAGTCCTGGCCGCTTTGTTTTTGCAGAGCTTTAAGTTGTTCTGCCACCTGAGGCTTAACAAAACCATTATCGACCAAAAATTGATCGAAAACAGCTGAAATTGCTGGGGGCGAATTACCACCTGGCGCTAGATTGATTTTTGAAGAATCATCCATAGGTAAGTCTTATTTTGCAAACCCTTTATAACAAATAGGGCTTAATTCTGGGCGGTCGTGGAAATAACCAAAGAGGAGTCAGGAATTCCAATTTCACTTGGACTAACGGTTGGGTTACTCGATAATCCGAATTTAAAATTTCTCTTAAATAGGTCTGATTTAAAATCAAAAGCTTGACCATAAGGCAAAATTTTCTCGCCTTCCTTAATACTAACCACAGCTGATGGGTCAACTGAAACTGATTCGCCTGGGTTAAACCCATTATACAAAACAACTCCGGCAGCTGTGAAAGCTCCAACAATGATAACTATTTGGATAATAACTTTTTTATTCATATCGCTATTTTACGTTTGGTGCTAAATAAAAAGCATCTAAGGCCAATACCACGCTCAAATTACCGTTTTCAGAACTATCAATACTGACTGAGTTTATATTTATGACCCTACCGCTGGTTTGAATTTTTTCTAACAAAGCAATTACCTGGTCATAGGTGCCAACCACAGAGATTGAACCGCTTAATCTTTGCATTGAACGACTAACACCATAAGGATTTGCTATAAGTTCTTTATTTCCGGCCCAAGGTTCGGAACTATTATTGGAAACATTAACTGTGCTAACAGAAAGACCCACAGACTCACTCAAATTTTCCAGCAAAACACGAAAACGTAAAACCATCGCATCTAAAGGCACAGCCTCATCTAGTTCGGCAATTTCCTTTTTATAAGTAGTTAGCTGTCCTACCATTTTCTTTAAGTCGTCAACTGTTTTGGAAATTTTTGCTTTTTCCTCGGTTGTTTTGGCAAGCAAATCATTTTGTTCTTTAAGATGCGTGGCTTTTGGTAATATCATAAACCAATAAAATAAGCCGCTTACAATAATCAACAACATCACCTCAATCATTGGATTCCGAAAAGATTTTGGCTGATTTGCAAGATTAAAATTTATATTTTTTGGCAATGTGACGTTCATGTATATTTATTACTTATCGCTGGGCTTATATTGAATTAATCCCGGATCATAATTCATCAATAAATCAAAATCAACATTGGAATTATTATCCTTGCTTTGAATTTTAGTATAACCGCCAATCCTAATATTACTAAAGTGCTGGTTAAATGCCGGCAAATCAAAAACCTGTAAATACTTATCCAAGTCTTCTAATGTTGGCACGGTTCCTGTCATTGTTAATAAACCGTCGGTCCCTACCCGAATACTTTTATAGCGTGCTTTATTATAAGTCACTTTAGCGAGCTCCGGGAGCAAACCAGTCCAATACAAATGGTTCGCCACGACCTGACTTGCCGCCAATAACTGTTGTTGTCTGACAAGTACTTCTTCTCTATGTGGCATATTTAAGCCCTCTTTTTTAGCATCAACAATTTGTACTTGAACTGCAATTATTTTTTTGGCAACCTGCTTTGAATCCATAACCAACCAGCCATAATAAACCACAAGCAAGATAAAAACACCCAAAAAAACTTTAGCAAAAATTTTGGGCAGGGAAGTCCACAAATTTACTTCAGGAACCGCTTGTTTTAATAAATTTATTTGGGCCACGATTATTCTTTACAATAATTGATCTTTTGTATGTCTCCGTTGAGAAACATAAAATCAATTCGTTAATTTTTATTTCAATTTATTCGGTTATTCTTGCCTTAAGGCTAACCCGATTGCGATTGGCAAATTTAGTGAATATCTCTTTAAAATCGGCTGTAAATTTTCAGCATACCCCACAGAACTAAACGGATTACCGACTTCCACTGTTAACTTCAAATCTTCAAAAAATTCAACGATCCCCGGCAAATTTGCCCCACCGCCGACCAGTAATATTTTTTCCACTTTAATATTCTGGGACTGATATATTGTTAACAACTGCTTAACTTCATTTTTTATAATATTTAAAATTGGTCGAATCGTATCTGGTATAAAAGTTGTATTACTAACGCCAAACTCTTTTTTAAACTGTTCTGCTCGAAATACACTAATATTTAGAGCCTGGGCAATCTTGTCTGTTATTGTATCCCCACCAATATTCAAATTCCGGGAAAGTCTTAAAAAACCACTTTCAATAATATTCAATCCGGTACTTCTTGCCCCTATATCTATTATAACACAATTTATTGGGACGTTCCCAATTAATGACCTTATTAAGGCCAAAGCCTCAATCTCCCCAACTTGGGGCTCAAGTCCGGCCAATGAAAACACCTTCATGTAATTTTTGGTAATTTGCTTTGGCACTGCGGTAAGTAAAACCTTAACTAGATTACTTCCGGCTGTATCACCGCCAATTAAGGTCCAAGACAAATCAACATCAGTTAGCGCCAAAGGGACATACTTTTTTGCTTCAAATTCCACCGCTGTCCCCATATCATTCTCACTCATTTTCGGCAATTGAATAACCGAAGTAAAAACAGAGCTATTTGGGAAGCTAATCACACAACGGTTTGTAGTAACCCCGGCCTTAACGACCAAAGCCTTCAAAACTTTAGCCATTTGCTGAATTGCCAAATCGTCTTCTTTACCACCAAGTTGGTGGCTAATATTCACTATTCCATAAGTCTCCAAAATCGCTTTGCCGGTATTGGAAATCTGCGCAATTTTAATACTGGAAGTGCCGATATCCACACCTAAAATCGACTTTTTTTTATTGAACAGGCTGGAAAAAAACATTTTATTAAAGGATTTATATTTTGGTGTCAAAAATTAGCTTGCAAATCACAAACTATCTAAATTACCTATTTATAATAATATATTTCCCCCCTGTTGTCAAAATATTAATTTTTTGCTAAAATTATCAAAGTCCGTCAAAATGAATCAACTTTCTGATGTGACCGGAACGAATTAGCAATTTTTAAAATCTGGCTGTTTTGGGTAATATAATATCTGGAATCTTGGGTGCGTAGCTCAGTGGTAGAGCACGTCACTGATAATGACGGGGTCGCAGGTTCAATCCCTGCCGCACCCACCAAGATTAGCTATCAAGTCCATAAAGTTTAAAGTTATCAAGCCAAATACAGTAACTTTATAAACTTGATAACTTTAAAACTTTTTAAATCCATTTATGCGCTTCATTTTTTCTCCCCTTCTATTTGCTCTTGGTATTCTTTGCATGAAGTATTCAGTGCAAATAACTGACGGTTTTTCCGGAAAAATCGAATTAGCGGAAAAATATTTAGCTGGTGGTATTGGGGCTGGAACCTACACTTGGTGGAAAATATTTGGCCTCGGCCTTTGCGTCTTAAGCGTTTTATGGTTATTTAATATGTTACCATCAGGAAGATTCTAAATTCCAATTATTCTAATTCCATTTCAAAGCTTCTGCCCAGCCTTTGAAATTAGAATAATTGGAATTTATTTGTATATTTACGGGCCGTTAGCATAGTGGTAGTGCAGTCGGTTTGCATCCGACAGGCGGGAGTCCGATTCTCCCACGGTCCACCAAAGATATTTCCTATCTCCCTCGTCCCGAGTATCGGGACGTTTTGATTATCTGATGCTTTTTCTATATAATATGGTTACAAATACATTAAATAACCTCTCTGTCACTCGGATGCACTCGTGACATCTCCCCATGGCTTGGGGAGAAAAAGAATGAATACTCTATGCTACAAACTTTTAAATCCGCCACTGCCGAAGCCTTGGCGGAAATCAACGAAGAGAAACAAATCCGTAAGACTAATGAGCTCTTTTTGTTATTTTCAATGGGAAGTCAATTTGACCACCTAATTAAACAAAAACTTGATTCATTAGGAGTTTTTTGTCTGGTAGCAGACCCGGCAACTGTTTCTGCGGAAGATGTAAAAATTCTTATGCCTACCGGCATTATTCTCTCCGGGGGCCCGGCCTCGGCCTATGAACAGCCACCATTTGACGGCAAAATTTTTGACCTTAACTTGCCAACTTTGGGGGTCTGTTTGGGCTTTCAGATGTGGGCTCATCATATTGGGGTTACGGTTAGACTTTCCGACAAACGGGAATTTGGCACACACGATTTTACCCTATCCGAGCCTTCCTTACTTTTTCAAGATATTCCAAATACCTCCAAAGTTTTAGAAAGTCACGGGGATATTATTGAGCCAAGCGAAAAATTATCCATTCTCGGCACCACAGCCAATGCCCCAACTGCGGCGGCGAACTTTCAACATCTCTGGGGAGTGCAGTTCCATCCGGAAGTAACCGAAAGCGAATTTGGTGAAAAAATATTTGAAAATTTCTGCTTCCAAATATGCAAAGCCAAAACCCGATTTCCGGCCAAAGAGTTGGCCGAAAAGAAAATTACTGAATTAAGGGAGCAAATAGCCGGCAAAAAAATTCTTTTGGCTCTATCCGGAGGTACAGATTCGTCAACCGTTGCCTACCTGTTAAAACATGCAATTTCTGATCCTCTGACTTCCGATACTCCGAAAATCCTTGGCGTATATATTAAAGGAATAGATCGTCCCGAAGACGAAGCGCATGTCCTAAAATATTTTGGAACCGAGCCTTGGTTAACCGTAAAAATTGTCGATGCCACAGATGGATTTCTCACCGCCCTGCAAGGCAAAACCAACATGAAAGAAAAACGGATTGCCATGCGAGGAATTTATAAGGAAATTCTGGAGTCGGAAGCAAAAAATTTCCAGGCGGACTTTATTGCCCAAGGAACGCTTTATACCGACATCTCCGAAAGCGGTGGCGGTTATGATTCCGGCGCCCGGAAAGCGGAAATTAAAATCCATCATAATGTAAATTTAAATTTTTCTTTACCGGAAATCCAACCACTGTCTGATTGTGTCAAAGATACCGGCAGACAATTGGGAAGATCCTTAGGCGTTCCCGAAGTTTTGCTTTCCCGCCATCCTTTCCCGGGTCCCGGATTGGTGGTTAGAATAGAAGGCGAAGTGACGGCAGGCAAACTAAAAGTGGCCCGCCAGGCAGATGCAATTTATATGGAAGAACTGAGGGGCTGGATGCAATACGAAAATATTTGGCAAGCCGGTGCGGTTGTGACTAATTCATTAACCACTTGCACCAAAGGCGATGATTCCGCCGAAGGTTTTGTGGTTGCGCTTTGGGCTGTATGGTCGGTTAATGGTTTTACTGCCCGTGCGGCTGAACTCCCGTTTGAATTTTTAAATCATGTCTCTCGCAGGTTAACCAATGAGATAAGAGAGGTTGGTGGAGTTGTCTATCGTATATCAGACAAACCGCCTGTAACTATAGAGTGGGGATAGATTAGCTTCTAGCTGTTAGCTTATAACTTCTAGGGAACACAAAAAAACATCACCCAGTGGGTGATGTTTTTTCTATAAGCTAGGAGCTAACAGCTATAAGCTTCCGTGCTATTCCGCGTGGTAATTCGGGGCTTCTTTGGTAATACTAACATCATGAACATGACTTTCTTTAAGCCCGGCCGGGGTAATGGCCACAAAGCAAGATTTGCTTTGTAGTTGAACGATATTCTTGGCACCACAATAACCCATTCCGGAGCGTAATCCACCCACTAACTGCCCAATTACTGGTTCTAGCGGACCTTTATAAGCTACCTGAGCTTCCACTCCCTCGGGCACCAACTTATTTAAAGCCAAGACACTTTCTTGACCATAGCGGTCTTTGCTTCCTTGTTGCATGGCTCCCAAGCTTCCCATACCGCGGTATGATTTAAATTTCTTGCCGTTTTTTTCTGTAATATCACCCGGTGCTTCCTCGGTGCCGGCTAATAGCGAACCCACCATGACGCAAGATGCACCGGCAGCCAAAGCTTTTACCATATCACCGGAAAATTTTATTCCGCCGTCTGCAATTAAAGGCACTTTGGTTTTTTTTGAAATCGCCACACAATCTAAAATCGCAGTAAGTTGTGGAACCCCGACACCGGAAACAATCCTGGTCGTACAAATACTCCCGGGCCCAATACCGACTTTTACCGCATCCGCCCCAGCTTTCACAAGTGCGGAAAAACCGGCAGCAGTAGCGACGTTACCGGCAACCACTTCCACATTTTTAATATGTTTTTTTATTTTTTTAACTGCCTCCAACACGCGCTTGGAATGCCCATGAGCAGTATCAACCACAATCGCATCTACTCCGGCTTTGGCTAATTCAGTGGCGCGTTCAAAATAATCTCCGGTCGCTCCAATAGCAGCCGCCACTAATAATTTTTCCTTTTTTACTTTTGTTACCTCTTCGGCTTGTTTTGCCGAGGGCATATTTTTATGAATAACTCCGATTCCGCCCAAGCGAGCCAAAGCAATAGCTAAACTACTTTCAGTCACGGTGTCCATGGCACTGGAAGATATGGGAATATTTAAGGTAATTTTTTTCGTAAACCGGGAAGCTGTCGTAACTTCTGTCGGTAAAATATCGCTATACTGAGGGACCAGTAAAACGTCATCAAATGTGTAGCCTTTTACAATTTTTTTCATAAGAATTAAAGTTATTTAATTTCTCAGATAATTATTTATTTTAATTGATTCTCCCACTTTTGTCCAGAATCTTACTTATCAAACATATAGAATATAAATAAAGCCTCCGATTTCTCGAAGGCTTTATTTATTCTTGCTTGCTTAAGGAATCTCCATTACCGATGGTACCCCCTTACCGGTAAAGAATAACAACAGTGGAGTAAATTTATTAACCACTCCGGCATTGTAGGTGACAGAGAAGCCGTTTTGGAAGCGGGCGGAGGTAGCAGAGAAATTAGTTGGCACACTTAATTTGGCTTCAAAAGTAATTCTGCGGATGGCTCCAACCGGAACACTAGGAACGCTACCAAAGGTTAAGGTCTTGTTTGGATCTGAGCCGGATTCCGCCAGGGTAATGGGCGGAACGACAGAAGCAATGGCCACTTCCCCGGTTCCGTTGTCATATTTGGCATTCCACCCGCCGGTAGGCATAACTAAGTTAGTCATACTGTCGCTTAGGGCGGAAATAACTGCTGTGGCTCCATTACCGTTACACAAATTAATGGAGAACTTTAATTTATCACCAAGATTTAATTGTGTCCCGGAAGGCAATGGGTCGGTACCGTCACATTGGTCTCCCAAACCATTCCCGATATTTGCCCCGTTAATGGCCACAATGTCCTTGTCAGAGGTTATTAAGTTTGGGGTACAGGCCTGGGCGGAAATCGGGTTATCATCAGCCGGGATTTGGGCTGATTCCCCTCCTGCATTAAAGGCAGAAATGAAATAGTGATAGGCAACAGCATTGTTTGGCGGGGTTATGGTATAGGTGGTAGCATCTACTGCTGTGGTATATCTTTGAATGTAACCATTGGCTAAGTTGTTGTCCGCATCAATGTAGACATAGAATCCGGTTTCGTTGGAAGAGTTGTCAGTCCAGGCCACTTTCACGGTATCGCAAACCACACCGCTAGGATTACTGTTTGGAGGGTTGGTACCACAAATATTTAAACCATTCTCCACACACGGATCCGACGGTCCGCCACCCGGAGGAGGAGCAAGTGGAGCTGTCACGGTAATCTGAACGGTATCTACTCCGGAAACTAACCCACCCCGGTCGGTCAGTCTTAAGACATTGTAAGTGTAAGTACCGGGAGCGTCATTAAAGGTTAAGTTGCCTAGAGAGATGTTACAGTTTGTGGCTGTTGCCGGGGTATTTATTGTGGTCTCGTAAGTCGCAGCACCTTGGTTTAAGTCACTGTTCCAATCACACTTGGCTGTCCCACCGGACATCCCATAAGTTGCGTGAGTCCAACCATCCGGATCTGTGGAGATTCCGGCAGTAGATGAAGCAGCTAAATATATTGGGGTGGCTACTCCTTGGGTGACAGTAATGATATTAGCATAAGTTACCCCGTCTTTAGAGATGGTGGCATTAGATACCGGGGCGGTGTTAACAGCACAAGAAGTATTTGTCTGACTGGCAGGAACAGAAGCGGCGTAAGCGGGGCTTCCCAAACCACCACTAACAGCTCTAACCCAATAGTAATAGGTTCCGCCAATTGCCGGAGAGTCTACATATGACAAGCTGGAAATACTGGTGGTAGCAACAGATACACCAACGGTACTATTTACCGTATTGCGATAGACAGTATAGGTTCTAGGTGTAGCTCCGCTGTTAGCCGCAGCCCATGCAATGGTAATTGTCCGGGCCGGACACGATGCCAAAGCAGAGGTAACCCCGGTGACATTTGCAGGACTCACAGCATAAGTGGCTACGCGAGTCTGAGGGCTATTAGTAGCGGCAGGACTGGAACCATTATCTGTAACTGTAATGGTACAAGAAAAGCTACCGGCATTAGATGGTGGACTCACAGTGACTGAAATAGTTGAAGTGGCATTCCTAGCCAATGGTCCACCGGTGATTGATCCGGTACTATTTACCCCATTGACCCGACACCAAGTTTGGTTAGTTTGCACCCGGTATAGTAAGTTACTACCGGCCGCTCCGGTGTTTGTAATTAACAGGCTTCTGGCGGTTGGGGTGGCTGCGCCGGAAACTCCGGTAAAGGCTAGAGTAGTTGTACTTAGAGTTATGGTGGGGGGAGCAGCTGAGACTATGGTTAAGTTATTTATGGCATTAGTTGAAGCACAGTAGTAATCTGGAGCAATTGGGGAAGAAAGATTACAGCTATTGGCAAAAGAACCGGTAGTGGAACTGGCTGTGCAATTAAAGCTACCGGTTGTACCAAAAAAGTTATTCCAGGTACAAGAACCGGAACCGACAGTTGGCTGAATCTGGTTGTTGACTGCGCCATAGTTACAGTTCAAGGTATATGCCCCATTTGGAGCAAGGGAGGCTGGGGTGGTGCTACCGGAAACAAAGCTTAGGGTGTTACAGGTTGGGACTGTGACATAAACTTCATCAAAGGTAGTTCCTGCAGGACCTGTACAGCTTAAAACATATCTAAACGTCCCGGCAGAATTAATAGTATTTAGAGTTTCATTTCCTGAAGCAGTACTTTTGGCTCCGGTCCAAACCCCCGGGGCACCAACTGTTTTCATAGCAGTACAAGAAGTTGCGCCGGTTACGTTCCAGGTTAAATTAAAGGTAGAAGAATCTTTCCTCGGGATAGACACTGGGGTAGTAGAGGTGGTGTCTGATCCGTTAACTTTTAGATCAACTGTTGGTGGAGCAATTAAAGCCCAGGACAAGCTGTATGCGGCACCTAAGGTTGCTTGGTAATATTCATAAGTAATTGTGTGTTGGCCAGTAGTAGGAAAACTAATATTTACCGTGTCTGTGACATACCCACGAGGAATCCATTTATCTATATATAAGTTACCGTCAATGTACAACCGATTACCATCATCTGAACCGGTAGTAAAAGCATAAGTGCCGGCGGGAAAATTAAAATTACCTTTCCACCGGGTGGAAAAATTATTGGGTAAGCCATTTGGTCCGCCGGAAGTCCAGTCTTGATACGGCAAAATGTTAGAGCTGGCAGGAACAGGACTGGAAACCACCGGACCAGTTATGGCTCCGCCGACTAAAGTATTAAACCCGGTACCATTGTAACTGCAACCATACATTTGGTTGGTACCCACAGTGGCAGGATTACAAGTGGTAGGTGGGGTTCTTACAAAACTGGCAGCGGTTCCACAAAGAACGTTAGGAAAAGCAGTGGAATTCATATATACATGAACAAAAATATTCCCATACTCCGGACTGCCAAATGCGTGATTGGCAAGACTTACAGTCGCGCCCCACTTTCCGCCACCCATATTACTTCCAGGATACCAAACAATATCGTTTTGGTCGTTGGTTTCTCCCCAGGTAGGAAAACTCACACTAGTTACATCCGGAGTAATACCATATGCGTAGACATTTAAGAACCCTGAGGCCAGGGACGTAACCACACCTGTAGGACCGGTACTCGTACATGTTGGCGGACCAACTTTTAAACCAACAATCACATCACCATGTTCCAAATTCCCCCCATTTACGTCTGCGTTTATTTTAATATTGCCGTAGTACCCTACCGGAGCGCCGGTAATAGTTAAGGTAACAGGATTAGACGGGTTGGTTATATAGCCGTTAAAATCAGGAGTAATATTTAATATGGTTTGACTAAGGGTACAAGTGGCACCGGCAGGGCAATTGTTCAGGCTCAAACCAATATAGTTAAAAAACGGCCAAATTCTTGCGGCGTGGACAATGAAGGTGTACGTTGCCGTTCCTCCAACAGGGATAACACCATTGGCAGAGGTTACCTCTATCCACAAAGGAGCAGTTCCATCTAACGGCGCGCTACACGCGGAATTACTTCCTCCTCCACTGCCCAAACAATTCCAATTCCAAGGACCCTCACCGGCAATAGCAGAAGCATTTCCTGTCGCGCACAAATTTGAGGCTGGAGGATAGGTTAAAGCGACTCCATTGGCAGATCCACAAGAACCGTTGACTACAGGAGCTCCTAAAAGATTAGCACTACAAGAAGCTGTGCTTCCCCCACCGGAACCAATACAACTCCAATTCCAAGGACCTGTGCCGGTAACTGAAGAAGCCGTACCTGATGAACACAAATTGGAAGAAGGAGCGGTGGCAACAGTTGTACCATTGGCCGTACCACAAGCCCCATTAGTCGCACCAGACCCTTCAAAGTAGGTATATCGGGGATAACAAATTCTGGGTAAGGGTAATATACTAGTACCAGCAGAAACGTTGCAAGTCAAATAAGTACCGCTCGACACAGGACCACCCGGTGTAGGAAAAGTATTAATATATCCAGCAGTAGTATCGTCTATATGAGCATGCGTCAGCGTAAGAGGCATAACCGCTCCCAGAAAAGCAGGATAAAACATCGCACCGCCATAGGCATAAACCCGATCTTGGGCAAAAGCCGCATTGAGGGAATTAGAAGCGTACACATATGTCATTGGCGTATGACCTTGAGCAAAGGATTCAAGTATAGTGGAAATCTGGTACTCATAATGAGAAATACAAGAATTCAATGCATTTACTGTGTTTCCATTTCCATCAATAACAATTTTTCCACCGGAACAATTAGCATCGCTGATACAATACTCATATGTTCCTCCAACTGCGGTAGGGTTATATGTGGGCTGATCCACGGCCATATATTGATCCGTCCATACAGGATATGCGGTTCCCCCAGCCATACAAGTTTCTGTCCCGACACAAGTACCACTCGTTCCATAACAACTCCTTTTTGAAACAACTGTATCTCTCAAATCTGCTGCTGAAGCAGGAGCATTATTTACGCCACAAAAATTAAATCCACTAGAACCATAAAGTGCAGGGTCGCCATAGGCGGACCAAGCTGTAGCACAAACAGCCTGGACTTTGCTTGTAGAACCAAGAAAAATAAATACTAATAACAAACCAAATAATAAAACTTTGAGTACTTTATTTAGCATTGGATTGGCTAATAATATTTAAATTTACAACTGTACTCGCATTTTCATTTGAAACAGTTGCGATAATTGTTACGTCTTTAATTTGAGCCACAATTTGTTTGCCCTGGTTTGGAATTGTTCTATTTGGCAATTCCGTAAAAACCCAATTCTTATTGAGAAAATATTTTTTAACTTCATTATATTTTTCTTCCACTGTACCAGAAACTCCAAAAGTCGCGCCGTATGGTTTATTTTCAGTGTTCGGTGTACCAGCAACTGAAATCAATTTTTCGTATTGCACTGGAATATATTCCGTCGGAAAATTATCCGGCAAAACTGATGTTAATGGTATTAATGGTTTACTACTTTGAGCAAACCTTAATTCTGCTAACCTGGCATCGGCTTCTTCTTTTGTATAAAATTTACCTTTTGCCCCTGATGTATTTTGAGAGTTAGTATTTTGGTTTTGGTTAATATTTTTTTTACCTGCCAATTTATTATATGAAATAAAAATTGTGGTTATAACCAAAATTAAAATAAACCCATAAAAAAGAATTTTTAAGGGTTTAGGGTTTTTTGGCATTAATTTTTGATTTACTGTTATTCCTGGAACAAAATTTGCCTGTTCTATTTTCTGCCCAGAACCAAGGTCATTTTTTTGACTCATTTCTGAAGGGGTATTTGATTGTTTTTCTGTTTCAAGCATTGGTTTATTTATTAATGCTTTTTAGTTAGTTTATTATAAATATTATACCATAGTTTTAAAAAATCAAACAGGATTATAAAATTTTAACCATAGGAAAAGGCCGGAGCGAGACGAGTGTCGTCTATATGCTCCGGCCTTTGGTTGTTGACGCTTGCGGCCTGGTTGGCGGCGAGCGTCGTGGTTGTTGGGTGAGGGGGCGTATCCAAGTGCCTAGTTCCGCCCCTCGAAGTTCCCGAATCCATTCCATTCCCTAGAAGGGAAACTGGGATCAAAAACCTTCGCGCAGGTGTGCGCGACGGCTCCTTCGGGCTTCAAGCATGCGAATACTGGTCTTTTGTTGTCGAGGTCCCATCCCTTAACTGGCGTTGTCGCTTGAACCCATGGCAAATCACCAAGGGAACCAATGGTAACGAACGCGGTTGCGTGCACCAACGAGAAGTTTCCGTTCCCCTGGTAGAGGAAACCAGTGGCCGTCTTGCCACCGATGTCGCTTCCAAAGGAAAACCGTAAACTCTCGTCAACGACCGTGTGTCCTGCCCGCAGGTAAACCTTGGGTTCTTCCGTGGGAAAATCCACGGGCTCAGGGCCGGCCGTCGTCGGAGGGTTGATAGGGTCGACAAGGCTCAAGGTACCTGCGGTAGGAACATCGACTCCGATGTCAAAACGCAGAGACATGAGGTAGTCGTACCCCGCGTCGTCATACACACTGACCAAGACAGCGTACTTGCCGGCCTGGAGATCGCCAAAATTTGCCCCGTCTTGCATCTCCCTGTTCTTGGGAGTTGTTACAAGAGCGGACTTAAAGCCGATCTGCTCCCACCAGACAACCTGGAAGGGATGACCTGGTAGAACCGCTGACCTGGCAGGCGACTGTGAGAACCCATTCTGGTAAATCTCGGTGTGCTGTTTGAGTAGGGCGAACCCAACCCTTTGCCCACCGGACTCCAAAACTCTTGACGAACAGAACCCGTTGCTCAGAGCAACGGAAATCCTCACTGCGTCGCCCACAGAGAAACTGGGGCGATCGATCATTCCAACGATGCACGGAAGTTGGTTTGCGGTTTGCGCCATCACCGGTGTGATAGCAACGAGTGCTACGAATAGCACTAAGACTATGAGACTGAGGGTGTTCCTCATGATGTCACGCTCCAATTTGAAATTTTGAGACCGAACAAACAAAAATCAATTACAAATTTTGTAATCTTTAAATCTTTTAATTACAAAATCTTTAAATTATTTTCTATTCGTTCGGCACCAAAACTTCTCCAACTCAAACTTTCCCAACATAAAATATACTTAATCTAGCCTCCTTATAGCTATTAAAGTAAGATATTTTGTTTTTTATTTTAACTTACTATTTTAGCAGAAAAAACACAATTTGTCAAGCCCTTGATTAATCCTTATTTAATAAGGGTTTTGTCAAATTTACTCAGTCTGCATTACTAATTAAAAGTTAAAATAAAGCCTTTTCTACTCATATATTATAGCATAAAAAGAGGGCAGGAGGTACGCATTACGGCGCACACTCCTGCCCAAGGTGAGGATACAATCCTCTACTGAATGAAGAGCTGGTAGCCCGCCCCCGATTGGGAGGCAAACACTAGCATCTTAAGCCCGCTGGAAGTTTCCAACGGTAGCGTGAATTTGTACCGACACACGCCAGGTTGCCCACCAACCATGACGGCTGAGTCGGCAGTTAAAGTTAGCTCCCCGATGCTGATTTGCGGTAACAGTCCCGCGATGTCATCAGCCGGGTTTTCCCAGTCCTCGGGGATTTGCTCTACCCCGCAACCAGTACCGTATGCCGTCAGGGAATCCCCTGCTTTGGCGGGTGTAAACTGCGACACAATTCCGCCGTTGGGCGAAAAAATGAACGGCAAGTCCACCCCGGCAAAATCAAACGTGAACAACTTGTCGGCAACCGGTTCCAAATTAATGGCGACCGGGTTCGTGTCCAACACGTAGTCGTTAATGGCCGCACGAATGACCAGCTTGGCCGAGGCCTTGCCAATCATTTCTTTGGGGACCAAAATTGAGAGTTCTTCAGGCCCCGAAGAAAGCAACCGTGCCTGTACGCCATCCAGCGTGGCCGAAACCCCGCTGAGGTCGAAGGTTGCGGTGTTAGGATCTGCGTTCTCGGTGTTTTCCCGCAAAGCGCTGTGACGGACAGTCAGAATACTCCGAGGAGCAAACACTGTGCCGTCAACAGAAATAATCTGTGGTGTCGGCGGTGCATCCGCGGGGAGTATCTGGACAGTAAAGCCCAAGACAGTCCCCCACACATTCACCGTACCATTTAACGTGTCGCCGACTGTCACATCCGTTGGGATAACAACAGTAAGTTTGCCTTTGGTGTCGGCACTGTATTCCGGCACCGAACCATTAAGGTTAACAATTGGTAGCAGACCTTCTACCACCAAATCGCTTCCAGAAAACCTGACGCTATCGCCCGGCCTGCCGGTGTAATCCGCCTTGACCAGGCTTGGCCGATACATAAAGTACGGCCGGGTTGCTGACCCTTCGGTCTGGAGCAACAGAGTGTTCTTAGACCCCGCCATTACCGCAACCGGATTCCCTTTCGGGTTTTGGGTAGACGTCTTGGCAAGTCTGGCTTCGGAGCCGTTAATGTAGATTGCCGCTGTCTTAGTTGCGGAAACCACATACAGCTCTTGAGCCGACACAGCTGAGACCACGTCCTTGGCGGAAAGGTTAACCCCTTCGACTTGCGAGCCGGAGAAGAACACCTGTTCAACCGAGGAGTTGTCGGCAAAGTAGCCAAACACCAGACCATTTGCGTTTTGAGCGTACACTTGTACGCCGGTATCTACGCACCCGATCTGTTGCGCACTGGCTGGTTCAAAGTAGTCCTTAATCTTGACTGACTTGCCGGCGACAATACGAAACAGCGCGAGCGCTGTCTTGGTTGGCGCTACTTGACTCGGGTCCTGCCCAGTCACATAGAGTGAGCCGTTTGAAATACAGAATGTGCTCAAACCGGTCACCGACTGGGTCTTCGCGTCAACTTGCGGATTGAATAGAGGGGTGATTGTAGCACCCTTAATTTCAACCAGCCACAACTGCGGAATTGCCGCGACCGGACTACCGGTTGGAGAGTCCGGCACTGAAGCCGTAACCACCACACCCCGATCCCTGCGGAAATCATTCCCGCCCATCTGGGTGTAAGTGTACGCTGTGTTTTTGCCGGTTGTCGGGTCATTGGCGGTAAACCGGGTTTTCCCGGAGTCCAGCACTGTGACAACCTGGTTGTCGCCGACTTTGGCAAACAACGTCAGCGCTGGATTCGCGCCGACACGAAGCGTAGGGTGTGGAGTGACCAAATAAGCGCCACTTGTGCCAAAGCACGAGTAAGAGCTTGTGAGCTTATACCCGCCCGGAAGTTCTGCTTCCCAGAGGATTGGCGAAGTCTCCCTGGCCTGCCAGGCCAAGAAACTTTTCCCGTCAAACCCGGACAAAATAGAACAGAACGAATTCTGCCCCTTGTCATCAGTTCCGAGTTTGATGGCCGAAGCCCCGCCAAAAGAGGCGGCCGGCGAAAACACCGAACCATTGCTGGCCACAGCGTTCGCCACATTAACATCAGCCGCAACCAAAGAACCGGCGAGCGCAATCACGCTCACCAAAACGAACACTAATTTCTTCATTGTCTATTCCTCCATTTCGAAAAATCCATCTTTGGATTGGGATATATTATACAATAAATCTGAGTATTTTGCAAGCCCCCCGCATTGTGTCACTACCTTGGAAACATTTGGTATCCTGTAGGAGAAAGAATTTAAATATGGCTTATGATACTAATCCAAGACTTCCAAGGTTAAGAGCAAGAGCAGTAGAAATGGTCAGGAAAGGAAAAACAATAACTGAAGTAGCCAGATACTTCGGATTTACTAAAGGGGCTGTCAGCAAGTGGTATAAGAAATATCATATCAATGGCATGTGGTAATCCCTATACAATCATCAGCATCTAAAAGTCATCCTTGGAGAATTAATAAACAGATCAGAGCTAGGATATGTGAACTCAGGTTAAAACTTAAAGGCAGATGTGCTCAGGTAATTAAGTCTCACTTGGAAGATGAAGGCATTAAGGTCTCAGTTAGAAATATCCAAAGGGAGTTAGAGAGAAATCACTTGCTTAGGAAACATTCTCCCTGGAAGAAGCATCATATGTCCGGAAAGCGTCCCAGAGCTGAAAAACCTGGTGATTTAGTACAACTTGATACAATTCACTTAATGATTTCCGAGAAAAGACGTATCTATGTTTATACAATGATTGATGTAGCTACCAGGACTGCATATGCTCGGTCAAACAACAAAATATCTGCCAGTAAAAGTGTAAGGTTTCTAAACGCAGGACTTAGAAAAACAAACATTGATGCTTCGTGCACCCAGTCTGACCATGGTCCGGAGTTTGGTTCTTACTTTACTAAACACATTCAAGGCAGGCATCGACATTCCAGAATTAGGCAACCAAATGACAATGCCCATATTGAACGCTTTAACAGAACTATACAAGACGAACTTCTGACCAAAATTCCAAGAGATGTTACAATTATTAACAAGTAGCTTCCTAGATATTTAACATACTACAATACTGAAAGAAAGCATTTGGGCATTGGACTTAAAACCCCTGCTGAAATGCTTAAAGTGTTTCCAAGGTAGAGTCGTTAATTAGGCCCTCGAATAAATAACCGACCACCGGACTGAGGTCCGGTGGTTTTGGGTTTGCCACGTGCTTTCTATCTGGCCGCTTGTCCGTGGTTTTCTGGTAGCTAATAAAGCCTCCGATTTCTCGAAGGCTTTATTTATTCTTGCTTGCTTAAGGAATC
>CAYZEI010000007.1:5501-15996 GCA_964477745.1 uncultured Candidatus Saccharibacteria bacterium | reverse complement strand
GGAGCAAGGGAGGCTGGGGTGGTGCTACCGGAAACAAAGCTTAGGGTGTTACAGGCGGGAACCGTAATATATGCCGTGTCGGTAACGGTTCCCCCAGGACCGGTGCAGGACAAAGTATAATTGTAACTACCTGCAACATTTATTGTAGTTAAAGTTTCAATACCGGAGGTGGTATTTTTGCTTCCGGTCCAAGTCCCTGGAGCAGAAGCACTCTTAGTGGCGGTACAAGAAGTGGCATTAGTAACTGACCAGGAAAGATTAAACGTAGAAGAATCTTTTCTGGGAACAGCCAAAGGAGAACCAACGGAATTATGAGCTCCATTAATAAGCAGACTAACGGTTGGCGGTGCCGGCGGAATCACAGTTAAATTTCCTAAACTTTGGGACTCGGCACAAATATTATCCGGATTGCCGGCTTTGGTGGTACATTTTATGGCGTACACCCCACCGACAGTTGGCGCGGTACAATTAAAATTTGCTTTGCTTCCCGGACTGAAATTTACAAAACTACAAGCCGCATCCGTCGTTCCATCACCAATAACCGGAATAACGGAATCATTATAGGCGTTAAAGTCACAAACTGTTGTAAAAGCCCCATGGCTGGCAACCGAAGCCGGCGCAAAACTTCCACTGGAATAATTTAAATCCACACAAGCCTGAGCCGGGCCACAGTTATACATTATGTTTCCATTAGATGGATCGATTTTGAATTGCCACCAAGCGCCATTTTTATCTTGCGTGCGGAAAGGTGTTCCCCAAGGGTATGATTGTACTCCTAAATTAGCCCAACCGGTCCAGCCGGTAGCCCAATTAATATTGTGCCATGATTCGTTTGAATAACTTAAATAATAAACATCAGGCGCGGAACCTATCCATAAAAATGGCGAATAATTAGACACTCCGCCGGGTGTAAGTGCTGTCCAACCGCCAAAATTACATGAACTGCCGGAAAAAGTACACGGCTGTCCGTAAACTATATTTGCTCCATTTTTGACCACCATGTATATCACGTCCTTAAATTGAGTAAACAAAGCCGAGCTAACATAAGCCCCCACCGCCTGATTGGTTGCCAAACCATTACTGGGTTCTCTTCGCCAAGTGTTATCACAAACAGCTTGTAATGGATTAATGACCGTAAAATTAGCGCTACCGGCTAAGCCACAACTGTTATTCGGATCGGTTATTAAATCCTCTTGAACCCAATAAGTATAAGTCCGGCCGGTTACAACCGGAATATTGGTTATGGTACAAGTTGAACCACTACAAATACTTGTGGCCTTAATAAAATCCTCGCAATAATAATGCGGGTTACAGCGACCGGCAAATCTGGTATCGTCAAACACCGGACTGTTTACGCCATCATCAAGACGGACAAAATAATTTGTTGCCCCAGGCATGGAATCAAAAGTTAAAGAAATTTTTCCGGCGCCATCCGGGTTCACTGTTGAAGATGGTTTTAAATTTGTTACCGCAACACAAGTGCCGGCATTCGCCCGAGTGGCTGTACAAGCTGAAGATATTATTCCGCCACTGGTGCCGGAACAATACCAAGTTGTGCTGGAACCGGCCGCGGGAAAACTTGGGGAAATTGGAATGCTCCCGGAATTGACGGTTGAGCCCGCATTACATAAGGCTCCGGTAAAAGCTGTGGCAGTGGAAACATAATTAGTGGCCGCCGGACCACAAGCTCCATTTATGGCGCCGGAGGCGGAATGAGTAGCCGTACAAGTGCCGGAAGTATTTCCGGAATTGACCCCACTGCAAGTCCAAGAAGCGGAACTGCCGGCTACCGGGAAGCTTGGCGAAGTTGACTGACTACCCACGCTACAATAACTGCCGGCTCCATAATTGGAAGCCGAATATGCATAGGTGGTGGACCAAGCCCCACAAACGCCGTCTTGTTTTTGATTTGCACTGCAAGGCGCATCGGTATGACCGGTGCCACTCCCAACACAAGTCCAATTCCAAACTCCGCTGGCGGAAGCGGTTCCGGAAGAACACAAATTTCCTGTTGGGGCGCTATAAAGATTTTGTCCGCTGGAACTGCCACAAGCGCCATTTACAACCGCCGAGGCAGAATGAGTGGCCGTACAAGTGCCGGAGGAGTTACCGCTATTAATTCCGCCACAAAGCCAAGTACTGGAACTGCCGGCCGCCGGAAATGCCGGAGACACACTTTGTAAACCAATTGAACAGTAAGGTCCGGCGTATGCGCTGGCGGAAAAAACATAAGTTGTGGCCGCGCCACCACAAACCCCATCTTCTTTTTTTAACGCCGAACCCGGCGCGTCAGTCCCGCCATTTGAACCCTTACAAGTCCAAGACCAGGGGCCACTACCGGAAACAATTATGGTCGGTTGAACTGAGGCATCATTATAATTACATAAATTAGTGCTGGGCGCGGAGTAAGACGGGGTACTACAGGCAGTACCACAAACACCATCTTGTTTTTTATTGGCCGTACAAGTACTGGAAGGATTTCCACCACTGGTCCCGTTACATATCCATGTCCACGGACCGGTGCCGGAAAAATTTGCTTCTGTGCCGGGATTACAGGCTCCGGATGAACCATTAGCTAAAGAATAAAAACTGGAACCATCATCACTACCACAAACACCGTTGACCGCGCCACTGGAGAGATTTAACGTTAACGAATTGGAGATGGTACTGTTGTTAGCATTCTGCCCGGATACTCCAACTTGAATTGTGGCTGAGCCGGAAAAACCCGCGGGCACGTTAATTGTTACACTACCCGTTCCGGCGTTATCCGCGTAAACATAAACTACCCCGCCGATTACAACAACACCTAAAAGTAATAATAATTTTATACTACTTTTAAATCTTTTTGGTTTCATTTTTGTATTGATTGTTAAATCATTTACTTATTTATTATACCAAGTTTTGTCAAATATTCAAAAGTCTGAGTTTATAAATAATATTTTATATAAAATAATCATTTTTTTCTTAACTTAAATAGAAAGAGCCTGCTCCTAAGTTCGCCGTTGGGTCGGAACTTAGAAACAGGCCTTTTTGCGTTGGGTTTTGCCCGCGTGATGGATCAGAAGGACCAAACCTTCTTAGAGCCCATAGCTTCATTGCCCACGAACTGCAGGGCAATGGCGGCCAATGGAGCCGATCCTTCAAACACCACCCGGCCGGTGAAGGTCTTGCTGGTGGTATTGAACGCGTCAATCCCAAAGAAGTTCTCCACCTCAATGCCCATAACCGCTCCGGCTTCCAGCGTGACAGTCTTAGGTGCAATGGCTGGGGATCCATCGGATCCCAGCAGTGACACCTTGATGTCCTGGCGCAGAGCGCTCAAATTCATTAGGGCAAACGATGGGAGTTCAACGGCAGGGTTGCCGTTTCTGGCCCAAGCCGGAGTAGCGGTAATGTTAGCAAGGACACGGTTTGTGGCCGTATCCACGCGAACGGCATCAACCGTACCCAAGCGTGTTACCGAACCGTCAATCTTAATATTGAGGAACGTCAGGGCCAGCTTTCCCTGTACATCCAGGTCGCAGGGATCCATGGAGGTGAAGGTAACCTGGACAGAACCAAAGACAAGCCCAGGCATCGGGTAACCGTCGCCAGCTTCGCTGTTGGCCTTGGCCAGCACACGAAACTCAACGGTTTCACCAGGATGCATACCAAACTGCGTTCCCATCAATCGTCTCGGTTCACTTCCGCGAGTGGTTATCCACACAGCTTGAGCATACCCGCCACCTTCAGGTCTCAAAAAACCTACGTCAATACTAACGCCTTCTTTCGAAGAAAGGTTAGTAGCACTAATCCAAGACTTCCATCCCGGACTGGTCGCAATATCTTCCGCATTGGGATCGCCCTGTGCGGCAAACCACGGGAAAACCCACCGAGTGGCATAATATGCCCCGTTGTGCCACTGCGGATAAACTCCGCATCCACCGGCTGACGATGATTGTGCCAACACCCCCAATTGAATTAGGAGCGTAAAAACCAAGAGAGCTTTTAAGACTCTCATAAACTTATAGCCTCCTTAACAATTTAATTAAAGCATTTTTTAATGCTTTTGTCAAATCAAATTGTAGAAAGCCTTTTCTTTAAAAATTCTAAATAAAAAACTCACAAAAAATTGTGAGCTTTTTAATAGATGATTTTAAATTTATAAACTAGGGGGCTGTAATGCTCGTTGGCTGGCAAGTTTGTGACATATACACATTTTCATTTGGCACTCCTGTAACTGTTGTTTTATCACAAGTTACATTCTTTATCACACTCCCACTAGCGCCGGTGTTGGAGAAATTTAAGGGTACGGTAATTTGAGTATTCGGAGTAACGGTTTTGTTTAGGGTTGGAGAACCGGATTCTTGCCAGGCAGAATTTAAGGCTGGCGCAGGACAAGTTATGGTAGAACTTTTACTGTCCGCGGTCATAGTATAACTGGTTCCGACTGTGCCCTGGGTACTTCCGGTTGCAGGAACTACACCAATAACTTGGCTACTGTTTGAAGTAATACTAACGCTGGAACAATTGGCCGTCCCCCAGGCTAAGGTTGCATTGCCGTCACAAGTAAAAGTATTTATATTACAAGTCGCGGAAGGCAAACCAATGTTTATTGTAAGGCTGGCTTCAGGCGGAGCGCCCCCGGAACAATATTGAGTCACATTAACCACAATTGTACCAGGGCTATTAATTGCCGAAGTGGTGTAAGACCTTCCCGGACAACCAAGATATCCGCATGGTCCGGGATATGCATTAGAACCACCCGGATAAGAAATACTGTTAGGAGAAGAAGGCTCAGCGTAAGTCCAAACCGTAAACGGCAACGTACTACCCGCTAGGACGGTTATACTGCCATCGCCCCAAAATGTTTGACCGTCAATATCTACTCTTATGGTTGGAGCACCCACCATGTCACATTCCCCTACGGCAGAGGCAACATTTACCGGCATATTTATTATTACTGCAAACAAAACTATTATGCCCAGAGTGGCCAGGGAAAAAATAATTTTTTGGGTTTTTGATAGTACTTGCATATAAGTTTGTTAGCTTTATTTTCCTAATATGTAAGCTAAATTCATTTGGCTACCGGATTCTTTTGCAATAATGGTAACCGTAAAAACCACATTATCTTTTTTAAAATTTAAGACGGTAACACCATTGGTGGTATTGGAGCTTGCCAATTGCCAGCCGAACTTGGCATCGGTTAAAGTATTTCGGTACAAGCCAGCCAGGCTTTCCGGTTTGTCTGCACTTTGCACGTCTACAATTTTATAATTTTGACCCGTTGCCACCACGGTATCTTCGGCTCGAAGAATTTGCGCTTGACCCATACTCAGCAAAAGTTCTTTGGGAAAACCTTCCGCCAATTTGCCGGCTTCCGGAGCTTGCGTTTTATAACCTGCCGGGAGCTGATTGTTCACAACCGGTTTGCCGGTTTTTTGTACCTGCCAATACCAAGCCGAGACCGCAATCGCCAGCGCCATTAAAATCACAATAACCCATAAAGATTTTTTTGGCTTACTAAACTCTACCGGCTTTTGATCCGGGATGGGTGGTGTGATAACAGGAGTCGTTTCTGATTCCATAAATTTATTGTTGATTTCTTGGAAGAGTCTTATTTTCTATATTATACGCTTTTTTCAGACATATTCAAATCCCCCTATACCAACTGCAAATTTAAACTCTGCGCAACAGTTTTACGGAATTTCAATAATTGTTGGAATGCCTTTACCGGTGTAAAACTGAATTAACGGGGTGTATTTGCTTATTGACCCCTCTTTATAGGTTGCGGTAAAACCATTTTGGAACCTGGCGGACGAAGCTGAAAAATTTGTCGGCACGCTGAGCTTTGCTTCAAAAGTAATCCGACGAATTGCCGGCGGAACTGCTCCGGGCTTGGGCAAATTCGGAATGTTCTTAAAGGTAATTATCTGGTTTGGGGCACTGCCTGTTACGGAAATATTACTGGCCAAAATTGGTTTGTCTCCGGTACCATCGTTATACTTTGCATTCCACCCTGTTGAAGGCATGGCTAAGTTTGTCAGCCTGTCTGTTACAGTCATACCCGTGGCGGCCGCAGAACCGCTGTTGCAAAGGTTAATGGCAAATTTTATTTTATCATTCAGGCTTAATTGAACACTGGCCGGTATTGAATCGGTCCCATTACAATTACTGGTTGAAATAGCTGAGTCATTTACAGCTGTAATATCTTTATCCGAAGAAGAAAGATTTGGAGCGCAGGCATTTAATCCGAATGGATTTGAACCAACGGTTGGCGCCCTAAACGCGGACTCTGAACCGGCCACAACCGAGGTGACCCAATAATAGTAGAGCCCCGGGGCTGAAACATCAGAATAAGAATTACCAGTCGCTCCCTGTTTAATTCTATCGGCGGTAACTGGAAAATTTCCGGTGGTGTTGCGATAAACATTATAGGTGGCTCCTGCTACAGAAGACCAGCTGACTGTGATTAAACCACAGACACCATTATTTACGGTCACCGTAAGCGGTCCGGGCCCGCTACCACAAGTATTTTTCGCTATGCCTGAGGTATTGGTATTAGCAGGGGTCTGCGAAGTTGATACTAATCCGCTTACGCTGTCTTTTCCTTCTACCCAATAGTCATATAATGTCCCTGCGGTACCGGAAATATCTGTATAGGTTAAAACATTACCAATATTACCGGCGAGTAAAGCCGAAGATCCGCCGTGAGTACTGCGATAAACATTATAAGTATTTGCCCCACTTGCTGCAGTCCAAGTCAGCACAACACCTGAAACCGGACAGGTGGCAATTTTTGCGTCAATTTTATTTCCGGGTCCGCCTGTTGGACCGGGGACAACTGATAAATTATTTATTGAGTCTGTGGATGCACAATAATAGTCTGGGGCAATTGGTCCGGATAATTTGCAATTATTTGTATATGTCCCGACTGTTGTCCCGGCGGCACAGCTAAAATTAGCAACTGTACCAGTAAAGTTTGTAAAGCTACAGGAACCGGAACCGACAACGGGAGAAATTTGGTTATTTACCACACCATAATCACAAACCGCGGTGTAGGCACCGGAAGCGCTAACTGAGGACGGCGAAACGTTTCCGGAAACAAAAGGTAAAGTATTACAAACCGGCACTGATATATATACAGTGTCTGAGCTATTACCACCAGGACCGGTACAAGATAGTGTGTAATTATGGGCTCCGGACACATTTATACTGCCTAGGGTATTACTGCCGGATGTTTTATCTTTAGCACCGGACCAGGCTCCAGGCGCAGAAGCACTCTTAGTTGCGGTGCAGGTGTCGGCATTGGCTACAGTCCAGGTTAAATTAATACTGGAAGAATCTTTTCTGGGAACCGTTAAGGGAGAGCCAACAGAGGTGTCTTGACCGTTAACTTTAAGATCTACACTGGGACCTCCGACGGAAGTAACAATTAAATCGCCAATCTTTTGAGATACCGGACAAATATTATCCGAAGTACCGGCATTAGTCTTACAATAAATCGGATAAGATCCGGCTACAGTCGGGGCAGTACAGTTAAAATTAGCCTTTGAGCCCGGACCAAAACTTACATAACTGCAATTGCCATCAGTTGAACCATCACCAATTACCGCGTTAGTGGCATCATTGTAAGCACCAAAATCACAAACCACAGAAAAAGCTCCTTTTGGATTAACTGACGAAGGAGAAACCGCACCGCTAACAAAACTTAAATTCACACAAACCTGAGCTGGTCCACAGTTATACATAATATTCCCCGTGGAAGGGTCGGTCTTAAACTGCCACCATTGGCCGTTTTTGTCTTTGGTGCGAAAAGGTGTTCCCCAAGGGTATGGTTGTACTCCTAAGTTAACCCAACCGGTCCAGCCAGCCGCCCAATTAATATTGTGCCATGATTGGTTTGTATAACTTAAATAGTAAGCATCGGGAGCGGAGCCAATCCACAAGAAAGGAGATGTTTTAGTTACACCACCTGAAGTCAAAGGCATCCATCCACCAAAAAAACAATTGGCCCCAGCAAAAGCACAACGCTGACCATAAAGATAATCACTGTCTCCTCTTACCACCATGTATATGGAATCTTTAAATTGGGTACTTAAAGACGAATTGACATAAGCCCCAACAGGTTGATTTGCTGACCAGCCGCCACTTGGTTCTCTGCGCCAAGTGTTGTCACAAACCGCCGGAGCCGGTCTGGTAAAGTAAGTGCCTCCGCACCAAGTATTAACAAACCCGGGAGCTGTCATATATACATGGGTAATTATATTTCCATACTCTGTATTCCCTACTGCATGGTTTGCTAAATTTATAGCCGCGCCCCATTTTCCGCCTCCCATGTTAGTCCCCCAGTACCAGTCAATATCATTCTGGCCGTTTGTTTCTCCCCAGGTTGGAAAACGAACTTCTGTTACATCTGAGCTTACCCCATTGGCAAAAACATTAAAAAATCCGCTTGTTCCATTGACGATTGATCCTCCTGCGGGAGTGACGCTGGTACAGGTTGGCGGAGGCAGAGGGCCTACTCTTAAACCAATAGTGGCATCGGCTGTTTCGTTCCAACCACCTGAAGAATCCCAGGCAACAGCATGGACAACCATTCCATTATAGGTTCCAAGAGGTGCCCCGGCAATAGTTAAAGTGAGGGTGGCGGGACTGGACAATCTGCCATAAGGCACAAAAGCGCTGTCGTTAATATCATTCTTACTGAAAGTGCAGGTTGCACCGGCCGGACAGTTATCAATCGTAAACCTGATATAGCTGTAGTAATTATTTCTGAATTTTGAAGCATCTAATTCTACATCATAAACAGCACTTGCTCCGACATTAATAACTCTGAATGATGGAACTACGCTTAACACTAAACTTGAGGGTTGGATTACAGAGGAATTACACGAAGCGTCAGTGTGGCCGACTCCGCTACCGACACAAGTCCAAGACCAAGGACCGGAACCGGAAACAGCCGAGGCTGTTCCAGATGAACATAGAGCAGACACTAAAATATTAGCGGGGTCACCACTGACATTTGCACAAACGCCGTTAATAGAAGCTAATGGAGGAGGCGAACAAATACCATTAGAACAGCTTAGACTACTGTTACAAGAATTGTCAGAACAGCAAACTTGTCCACTACCACCACAAACCGCACCGCTACAAGAATTGTTACAATTGGAAAGAGTAAAAGCTCCGGTTGCGTCATTTAATACACAAGACCCGCTACTATTACACCCGTATTTATGAGCGGCTACTGTCGCTGTGCAAAGCGCGGACATTCCACCGCCATTTAACCCCGAACACTGCCAAGAGGTACTTGAACCGGCACCAGGAAAAATTGGAGTAATAGCTTGACCGTTTGCGTCCACCGGAGAACCGATTGTACAAAAATTACCAAAAAAGGAGGTGTTACTTGCTGCGTAATTTGCCGCCGCAAAACCACATACCCCTTTTACCGGACCGGGGGTATTGGTGGCGGAACAGCTAGCAGATTTACCACCACAAGAAGTTGATTGGACCGGACAAGTCCATGACCACCCCGGATTTAAATTGTTCACTGTTGGGGTGGCACCATCAGCACAAAGATTTGTCGTTGGCTCAGTTAAAAAATTTTGTCCTTGGGAGCTGCCACAAATAGCATTAACCGGACTACAGGATATATTTAAAGTTACACTGTCGGCTAAACTATTATTTGAGGCATCCTTACCTGTAACATCCACATCAACCGAAGCTGAGCCGGAAAAATTAGCCGGAATATTAACAGTAACGCTGCCACTACCGGAATTTGCAGCTTTTATTATTCCATAAATAAATAAACTACACAAAACTCCAGCAAATATAAATGCTGTTATTTTATAATTTTTTTGTTTCATTGGATTGATTTTAAATTTGTACCTTTATAATATTATACCATAACTATTAGGTCTTATAAATAAAAGCCAGCCCGGCGGGAATGCTCGTGCTTTCCGATTAGGTTAGCATAAACTTTCCGGCCGAGCCGTATATGTCTTCTTTGTTATTGTTCGTTGGCGTCTGGGAGGATTGGTTTGACCTTGCATGCCGACAAAACCCAATTACGCTTGATGTTCAGGACAACAGGGGCAATCTTGCCCCCACCCAAACCCTCCAACGTAATCGTTCCCACAAAAGTGTCCCCAAACACACTCTGCGGAAACATAGAATCACCCATAAAAGGGTCGGCCCCGACCGAAAGCGCATTCGCGTACCAGCCACCAGAAAGGATGCGTTCTTTATGGAACGACCATTCCGAACCCGCCGACAGCTCAGGAGTGTCCTTGGAGAAAATGACCTCCCCTGACATATCGCGGATAGTCACCCTGACACGTTGAGGGGATAGCGAATAGTTGACGACCGCGAAAGTCGTAAACTCGGCATCGCCGGCACTGCGCTTAGAGGGCGAGGATTCAGAGATATGCGCAACCCACACTGAGGTTGCTTCGTCTTGGTAGACGGGATCAACCCCGACCGAGCCCGCCACCTCTCCGTCATTGTTGAAGCTGAA